>NZ_JBEOOY010000011.1:0-97194 GCF_040309585.1 Psychrobacter sp. GW64-MNA-CIBAN-0177
AGGTTATTTGGCAGTTTGAGGGTGAAAAAGGTTAGTTTGTTATTATTTTACTTAAGCCACCTTCGGGTGGTTTTTTATATTTACTACTCTCCACTCAGCCGCAAACCCACGCACCCACGCACAATCTGGACAGCATAACTATCAGCAGCATACACCGACTCTGACTCAAACTGCTCTTGGTGGTCAGCACTTAACTGAACGTTTAACGCAACTGGCAACAGGTCTTGGACATAACGTCAAAGATCATAACGCGATTAAGACGCAACTTGAGACTATCGCAGAAGAACAACAAACCAATACCCATCAAACAATGCCATTCGCGCTGATAGATAGCGCAGCTGACATAAGCTATGTGAGCGACGATACCATTATTCATAGAACTATGGGCGAGATGATTAGCACTACTCAGCAAGATATGAGTATTAGTAGTGGCGATAGTCATCATCAAGTCAGTAGCGAATCACTCAATATCATAGCCGATGGTCAGTTTAGTATGACCAATGCCAAAGAAAATATCACCCTATCCGCCCATACAGGGAAACTGGAAGCAACCGCCAAGCAAGATGTGAACATCGCCTCCTCCACCAAAGAGGTTGAGATAGTAGCGACGAATAAAATTACGCTGACGGCTGGTGGTGCCAGGATCACGCTTGATGGTGCTGACATTACGATTGCAGCGAAACAGTTTACGGAGAAAGCTGGGAAGCACAGTAAGGCTGGAGGTGGAAGGGATGGGTTGGGATTGGCGGGGTTGCCTAGCATAATTCCTGATAAAAAGACGCTGATGGATGGTGTTTATAATTTGGTACAGCAGTTTGTAGATGAAGACAATGTACCTTATGCTAATATGCCTTATAGAGCTATTAATAAAACAACTGGCGAAACGTTTGAGGGTACTACCGATGAAAAGGGTTGGACTGAACGTTTTCAGTCTAATAGTGAAGAGGAGATTAATATTCATATAGACCTCAATTGGCAGGATGACTATGGGAGTGAAGCTAATGAGTAAATATAATAAAAATACTCTTAATCGTACTCTACCTATGATTTCTAACAACCAAGTTCAAGTAATTTCGAATCAGTATTACTTAGTAGTTGGTTTTGAAGTCAATCATATAGCTACTGCTTTTCGTAATAATACTCAAAATCTCAATGTTGATTATGGGCATGCATTCTTTTTCACAGTGAAAAATGGAAAGATCATAACAGTATATAGTTTTGGTCCAAAGGGTGCCGCAACACCAACAAAGCGAGAGTTAGCAGCAGGAATTGATGAGTTTAGTGGAAGACGTCCCGCTACTATAAACTACCCCATTACTGAAGTTTCAAGACTCTACAAATTTAGAATAAGCAAAAAACAGTTAATAGCAATTAAAAAGCAAGCTGACCAATTTAAGAAGAAGGTTATATCAGGTGAAGAAAAATATACAGCATATATGAATGATACTTGTGCAGAAGCGGCAAAAGATGTTTTAGACGACGCAAACATTGATACGCCTAGTGGTAAGGGTTATATTACTACACCTAGTGGAACAGCTAACTGAGCTATGCTGAAGAAACCGTACAATTAAACTTGGTAAACTAACGACTCAAAGAGGAGTTTACCATGGTCAAGAAAGTAAGAACCTACAGCGATGAATTTAAAGCCGAAGCTATTAAGAAGATAGCAGACAATAAGGGTAATATTTCAGCGACTGCAAAGCAGCTTGGCATAGCCATGCAAACGCTATCTAACTGGCAAAACAAAGCCACTCAAGGCAAGCTTGCAGGGACTGAGCAATATGACCCACAGCTAATGGCCGTGCTAGAAGAGAATAAGCGCCTCAAGCGACAGCTGAAAGTTGCCGAAGAGGAGCGCGAAATTCTAAAAAAGGCGACGGCGTACTTCGCCAAACACAGCTAGTAAAGTACGCCTTTGTTAAAGACAACCAGCAACTCTTTCGCATCAGTAGCATGTGCCGTGTACTACATATTAGACCCTCAAGTTACTACGACTGGCTGGGTCGTGACATCAGCGCTCAGCAGATACATCGTAACCAGTCTGAGCTACTAATCAAAGCGGCACACAGTGAAACAAAGGAGCGCTACGGCTTTGAGCGTCTGCATGCGCATCTAAATGAGCAAGGATATGATATCAGCCCATACATGGTCAGAAGCATCAAGGAAGAACACGGTATCAAATGCCGTCGTCATAAGCGTTTTAAAGTTACTACCGACTCAAACCACAACAAGCTGGTCTATGACAACGTGCTCGATCAGCAGTTTGACGTCAACCGCCCTAACGAAGCATGGGTCAGTGATATCACCTATATCTGGACAACCGAGGGGTGGCTGTACTTAGCAGGCGTTAAAGACTTGTATACCAAAGAGCTGGTTGGCTATGCCATCAACAAACGTATGACCGCTGACTTAGTTTGCAAAGCATTGAACATGGCAATTAAGAATAAGAGACCAAGCAAGGGACTAATTGTTCACTCTGACAGAGGCAGTCAGTATTGTAGCCATGCGTATCATAAGATTATTAAACAGCATCAGTTTATAGGCTCAATGAGTGGCAAAGGTAATTGTTATGACAACGCACCCATAGAGAGCTTCTGGGGTGTATTAAAGAATGAGCTGGTATATCATCAGGACTATAAGACCAGATTTGCCGCTATTACCGATATCATTAGATATATCGAGTTGTACTACAACCAAACGAGAATTCAAAAGGGTTTAGGCTATAAATCGCCAAGACAGGTGTGGTTTGACTATTATCGTCAAGCGGCGTAACTAAAATCTCCCAAGTTTAACTGTACGGATTTGACGGCAGGGGTCAAACTTCTTATTTGAACCTTCATATATCGATGGACGGAAAGTACCTTTTACAGGAGCAATGTTTGTAAACCCGTATTCTTGGTATGATCAGTTTAGAACAAAATATGGTCAACCGTTTTTATACAAACACAATGGAGTTGATTTGTTTGATCCTATATATCTTGAAGACAAGTGGAAACCCATGGAAGGTACTACCGTACCTAGCGCTATTGCCAAACATTCTTATCATTCTAATCTGTGAAGATAATAAATAGTGAGAATTTAAAATGATCAAGGTCGCTCTAGTTATTTCAGCTCTTTTCTTATTCGTAAGTTGTGAAACTTCGGAAAACACGCAAATTGGAGACTCTGTGATGCAAGGTGGACTATCACTAAACAACGCACTAATAAAAGCAAATGACACACAATCAATCGCTCATTCTAATGGTAAAAACATGACAGAAATAACAAAGGCTGCTATTAGATTGACTGCCAATGAAACAGATCTAGTTTCAGAATCAAATGTTCTTGGTATCTATAAACCTTTTTATCCCAAAGCCGACAAATGGATCAGATACAGTTTTGAAACAGTAGATATTCATACTACTGTATTTACTTATCTAAATGATAGCAAAGCCAGAAATATTTATATCAAAAATGCTGACAATCAATTCATTACACCTGAATTTCAATTAGATTTAAAAGACCTTAATATCACTTATTTAGATTATCACTCAAGAAAGTCTGAAACTAATACTGATTTATACGATGCCGATTTTGCCTATAGATCAAATGATCATGAAGATATACTAGTCGGATTTCGAGCTATTGATTTAACAGAGAGTGCAATAAGTAAATACGATAAATTTGAGTCTTTACCAAAGAATATTACTTCTATCAGAGTTTATTCTTCACTAGAAAATGAAAAATAATTAAAATGATGAAATGAGAGATAAGAATATTATGTCAATGAAAATTAACGACTTACTACTACTTAGTAGTATTGTTCTTTTAACGTCATGCCGTTATGACTCAAATTTAGCTGAACCTAAAAAAGTTTCATTAATAGACTATATCGACAAATCTGATTTAGAGAAATATGGTTTTTCAGCTAATGATATTGAGAACTTCGATACTAAAATCAAGGATAATGGTGTATTTGCAAACGACTATAAGAGCTATGAGGTTAATGGATTTACAATCTTATCAAGTACTGAAAATACTGAACATATATTCATACTAAAAAATAATAAGTTTATTGCTACTTTTGATGACCAATCAAGAAGCTTATACTCTACACAAACTAATATTCCTACACGATTAGATGCTATTGTTACTTATATACCTGAAATTCCTTCTTTGAGCTATAGCACTAATAAACTAAACCATTACGACCTTAATCTGGATGGTATTGATATTATTAGTGAGATCATACCGAGTGATGATAAAGGATTAGATTATTTCTCTGCAGAGCTTTTAGGTGCACCAAATCTTAATATCGTTGAAGCAAGTATAAATGGTAAAGAGTGCAAAGCCTTAGCAGGCTCTTTTGCCTGTTGTCTTTCATCTCAGGAAAGTTATGATGCATATAAATTCAGCTATCAAGATGGTTGGATTAGTCTTCCCACTAATAAAAAATTAAATACAATATGCAATGCTGAGGATTTCGAAACTTCTAAACATGAACTTAAAAACAAGCTTTTCTTAAAATGACAAGTACGAAATTTACCAATTCTTATTAATGATCTAAAAGTTCTTGCTCACTAGTAATAGTCACATCAACATCAAATATGCCAACACCCTCGTCCTCTCCACCCAGCCGCAAACCCACCTCCAAGCACAGCAACATAACTATCAGCACCATACCCCTACTCTGACCCAAACGGCATTGGGTGGTCAGCACTTGACTGAGCGGTTAACGCAACTTGCCTCTGGGCTTGGACGGTCAGTTAATGATCATGCCAACATTAAAACTCAGTTAGAGAGTATCGCCAAGGAACAAGACACTAAAACCCATCAGCAAACACCTTACACGCTAATCGACAGCGCAGCAGACACAAGTTATGTCAGTGACGATATACTGATTCACAGAAGTATGGGTGAGATAATTAGTACTACGCAAACGGACATGATGATTAGTAGTGGCGATAGTCATCATCAAGTCAGTAGCGAATCACTCAATATCATAGCCGATGGTCAGTTTAGTATGACCAATGCCAAAGAAAATATCACCCTATCCGCCCATACAGGGAAACTGGAAGCAACCGCCAAGCAAGATGTGAACATCGCCTCCTCCACCAAAGAGGTAGAAGTCGTGGCAACCAATAAAGTGACGATAACGGCAGGCGGTGCGAGTATTACTTTGGATGGTAGCAATATCACTATCGCCGCCAAAGAGGTGACGGAAAAAGCAGGTAAGCACAGTAAGGCTGGGGGCGGAGTTGATGGTCAATTTGTATCAGGCTTACCTTCTAATATCTTGGACGAACCACCAACCTTTATCGAGCTTAATTATCTACACGATGATGAGACTCCAGTAAGCAGTGCGCCCTACCGTGTCGAGTTCGCAGATGGCTCTGTCAGAGAAGGCATTTTAGATAAAAATGGCTTTGCTCGTTTAGAAGGTGTGCCTAAGGGTCAAGCTCATGTTTATTATGGTGAAGACCCTGCTGACTTCAAGCCTGATATAGATATGGAGGATGGTATATGAGTAGTAATGGCTTTGGCGGCGGCGCACTAGGGATTAGTAACATAGGGAAGGATTACACTCCTCAAAAATATAAAAAAGCCAAACAAGAAAAACCCACAGGCTGGTTTGAAGCATTAAAAGAAGAGACAGGTTCGTTTCTAGCAGGTGAAAACACCTCGTCTTGGGCACTATTTGCTGAAATTGTGATCGGTGCAGTTCCTATTGCAGGACAGCTTATTGATGCGCGAGACATCATCAAGGCAGTCATGAGCCTTAAAGATAAACCCTCCGATATTACATTATGGTTCTTACTCATAGCAGCATTAATAGGGCTGATACCAGTCTTTGGTGATGCAGTTAAAAGTGCTATTAAAGCTATCAAGATTGGCGGTAAAAACCCTGCTGATCTATTTGCCTTTATCAGAAAATTTGGTAAAGGTAATGCAGAGCAAGCTTTAAAAAAAGCGTTAGATGTCAGTAAACTAAAAGGCTTACTTAACAGTATCTTGACCCCTAAGTTTCTCAATAGTTTAAGTAAGTCTAATAAGCAAAAGTTAATTCAAATTCAAAAAGACTTTGATCGTTTCGCTCAGCAAATTATTAATGAGATAAATGGCTGGTCGAAAATGACACCGGCTACAGCGAGTGTTAATCATGCAGGCGTTGGTAAAGCTGCTGGCACAAAACCCAGCACAGCCTTAGCTTCAACCAACAGGAACGCTTCTGGTGAAACGGTTAATCATAATAGTAGTATCACGTCGAGACCTGCTAGAAAAGGAGTTATGAAGCAGCATAAGCCGAAGTGCTTTAAGCCAAGCAAAGACTTAAAAAGCAGATTTTCTAAAGACAGTAAAGCAAATGCAAAATTTGAGAAAGACTATTATAAACAACTTAAAGGTCAACAAGATGGCATCAATAATTTAACTGTAGATGAGTATCTAGCTGGCCGCGCCTCCTACAATAAAAACCAGCGTAAAGGAACAGGAAGTGAGCAGACTAAAGCTAGAAATAAATACGAAAACGATATTTCTGAATCATTACAGAGAAGCTATCGCAAGCAAGGCAAGACGGCTTCTGAAGCTAAAATAGCGAACAAACGCACTCCTGAAATAATGAAAGACCTGAATGCTCTACATGATCCTGATATGATTGCAGGTGGTAAAGATAAAATTAATCGACTGGGTCGTGCTGATGTGAATAAGTCCATAGGTGGACAATGGTCTAATAAAGTTGAAGCAAATAGTAGAGTTGCACAGATGGATAAAGCCGCTAAAGAAGCTTTAAAACAAGGCGGGCAAACCAAAATGAACGTTGAACTAAATAGATGTAAATAAAATATGACTAAAGGACATTTAAATGAGTACATTTATTATAGATGAAGACTTTGATCTTTTCATGGAAGACTTTGGACAACCTGATTGGCAGCAGCCAGTTGCACAAGCTATTTTTAATCGTTATCGTGGTAGATTGCCTGATAAACTACTATTCTATTGGGAGCGTTTAGGGTTTTGTCGCTTTAAAAAAGGCTTATTTTGGATAGTTAATCCAGCTGACTACGAAGAAGATCTGACTACATGGCTCGGCGATGAGGTTATGAGGCAAGATAACTATTATGTGATCGCTCGAAGTGGCTTTGGCGAATTATACGTTTGGGGTGAAAAATCAGGATTCACATTTGAAATCACTCCTACTCTAGGTTGGATATACCAAAAGAAAGGTAATGCAAAAGAAATAGCGTATGGAAAATCCAATCAAGAATTAGCTATGTTTTTTGGGTTTAAACAGATTAAATATACAGATATGGAAGACAATAACGGTAAACCCCTATTCAAGCGTTGTGTGAAAAAGTTTGGTGCGCTCGACTATGACGAGATGTTTGGCTTCGTTCCTGCCCTTGCCATAAGTGACAATGCGTCTATCAAAAATGTCGATAAAATGAATATCTTTGTGCATCTTAGTCTCTTACCTGACTTGATTGAAATCCAATACATCGACTTTAAGAAATTAGGACAAATGGCATTCGGTGTTGAAGATTCATCAAATCTACCTGATTTAGATGACTTAGTATAATTAATTATTTAAGCCACCTTCGGGTGGTTTTTTATTAGCGATCAGCTGATTGGCTCCACTACTTTCATCCTCAAACAGGTATGAGAGGAATTGACGATATGACCCCTGCCGTCAAATCCGTACAGTTAAACTTGGGAGATTTGAATCAAGCAGCTTTACGATAATAGTCAAACCACACCTGTCTTGGCGACTTATAGCCTAAACTCTTTTGAATCCTCGCTTGGTTGTAGTACAGCTCGATATAGCCGATGATATCATTGATTGCTACAAACCTTGTTTTATAGTCTTGGTGATACACTAGCTCATTCTTTAATGTGCCCCAAAAGCTTTCTATGGGTGCGTTGTCGAAACAATTGCCTTTACCACTCATTGAGCCTTTGAAATTATGCTACTTGATGATTTTGTGATAGGCATGACTACAATACTGGCTGCCTCTGTTAGAGTGCACAATCAATCCTTGGCTTGGACGTTTATTTTTGATTGCCATATTGAGTGCACGACATACTAAATCTGCGGTCATTCGCTTATTGATAGCATACCCGACCAGCTCTTTGGTGTATAAATCTTTGACTCCAGCTAAATACAACCAACCCTCATTGGTCCAGATATAAGTAATATCACTGACCCACGATTCATTAGGATGCTTAGCATCAAATTGCTGATTTAGTATGTTTGGATAGACAAGCTTGTTATGGTTGGAATCAGTGGTGATTTTAAAGCGTTTGTGACGACGGCATTTGATTTCATGTTCTTCTTTAATGCTTCTGACCATATATAGGCTAATATCGTGCCCTTGCTCTATCAGCTTTGCGTGCAGTCGATCAGCACCATAACATGCTTTTGTTTCACTATGTGCCGCTCTGACAAGTAGCTCAGACTGGTTACGGTGTATCTGTTGCTCACTGATATCACGACTCAGCCAGTCATAATAGTAGCTAGAATGCTTAACCTTTAGTACACGACACATAGTAGTGATACTAAAGAAGAGATCGTTGTTTTTGATAAAGGCCTACTTCACTAACTGTCACTGCGGGCATAGCCCTACGTCTTGCGTCACTAAAACAGTCTACTAGACTGTTTCTTAACGTTCCTCATTGGCAAAGTACGCCGTCGCCTTTTTTAATATCTCTCGTTCCTCTTCGGCTACTTTAAGCTGTCGTTTGAGCTGCTTTATTTCCTGAAGAGCCGTCATAAGATCAGGATCATATTGTTCTGTGCCGATAAGCTTGCCTTGATTGGCTTTATTATGCCAATTAGATAAGGTCTGCATGGCGATGCCAAGGTGCTTTGCGGTCGCTGAGATATTGCCATTATTGTCTGCTATCTTCTTGACGGCCTCGGCTTTAAATTCGTCACTGTAGCTTCTTATTTTCTTGGTCATGATAAACTCCGATTAATACGCTTAGTTTACCAAGTTTAGGTGTACGGTTTTTTCAGCATAGCTCACATGATGCTATTGAGCTTTGACCATATAATAAAAATAGCGGCTACTAGAGCGTGTCCTCAATCTGAAAATGGTGATAAAAATAAGATAAATGGTAGCCAAACAAGGAAAATAGTGCAGATAATATCGAGATATTGACTAGCTATTTGACGTAGTTTGGCAAGAGTTAGCTATTTTTAGCCCATTTAGTCGCTTTTGTTCAGGTTGAGGACACGCCCTAAATATTTCTCGAATAAAACGGACATCATTTACGGTTGCCGACGGCGCTTAATAAGCCAACCGATAATAATTACAACGATCAGTATGCCAAACCCTTTAGAGTAAGGGGCTAATATCCCTTCGACGACCTCATAGTTCTGTCCGAGATAATATCCCGCCAACGTCAACGCCGCTGTCCATATACTCGAGCCTAAAGCCGTCAATGCTAAAAAAGGCAGCAGCGGCATATTGTTCATGCCAGCAGGGATAGAAATGAGCGAACGAACGCCAGGCACCATACGGCCAAAGAACACGGCTGTTTTACCATGTTTATCGAACCACTCATTTGCAGAGGCAACGTCATCAGGTTTAACGAGCACGTATTTACCATATTTTTCGGTAACCGCGATCAAACGTTCTTTATCGAATATACGACCTAAATAATATAACGGTAACGCACCAAGTGAAGCACCTAACGTGCCAGCAAGGATGACTAAGATTAAATTTAAATCACCTCTCGACGCGGCGAAACCAGCTGCTGGCATAATGACTTCAGAAGGGATAGGTGGAAAAACGTTTTCGGCAAACATGGCAAATACAATACCAAAGTAGCCAAACTTTGCCATAATACTGAGTACCCATTCGCTGATTTGATTCATAATTATTACTTTCCTTCATTACCATCGTGACGGTCGTATTTTTTCAATTTTTGAGCACATCTAACCATGAAAATATCCAAACATTGCGATTAGTCTAAACCTACTTTGTGTCAAAATCTGCTGTTTTATGCTATTTATAGCACTTGCATTATGGCAATGATTAGACAAACCCTATGACCAGTAATTCACCTCTTTCCATGATATCTAGATGGATCTCCTTAGCCTGCGCTTTTGGCGTCTTTGCTATGCTGTACTCTTTGACTAATCTCTATGCGCAAGCGCTGTTTTATGATATCCAATTTTCTGAATTAAGTAGCATTAACTCTGTATGGCCTAAGAAAGTTTATAACCTCGCCACACCGATTGATGTAGCGATTCCTTTCATCCCACCGATGATTGTGCCTTATAGCTGGTCAATCATGCTGTTTTGTGCCGGCTTTTTTATGGTAAAAACACCAGCACAACTTTCCTTATTAACAGGAAAATTAATCTTAGCCACGCTTTTCGCCTGTTTTATCTTTTATATATTCCCCGCCAAATTTACTTTTGAGCGCCCTACTGTATTAGGCTGGGCGCATTATGGCTATCAGTTTTTGCATATAACCGACAAACCTTTTAACCAGTTTCCTTCCCTGCATGTGGCATATGCTGTATTACTGGGGACGTCTTTATGGCAACTTTCAAAATCCGCTCTATATCGCCTAGCACTTTGTTGTATCTGTAGTCTCATCATCGTCTCCACCGTCCTGACTTATCAACATCATCTTTTAGATATTGCCGGTGGCTTATTACTGGCGGCGCTTGTACTGATCATGATCAATAAGCTGCGTAATAATTTAGTTTTAAAGTATTTAGTGGTGGCGATATCAGGATTTTTAATTCTATCGATAGCAGGATTCATGCTCAATAGAAGCGTTGCCTCTGGCACTTTTGCAGGGTTGTATTCTGTAGTCGCCACGTACTGGGCGTTAAGTTTTTTGGGTTTGGCATGGGCGTATCAACACCCCAACCAAACTCGTGATAAACGTTGGTTTGCAAAGGATAAGCAAGGGCGCTTACGACTGTCTACTTGGTTGATATTTGCGCCATTATTATTGGGCTACCGACTGATGTGGTATGTCGGACAACGCTATCAATTCACTCAACATAAACAGTCAAATTCTGGCTTATTGAGTCATACTGATATGGGCTCGAACTATAAAATAGCGGACTCTATATATGCGATCGCTACGCCAAAATTATTTGGCTTGTCGCAAATGAATAATAGACACTATTTGTATTTTTCAAAATTTTCGACAATTATTGTGATTGACTCCGCTGTTGAAACCAATAGCCATAATTTGAGCTTAAAAAAAGCGCTAAATACTCAGGCGGAAGTACACAAATTAGACGTTAATAATAACAGCTCATCACTCTGCAATACTTACCTATCATTTACCGCTATTAAAATTAAATATCTTTATTTTCCACTGTTGGATTTACAGTCTTTAAGAGAGGTTGCTGCTCAGGATTTTATTCATCTGTTTAAACAGATAGATACCTTAGCAAACGATGCCTTAGCAAACATTGGTATAGCGACTAATATCACGCATAAACAGCTGCCTGACAATATGGTACTGATTAACTTCCAATGCGTGATGGGATTATCCCGTAGCGTCGCCCTGCACGCTTTGTATCTGATATATCAAGGACAGTTGACTGCTGATAATTACGTCACTTGGATCAACGAGCAATATCCAAAAGCGCACCTCAATGACTATTACCTGCCCAAGTTACTCGTTAATAAGATAGAAATTTTCGCTAAAAAGAATTGAACCATTATTTTAAAATAGTGATCAATACGTCCTCGTTAATAATAGCTATGCCGTTTTGCGTCTAAACCAGATACTTACATCAGAATTCAGACACAAAAAAACCTCAAACAATCTAATGTTTGAGGTTGAAACTTTTGTATTAAAACTAAGTTTTAAATATGGCGCAGCGGACGGGACTCGAACCCGCGACCCCCGGCGTGACAGGCCGGTATTCTAACCAACTGAACTACCGCTGCTTAGGTCGTTTTTAGCATCTTCTCTTATTACAGAGACACTCGCTAAAAAGAGTGGTGGGTGATGACGGATTCGAACCGCCGACATTCTGCGTGTAAGGCAGACGCTCTACCAACTGAGCTAATCACCCTGAGCGAGGATATAACGAAGCACTGCTTCGTCCGAGCGCAAGAGAATTTACATTGTCGTAAATTCTAAAAACTCAGCACCTACATAAAGTAGGTATTTATCCGCAAGAGAAAATTCTTTAAATAGAATTTTCTAAAGCTTTGATTAACTAAAGTAGTCACTCTCTAGTTAATACTGAAATATCTTGACGATAATTTCAACAACATAGAACTTAATTAAAGCCCCTTGCTGTGGGTGTGTATTATATAGATTTACACCTGCCTGTCAAATATTATTTGCCTTTTTATTCGCTATTTTTTAACGATTTTATAAGCATAATGACAATCCCATGTTTTTATTGGCTTTATATTTAACGATAAAGCCAATATTCTTTTATTTTATTAAGAAATAACGGATTATTTGGCCAAAGCTTTTTCAATATCAGCGGTCATGGCTTCAGGTTTGGTCGTTGGCGCATAACGATCGATCACCTGACCATCACTACCAACTAAGAACTTGGTGAAATTCCACTTAATACCGTCTGTCAGTAAGCCGCCTTTTTGTTCTTTAAGCCAATCAAAAATAGGATGAGCATCTTTGCCGTTGACGTCGACCTTTGCCATCATTGGAAAGCTTACGCCGTAATTCTTTTGACAAAACGCCCCGATCTCTTCATTACTACCAGGGTCTTGGCTACCGAATTGATTGCAAGGGAAGCCCACAACGACCAAACCTTTATCTTTATATTGTTCATGTAGCGCCTCTAACCCCTCAAACTGCGGGGTAAAGCCGCATTTGCTCGCAGTATTGACAATCAATAACACCTTGTCTTGATAGTCAGAAAAGGCTTGCGGGCTGCCGTCCATACGCTCTGCAGTAAAGTCGTAAACAGTACTCATCATCTATCCTTAAATTGATTGATTTTTTTTGATATTTTTGGGTGCGCCTGCCTTTTTAATAATATTAATATACAGCGCCAATAATTAAAAAGGAAGCAACACGTGCTTCCTTTTTATACCTTTAGAGAAAAATAATCTAATGGTTATATCTGAAACTACTTTTCAGATTTGTCTAAATCAATAGAGACTGAATTGATGCAATAGCGCATACCTGTCGTCTCACTTGGCCCATCTGGGAATACGTGGCCCAAATGTGCACCGCAGTTGCTACAGGTGACTTCTGTTCGAGTCATGCCCAGCGAATTATCCACATGCTCTTCGATAGCACTGTTATCGATGCCTTGGTCAAAACTCGGCCAACCGCAACTGGCATCAAACTTACTAGCAGAATCGAATAAGCTGGCGCCGCAACCTTTACAGCGGTAAACACCGTCATCAGTTGCATCATTATAAACGCCAGTAAATGGACGCTCTGTACCCTTTTCACGCATTACATGATATTCATCAGCACTAAGGCGCTCTTTCCAATCTGCTTCGGTCAGTTGGCTGATTTCTTCTTTGCTAAGTTGATTGTCTTGCATGATTGATCCTTACTTGAGTATGTATAGTCAGTCTTATATAAATCGGCTACGGTTAAAGCTCGCTTAGTCTACTATTTGTCGTAGTTCTACTTGTCTGCTTTGTAGCCAAATCACCTTAAGCTGATTGTATTATATAATCGATTACTAGGGATTTATCATCACCTTATTAGGATAACGATAGCCTTTATCTGCTGCTAGTCAGCATGATATTCAAGGGGTATATGATGACAAGCTTGATAGAGATGAGTAATAATTATCTATCGCATCATAGACCTTGTATAGCGTCACAGACAATGATGCTGTAATCAGCCACTTTAATCACATCGGTAGCAGCTGTCTATTTTTACCAACGTTATACACAATTATTTTATTAAAATTTTACTGGTAAATTTATGCTAACGCCCATGAGTAGTGAGGATGGAGCATTATCAAACGATTAGTGCAAGTTATTCTTGCATTCGTGTATTAAAAAATACTTGCATCAGCCTACCTTATGCAATAATATCTTGCATTAGCACTGGATTAAGTGGTTTTGGATTAAGTAGAAGTTCATTCGATAACACTAAATTTAACCAACTTCTTACTTTTACTCTTTATGACAAATCGATTAATAAAGGCTTAGATGATTATGGCTGATGATAAGAGCAAAGGCACACAAGCCGAACGGTTGGTACAGCTACGCCGCGACAAGGGACTCACTGCTGAGCAATTGTCACAAGCTATGACAGCAGCGGGTGCAAAGGTCAGTCGCGGTGCTATCTCGAACTGGGAGCGTGGTACCAACGGTATTGTGTCGTCTAAGCTACCAACATTGGCACGAATACTGGGCTGCAGCGAAGGGTATCTGTTGCGCGGTGAGTTGCCTCATGAGACAGCCACTGAGGCAGACTCACCTAATCGTGTTCACACCAAGGACGAGAGGCTTGATGTTCGTGACAATGTCCAAACTGATACAACAACCCCTAATGCCCGTAAAAACTCACAAAACAACCCTATGAGTGGTCACTCTATGAATCCAATAAAAAAATCCGATAAATTGCAAAACGTCTGTTATGACATTCGTGGTCCCCTACTACAAACAGCCAATAAAATGGAAGCCGAAGGCAAGCGTATACTAAAGCTAAACGTCGGTAATCCAGCGCCTTTTGGTCTGGAAGCACCGCATGAGATTTTGCGCGATGTGGCCATGAATTTGCCAGACGCGACAGGGTATTCCGACTCGCAAGGGATTTTTTCTGCTCGTAAAGCTGTCTTGCAGTACTATCAAGCAAAGGGATTACTATCAGCAGTCGATGTTCGTGATGTCTATTTGGGCAATGGGGTCTCTGAGCTGATTGTGATGACTATGCAGGCGTTAATGAACGACGGTGATGAAGTGCTTATCCCGATGCCAGACTACCCGCTTTGGACAGCGGCGGCGAACTTGGCTGGTGGCACAGCGGTACATTATCGCTGTAATGAAGAAGATAACTGGCACCCTGACATTGAAGACATTAAGTCTAAGATTACGAGCAAGACCAAGGGCATTGTGGTTATTAATCCCAATAACCCAACGGGTTCACTTTATAGTGATGACCTGCTGAAACAAATTATCCAAGTCGCTAAAGAGCATGACTTAATCATCATGGCCGACGAGATTTACGACCGTATTCTTTATGATGATATGGTACACACCCCAGTAAGCACCCTGACGGACGAGGTGCTGGTCTTATCATATAATGGCTTATCAAAATCGCACCGTATCGCAGGATTTCGTGCTGGCTGGATGATGGTTTCTGGTAAAAAACACCACGCGGCAGACTTCATCGAAGGGTTAGACATGCTGGCGTCTATGCGCCTATGCTCTAATGTCCAAGGGCAGTATGCGATTCAGACAGCGATGGGCGGCTATCAGAGTATGAAAGATCTGACCTCAAAAAAAGGCCGTCTCTATAAGCAGCGCGAAATGGCGGTGTCACGACTTAATGCGATTAAAGGCATCTCTTGCACTATGCCGCAAGGCGCGTTCTATTGCTTTCCTAAAATGGATCCTGAGATTTATCCTATCAAAGATGATATGGAGTTTATGATGGACTTATTGGTTGAAGAAAATGTCTTAATGGTTCAAGGTACTGGCTTTAACTGGGACACCCCCGATCATTTCCGTCTGGTATTTTTGCCTAATTTGCACGACTTAGAAGATGCCATGGATCGCTTAGATCGCTTCTTTGCCAAAAAACGTAAGCAATTTGGTACGGATTAAAGAGTCAATAACTATTAGAAAGATTAGAAAGGTACAAAAAAACGCTTATCGGCATGATGTCGATAAGCGTTTTTTTGTTGTTACTTTATGAGTAAAATCTAAGCTATGACGTTTCTATTTTAGAAAACGTACATCAAAATGACAAAGCTCAAGGCTGACATTGAAGCAGCGGCTGGTAAGGTGATAATCCATGCCAAACCAATGGGCTTCATTAATGCCCAATTGGTGTCTCTATTCACGACACCGATGCCAAGTACTGCCCCAACTAAGGTATGCGTACTAGAAACTGGTAGCCCCATGGTTGACGCACCCATAACGACAGCAGCAGCAGCCAGTTCAGCTGAAAAACCAGAAGCAGGATGCATTTTTGCCAAATTGGTACCGACGGTTTGAATAACTTCTTTACCGATAAACCAGAGGCCAACAATAAGCGCCACACCAAAGGTCAACATTACCGCAGGTGGTACTGCCGCTTCGGTAGCAATACTATTGGTGCGGATAACATCCATAATGGCCGCAAAAGGACCGACGGCGTTGGCAATATCGTTTGAGCCATGACTAAAGGCAAAGGCCGATGCCGTAAAGACTTGCATCCAGCTAAACATAATAAACGTTGCCTTGGTCAAATCCTCTTTATGCTTACCACGGATACTCTTGGTATATATATAGGTCGCAAGCCACACCAGCGCCGCTATCATACCCATGATTAAGAAGCCTTGCAGCGTCGTCATGCCATTATTGACATTCTTTAGACCCTTAAAGATGACCAAAGAGGCCATGACTGCCCCGCCTGCAGCAGCAATGATAGGTACCCATTGTTTCAAAGCTTTTAGGGTATCAAGGTTGCTGCGCTCGTTCTCAATTTCATAAAGCTGTTTGTAATAGTCAGTCTCTAAATCTTCAACGTCACAATCATCATCTTTATAGATTTCTTGATCACGCAACATCGCTGAGGTATAAGCCAGTTGTTCCGACTCTGAGAGCGCCTCTAAAAACTCTTTATGATTTTGTTTTAAGGTTTTCTTATTGCCTTTCAAAGTCGCGATGTGCGCCTCTGTTTTATCATTATACTCAATGATATTTTTCTTAATCTGTCCGTATAAAAGGTAGGAGAAAACGCCGCCTAGTAGCGGTGATATTACCCAAGAGATCGCAATCGTTCCAATCGTTCCCCAATTCACGGTTGATAATGCCATTTCGGTACCACCTAACGTGATACCCAATACAATGGAGCTACCAACAACACCGCCGATAATGGCGTGAGTGGTCGAAACGGGTAACCCTTTTTTGGTGGCAAACAACAGCCAAAATGCGGCAGCGATAAGCGCTGACAGCATGACATAGATGAACTGGTTAGGCGTTACTGAAAGACCATCCAGATCGACAATGCCGCTGCGAATGGTATCGGTGACTTCACCACCTGCCAGCACAGCTCCAGACACTTCAAATATCGCTGCGATACCCAGCGCTTGTGGAATGGTCAACGTCCCCGCACCCACCGAGGTACCAAAGGAGTTGGCGACATCGTTACCACCAATATTGAATGCCATAAAGACACCAAAAGCGGTAGCTACGATAAATAGCGTCGTCTGCTGACGCATGGTGTAATCTAGACCCCACCACAAAAAGTAGGCGGTCATCGCAATCAGTAAAATGCCAAAAAATAGATTTATTCTCATAGAGCCAACTGATTTGGCTGGCTCAGTAGAACTGTTGGTAATACCCATACGTTGATACGCCCTGCGTAAGGTGATTGAAATTATCTGCGGTTATTAACATTGCGACGCCAATAATGATACCGTTTCCAGTATGCAAAACTTAAGAGCGTATGCGCAATGTGCTGGTCAAATTACAGCTTCGATCTACTGCCCTAGCGCACGTATTTACCTTAACCCTTAGCTATCATTAATTTAGCTATCATTAATACAGGGCGTCAGTACCATGCAATATCAAGGACCATAGATACATCATTCAACATGTCACAAAGCCGCAAGTGATAATGCCAAATCATTTGATTAAAGCATCTTGCGGCTTATAGCTTCCATTGTAATCGACTTCATCAAAATATTTAAAATATTTATATTAAATAAAACGAATGCTTTGTCCACACATCTCATTTAGTAGAAGGCAGAAATCATTACGTGCCTATTATATTAAATCTAGGCACATAATGCATGATGATATTGCAAGATTTGTAACTGCCAGTGTGCGAACCTGCTAACCTCTTTATTTAGTTATATATTATTAGGCATTTGAGAAATAACCAACCTTACTATGGCTGGTTATAACCGTTAACTGTCTGAGAGCGCGAACAGCTGTTTAATAGCGTGATCTAACACATCCAAACGCGCCTGACGCTTCTCATTGGTGGCGATGACGCACCAAGGTGCATACGCTGTGTCGGTATGTGCCAGCATATCAGCCGCAGATTGCACATAATCTGACCACTTATCGCGATTACGCCAATCATCATCGGTTAATTTAAACTGCTTATGCGGCGTCTCTTCACGCGCTTCAAAACGCTTAAGCTGTTCTTTTTTATCAATAGCCAACCAGTATTTGATGACCAACGTCCCTGCGGTGGCCAAGTCCGCCTCGAAGCGATTAATTTCATCATATGCACGCTGCCATTCATCATCTGTGGCAAATCCTTCAATACGCTCAACCAAGACGCGACCATACCAAGTACGATCAAAGATGGCGATACGACTAATACGATCCGTTTGCTCGTTTGGCAGTTTGGTCCAAAATCGCCATAGATAAGGGTGTTGTAACTCATACAGCATTGGCGCGCCGATATTATAAATTTGATACTCGCGTGGGTCGAGGGGTGCCACCAATCTTTTGATCGCCCCGCCTTTACCAGCAGCGTCCATCCCTTCAAAGGCGAAAACGATATGCCGACCTTTGCGCGCACGTAGCAACTCAGCAAGACGTGCTTGTTTTTCTGCCAACGCATCACGGTAGTCAGACTTATCGATATCGGCATCATCGATGTCTTCTAAAAATTTAGGGATTTTTACAGGTTTAAATTTCGCTGATTTAATTGCTTGCTGAGCTTGCTTGTCAGTCTCTGAGGTTGTTGCCGTATTTATTTTGCTGCTTACTAGCGCGGTTTGCATCGCTTGTAGTACTTCATGACAGAAGCGATCGGCGGCATCTGACTTATCATCACCATCAATAATGATCCAATCATCTTGCTGGCGGAGCAGTGTCGCGGCTACCTCATTAAACTGCGCAACTATCTCTGTACTATTCCAATCAATTTGATACAAAAACTGCGGGTCGGCTTCAGCGTCATTTAATCGCTCTTGTAACGTTTCGATATTGACATGGAACCAACATTTAAGCAGTCGGGTTTGATTGGCGGCTAAATCTTGTTCGAACGCTTGCAGCTTAATAAGTTGCTGCTGTAGATACGCTTGCCATTGCGCAATCGGTAACGCCTTTTCATTGTCAGATTTGTCATTGTCAGACTTGGCACCTTCTGGTTTTTGATTTTTCGATGGTTTATCATCATGGTCTGATGTTGCCATACGCATAACGTTATAGAGCAAATCGGCATACCAATTACCAAAATAAACCATCACATCGCCATGACGCGGCAGCGCTTTGGTATGTGCTTGCCAAATCGGCTGATACGCTAAGGGACAATCACCGATGGTTGCCTCAACCTTGAGTAGCCGAGGATCTACCCACTGGCGCAATTGCTTAACAGCAGTGCCTTTGCCTGCCTGCTCCATACCATTGACCAACACCAAAAGCCCTGTTGGTTTGTTGAGGGTTGGCGGCGTCTGTTGCCGCGTTGCTCGTAGGGCATATTGAGCGGTGACCAGTGCCAACCGTAGTGCATCTTTATCCATAGAAAACTGATTCAGTGGATTAGGGGTTAAGCGCTCCTCTATCACTTGCTCACTAAATTGGGCACTGACCGCTTGTGCTGCGTTGGGTTCAGTCGTATTGTCATTTTTGCTCATAATGGTCATCGTCCTATGATTGAAAGCACATCTGCTTAATCATAGCATTTGACCAATTCGGTAAATAACGCTGCTATGTAACAGTTTGACATTTGTATTCTGCTTTATTTTCTTTTAAGGTGAACACAATCTTGAGAGCATGCTTTAATAGGATCATAAAATAATAAAAAAAGGCTCAAAATAGGCATCAAAACTCAGCATAACTTTGACCACTTCATTCTCAACCTACACATAATTTTTACCTTTATATAGGATTTTTACTATGTCTGCCTTAACCGATTTACAACAGCACCTCACACATTTTTGGGCGCTACCACATCATCAAGATGCTGAATTAAACACCAAACTCAATGAAGTGCAAGTATGGCAACAAGCGCGACTCCAACGTACGCATAGTGAACTATTCGAACAGCCAAAAAACCAACTGATGGCAGACTATTTTCTGACGCAACTATACGGCGGTGATGAGTTTAAGTTATTGGCCAAGCAGTTAGAGCGGATTTTGCCAAAAGCCAAAAAGCTTGAACGCCTTGCAAAAGAATCAGCTTTAGAAGCTGGCAGTATGGGTATCCAAGCAGCAATTCTAGCGATTGAGCTAGATTTACATTTGGCTCAGTGGCTACTTGCCCAAGACTTACCAATTACCGAAGACAATATGCTAGCCGCCTATCGTACTGTCGATGAAGCGAATAAGCGCCGCATTCAGATTACCAATCTTAAGGATGTTTGCTACCGCACTGACAAGCATTTGAACTCATTTATGCTCAAACAAGCGTTCGCGTTAGCAAAAGGCACCGCCTATCGCTACAACTTTCAACCACTGTATGACTTTATCGATACCGGTTTTAAAGCCATGAAACCCCTTAAAAGCGTAAGCAGCTTTATCGAACCGTTTTGTGAACGTGAGCTTGAAATTATTGACGAAGTTCATGATACGGATAATGGCAATAAGCCCTTGGCGTTTGGTGTATCATAGGGCTAATTAGAGACTCAGTTAACTGGTGAAATTCGTTAACAGAAACAATATATAATCGAAAAAGTATCTCAAAAAATAATCATAAAAGTGAATAACAGGATAATGCTATGACCGATAATACCAATGATAACACTACTCCCTCTGACCAAAAGCCAGCGCTCAACACCACGATTAATGGTCAGCTGCAAGATAAATTGGTCAGAGACAGCATCACTCACAGTCAAAACATCACCGCTCAAGTAAAAGCACGTCAAAGTCCTGTGCCTAATGCAACGACTGATACGAGTATTGATGCTAGCGTCAAAAAAAGTAAAAGTAATGACTTTACGCAAGTGCAAAACTTACCAACCGGAACCCCACAAGGTCAACAAACGACTATGCCAAACCATACCACCAACGCTAATAATACGTTGAATGACAGCGCAAGCAACACTTCAGCGCAAGCACAAACTGCCAAACAAACACTTTTTAACCAGCGTGATGACATCAATAATCCGCATACGCCTGATACTGATGGTAATGAGCAAACGCATTTTGGTTATAAAACGGTCAATAAAGCAGAAAAGCAAGCGCGCGTTGCTGATGTCTTTACCTCAGTCGCCAAAAAATACGACATTATGAATGACTTAATGTCATTTGGTATTCATCGCTTATGGAAACGTTATGCGATTAGCTTGTCAGGCGTACGTGCGGGTCAGCATGTACTCGATATCGCTGGTGGTACGGGTGATTTGGCCAAAGTATTTAGTCGTGAAGTCGGTCGCAACGGTAAAGTCGTGTTATCTGATATCAATGCTGCGATGTTAGAAGTTGGTCGTGAGCGCTTGATTAATGCTGGCTGCAATAACGTCGATTTTGTCTTAGCAAACGCTGAAACATTAGCGCCATTTGACGATAATAGCTTTGATCTGCTAACTATCAGCTTTGGTCTGCGTAATGTCACGGACAAAGATGCTGCTCTAAAATCTATGTACCGCGTGCTAAAGCCAGGCGGTCGTTTATTGATTTTGGAATTCTCAAAACCTGTGTTTGAGCCATTATCAAAAGCCTATGATTTATACTCATTTACGGCTTTGCCGATTATGGGCAAGCTGATTGCCAATGATGCTGAGAGCTATCAATACTTGGCTGAATCTATTCGTATGCACCCTGATCAGCAGACGCTAAAGCAAATGATGCAGCAAGCAGGCTTTGAGAATTGTGATTATCATAACTTGACGGCTGGTATCGTTGCGGTCCATCGCGGCTTTAAAGCATAGTTTTAAAAGCTGCTTATACAAACAAGCTTCTTCATAATGTAAAAACGTCTGTCATTAGGCAGGCGTTTAATCCTAGTCATAACAGCCAATATTGAAATATGCGCCAGGCTTATGGCGCTCAACCAAACATGCGAGAGCCTTATGCTGACTGTTCTACTTTTGGCAGGTGCCGAAAAGCTGATTAACCTTGCCATTGCGAGTGATGAGATTACCAAATCAGGATTGGCACCGCTTGCTGGCAAAGTATTGCGACTGAATATAGCAATGCCTGAAATTCGTTTGGATATTCTATTCACCCATGAGCGTTTGCGTTTTGAGCCGGTGACGACGGACAGCGTGTTTGAGCCGAGCGGCCGTATGAACGAGCGCCAACAAGCCAGTATGGAGCGCGCCCGGATCGGTCATAGTCGTCCAGACTGTACCATTACCGTAGACAATCCAGCGCAATTGCTCAATCTGATGCGCGGCACTGAGGGCAACTTGCCAATCGCTGGTGACTATAAAGTGCTGATGCAGCTAAAGCAGTTGGTCGCAGGCTTTGACCCAGATGTGGCAGGACAGCTTGAGCCATTTATCGGTAAGCCAATGGCCAGTCAGTTGCATCTACTCATATCCCAACTCAAAGGCAGCTGGCGTCATAGTGCCAAACGTGCTTTTAATGATGTCAGCGATTGGGCCAATGATGTGGCGGGCAATAGTGTGCCTGATCCAGTTGAAGCGGCAGAAGTCAACGACCTTAAACAGCAGCTTTTAAAGCTGCGGGCTGATGTCGAACGTGAAGAGGCCAAACTTGCTGCCATTAGAATAGAGCAGGAAAAGCTTAAGGGCAACGAGTAGTCTTTTATTATTTTATAACGAATTTACTATTTATTGTCTTTTTCTATAATCTTGCCCATTTTATCAATTATAAATTTTTGTTCATTTACAGTAACCGTAGCTAATCCATTTTTGAAGTCGGTGGCATAATCATACTTAAAAGGTATTATTATGTCGTCCAACTTATTAATATAACCCCATTTATCATCTATACTTGCTCTCGCTAAGCTCTCTGAAAATCTGAAAGCATATTGATATTTCGGAGAGATTACAACGTCTCCTTTTGTATCAACAAACCCAAACTTGTTGTTGGTTAATAAAGCGACATAACCTTCTTGAAAATCACCTAGTCCTTCAAATTTTATGGGGATTACTACTTTGCCTACTCTATCAATAAAGCCCCACTTATCATTCAGCTTGACTGACCCAAAGCCTTCTGAGAACTTATCTGTTTGGTCATAAGTAAAAGGGATTACTATATTATTCATTGAATCAATATACCCCATTTTCTTACCCTTTTTCGCCCCAGCTAATCTTTCTGAAAAAGGAGCGATATAATCATACTCAAAGGGAACAACAATCTCTCCCAAATTATTGATTATACCGGCTTTCCCTTTAAAATAAATGGATGCAAACCCTTCTGAAAAAAGAGTAATACGATCATACTTAAATGGGACAACGACTTCTCCTAAAGTATTGATTACACCAACTCTTCCTTTCAAATAGACAGAGGCTAGGCCTTCTGAAAATCTATGTCCATCATCGTAAATAAGCGGGATCGCTACCTCTCCCTTTTCATCTACAAATCCAACTTTTTGCGTTTTATCATCCATAACTATGGCACGCCCGGAATATAGACAATCTGTAGTCTCAAAAATCTCTTTTTCAGGTGAATCACACTCAAACGCAAAAGCAGCGTGATTAATGAAAATCACTGTCAAGAGTGGCAACCATAGTTTATTTATTTTCACTTTAAATCCTTATAGAAATTTTTGACAGACCCAATCTGCCCTAAATGAATAATATAAGGCTCAGCCATTCTTAAAATATCTTTACCATGATAGTATTACCTCTAAAATTTATCTAGTTTGATCATATCTTTTAAATTTACTTAGAGTAATTTTGCCCATGCTATTATCCCATCGCGCCCGTTTACTTGAGCTTTGGCGTATCGCCGCAATATATCGCATTGATACGCACTTTTCTATTGAAGAGGCGCCACAGCTGCAACCTTTAGCACGTTTAATTCGCTTGCATCCAGCCGCTTGGGGTAAAAAGCATCAGCCAAACGCGATTAAATATGCGCTTGAGGACATGGGTACGCTGTTTTTAAAATTAGGCCAACTACTGTCAACACGTCGTGATTTGGTGCTGCCTGAGATCATCGCTCAACTGGTTCAGCTACAAGACAAGGTTAAACCATTTAACTCTGATGTGGCCATTACCCAAATCCAAGACCCTAAGCATGGTCTTGGGCAGTCTATTGGCACATTGTTCGCACGCTTTGATGTCAAACCGCTAGCGGCTGCTTCTATCGCCCAAGTACACACTGCCGCCCTGCATGATGGTCGTGAAGTCGTCATAAAGGTGGTTCGTCCCGATATCCGCACCACGATTATTTCTGACTTTGAGCTACTACGTGAATTGGCAAGCTGGGCATCCGCTCGTATTGAAGCGGCGCGTGCCGTACATATCATCGATATTGTTGAGGATTATCGTCAAGTCATGCTTAACGAGCTAGACTTGACGTTAGAGGCAGATAATACCACCCAAATGCGCAATAACTTCTTGGGTTCAGCATTAATGTATGTGCCTGAAGTTTATGATGCTGCCAAAAATGTGATGGTGATGGAGCGTATTCAAGGCGTCCCTATCTCGCAAGTTGAGGTGTTTGATAAGCTTGGTTATGACCGAGCAGCATTGGCAAAGAAAGGCTTAACGATATTTTTTACCCAAGTATTTCGCGATAACTTTTTTCATGCCGATATGCATCCGGGTAATGTCTTTGTAGAAACGCCGCCAGTCAAAACACTCACTGCAGATATGGCAGCGGTGGATTTGGGTCATGAGCCACGCTATATTGGTCTTGATTGCGCCATAATGGGTACGCTATCAAAAGACGATCAGCTTATCGTCGCGCGTATGCTGTTGGCGGTAATGAATAACAACTTTACGGCGATGGTTGATATCGTCAGCCGTGCTGGTTGGATACCGCCCAATACCGATAAGCATGCTTTAATGCGCGATATGAAACGTACTGTCGGCCCGATGCTGCAAAAATCTATTAATGATATCGACTTTGCTGGTGTGTTAATGCAGATTTTAGATATCGCCCGTCGCCACCATATGAGTATTCCGCCGCAATTAATGCTGCTACTTAAAACCTTGGTGCATGTCGAAGGACTTGGTCGTGATTTATATCCTGACCTTGATATCTGGTCGCTCGCCAAGCCCATTTTAAGTAGCTGGATTAAAGAGCAGCTCGATCCGATGCGTAACTTGCAACACTTACGCCAGCAGTTGCCAGAGATTTTATTATCAACGACTGATATTCCTAAGCTACTAGATCAAGGTCTACAAAGCCTTGCCTCACAAGGGTCGCGCCAAGACAGTCAGCTGCGAGAAATACAGCAGATACGCGCTGACATGCTTAATGATCGTCGCCGTGATTGGCTAGCGCTGTCAGGTTTTGCCGTGTTTATTGCCATCGCTACACAAGTCGGTTGGTTTGCGCCTATCTTTTATTTATTGGCTATGATTGTCGTTATTTGGCGGGTTCTAGCTTAAGCATATTTTTGAGCTTTATATCCTTCATAAAAAATGCGCCTACTTTTAATGATTTAAATTAAAAGTAGGCGCATTTTGTTTTCATTATTAAAGCATTTGATCAATCGCCATCTGCGTTAATACCCGACCACGCGCCGTACGTAATACATAACCTTGCTGAATGAGGTATGGCTCAATCACATCCTCGAGCGTACCGCGATCCTCAGCCATAGCCGCTGCGACTGCTTCAACGCCAGCTGGACCACCATCAAAACGCTCGTGTAATATCTCAATATAACGTCTGTCCAGATGGTCAAGACCACGTCTATCAACGGCCAGCATATCGAGTGCACTACCCGCAATCGCACCATTGATACTACCGTCGCCTCTCACTTCAGCATAATCACGCACACGGCGCAGTAAACGATTGGCAATCCTTGGCGTCCCACGTGCACGGCGCGCGATCTCTACCGCCCCGTCTTCACTCATCGGTACACGCATCAAGCGGGCGGCACGACTCACAATCGTCGTCAAGTCAGCTATATTGTAAAACTCTAAGCGCTGCACAATCCCAAAACGATCACGCAATGGCGACGTCAGCAGACCTGCTCGGGTGGTTGCCGCAACTAGAGTAAAGGGCGGCAAATCAAGCTTGATAGAACGCGCCGCCGGCCCTTCGCCAATCATAATATCTAGCTGAAAATCTTCCATCGCTGGATACAGTATCTCTTCAATGACCGAACTCAAACGATGGATTTCATCGATAAATAGGACATCACCTTCTTCTAAATTGGTCAGCATCGCTGCCAAATCACCTGGACGCTCAAGCACTGGCCCTGAGGTAGAACGCAGATTACCACCCATCTCACGAGCAATAATATTGGCAAGCGTGGTTTTACCCAAACCTGGTGGACCAAAAATCAGTGTATGATCCAATGGCTCACCACGACCACGTGCCGCACCAATAAAAACTTCCATCTGCTCACGCACCACCGGCTGACCAATGTATTCAGCCAATAATGCCGGTCGAATATTGGAGTCAGGCGCATCACCTGCCCCCTCGAATGGATTAATCAAACGATCTTGCATCATATGTTTTATCATTATATTAAAAAATTAGGTATAAATAGCATAACCAAACGCTACGCATAAGTCATGCAAAACATCTTAAAGCAGCCACTAAATAAAGCACAGCCTAAAACAAAAATAAGCGACAATGAATGTCGCTTATCTATTTAAGAGTTATTTATAGTTAATAATAGTAGTGAGCTAAATGAATTAAAAGCCTGACAACTGTTGCAACGTGGCTTTTAGCAAACCTTGGGTATCGGCAAAGGTATCGCCATTACTTTTAGCAGCTTTAATCGCTTGCTGAGCTTCTCTTTCTTTATAGCCAAGACTGATCAAAGCGCCTTCAACCTCAGCGATGATGTTGCCCTCGTGAGACACCTCAGCAGGTTGCATAGCAAACTCTAAATGACCGCTATCGACTTCAATATTTTTCAGCTTATCTTTTAGCTCAATCAATAGGCGCTGTGCTGTCTTTTTACCAATACCCGGGATACGGGTTAATGCCGTCTCTGACTCTTGCTCGACGTGCATTTTTAGCTCAGCAGCTGACATTGCCGATAGCATGGCTAATGCCATTTTTGCGCCAACGCCATTTATTTTAATCAATTGACGAAAGACATCGCGCTCTTTACGATCGATAAAACCATAAAGCAGCTGCGCATCTTCACGCACATGAAAATGCGTCCAAATGCTCGCCTGCTCGTTGAGACGCAACTGGCAAAATGACGGTAGCGGTAGCTCAATATCATAGCCGACACCAGAGGTGGTCATGACACAGGCAGTCGGTGCCATCAAATACTGCACTTGTCCGCTAATCAATCCAATCATAACCCACTACCTCTTATAAGAATTATCATAAAATTCAGCCAGCTGCAGAACGAAATATCTCAATAATCATTTATTCGATAAGTACTTTTTAACGTCAAATCTACTAATAAAAATCGACCATACCTTCAAGACTAATAGGGCGAATCTTATGTGCTTGACCAGCAGAACCAAAAGCTTCAAAACGATTGGTACAGATATCTGACATCGCAACCATAGACGCTTTAAAGTATTTACGGGGATCAAATTCGCTTGGGTTTTCTACTAAGAATTTACGGATTGCACCTGTTGATGCCAAACGTAAATCGGTATCGATATTGACTTTACGGACACCATGCTTAATCGCTTCAACGATTTGCTCAACCGGTACACCATAAGTCTCACCAATATCACCGCCATTTTCATTGATGACTTTAAGCCACTCTTGCGGCACTGACGACGAACCATGCATGACCAAATGGGTGTTAGGGATACGGGCATGAATCTCTTTTACGCGCTCAATGGATAAGATATCGCCCGTCGGTGGACGCGTGAATTTATACGCACCGTGACTGGTACCAATGGCAATGGCTAGCGCATCAACGTTGGTGTCTTTAACGAACTGCTCAGCTTCATCAGCACTAGTCAATAGCTGCTCGTGATCTAATATACCTTCTGCTCCAGAGCCGTCTTCTTCGCCTGCCATACCGGTCTCAAGGCTACCTAAGCAACCAATTTCGCCTTCTACCGACACGCCACATGCGTGTGCCATCTTGACGACTTCGCGAGTCACGCTGGCATTATAATCATAGTCCATTGGCGTTTTGCCATCTTCACCGAGCGAGCCGTCCATCATCACTGATGAGAAGCCAAGCTGAATTGAGCGCTGGCAAATAGCAGGTGACATACCATGATCCTGATGCATCACTACTGGGATATGTGGCCACTCTTCGATAGCTGCGATAATCAAATGACGTAAAAACGCCGACCCTGCATAACTACGTGCTCCAGCACTGGCTTGGACGATGACAGGTGAGTCACAGGCGTCGGCCGCCATCATAATTGCACGCATCTGCTCTAAGTTGTTGACGTTAAAAGCAGGAACACCATAGTTGTGTTCAGCGGCATGATCTAGAAGTTGACGTAACGATATTAAGGCCATAAAACGCTCTCTGATTAGATTTTAAAATAAATACTTGTAACTATGTGGTGATTACAAGTGTTCTATCCTCGCTGCAAGGTCGTTAAATCGACAAGCAGCACTATAGAACGGGTGGGAAAAAATGCAGGATTTTGATTAGCAATTAGCACGCGCCGATTATAGCAAATTTTGATCGTGCTTCGTAGCGGTTGCACGACTATTTATTGAGATGACAGGTTTGGGTTCACGAATTATTCACGGTATTGGATGTTTAAATTTATTAATCGATACAACGCAAAAAGCCTTGGCGATTACCAAAGCTTTCTAAATATTTTGAGGGCTTATATAGCAACTGGTATTTATAACCAATGCTTAAAATCAAAACTACTAATTAGTACTGTTGTTCTGCTTCTACGGCATTTTCACTGGCTTTATCTTCAACAGCAGCTGCACCATCAGCAACCGCGCCAGCAGTAGCGGATACGGCTTCATTTGCGCCTACCACAACCGCTTCACCAGTATTTGCTAGTGCATCAGTAGCAGCGGCACCAGCATTATCAGCGCCTTCGGCGACTTCAGCACCAGCATTTTGTGCAGCAGCTTCAGCTTCAGCAGCAGCGGCTTCTGTTTCGGCAGCGGCAGCGTCAGTGTTAGCAGCAGCGTCATCACCCGCTGACTCAGCAGCAGCTTCAGTTTTGTCTTGCGTTTCTTGGCTACATGCAGTGATTGCAAAAGTACCAGCAAGTACGCTAGCAAGTAATAAATGGCGTTTTAACATAATAAACCTCTCGTAAATAAAGCATGTCAAATACATGATTTGCGCTATTTTATAGAGTGCAAATTAGACATGCAATAATAATTTTCAGTATAGAAACAAATAATTACTACTTAATAATAATCCGTGCCTGTTCGTACTTAGTGCTTTCATACTAGCAAGTTAAACAAGAATGATAAGACAAATACCACAGTCACCCTATTATTTTTATAGCCTAACTTTTTATAGAGTAACTTAGATGCTCATCATAGGTTGTACATCTAATGTTACTCAATTGCTGAAGTATCGTTAAGCAGTTATGCTCTAATTTGTAATGCAGCAACGGCAGGTAATACCTTGCCTTCTACGAACTCTAAGAAGGCACCACCACCCGTTGACATATAGCTCACGCCATCGGCTACTTGATATTTATCGATAGCAGCTAAAGTATCACCACCGCCAGCGATTGAAAAACCTTGACTATTTTTGACTGCATCTGCCACTATTTGCGTCCCATGACCGAAAGCATCCACCTCAAAAACCCCCACTGGACCATTCCACAAAATGGTCTTTGCATTAGTAATAGCCTCAGCCAATTGCTTGGCGCTTTCTGGAGCGATATCTAATATCATATCATTGTCGCCAATCGCATCAACTGACTTGATGGTAGCAGTGGCTTGTTGTAATGAGCCAGTAAAGTCAGCAAAATCGATCTCATTTTTATCAGCGACAACAACATACTCAGGCAATAAAATCTCAGTTTTAGTCATAATGTCACGAGCGGTATCGAGCAAATCTGCTTCATATAAAGACGCACCAACACTATGACCTTGTGCTGCTAAGAAAGTATTGGCAATACCGCCACCAACGATAATTTGGGCGCACACTTCTGCCAAGCTGTGTAGTACTTCTAGCTTGGTAGATACTTTTGAGCCACCAACAATGGCTAGCATCGGTTGCGCTGGCGTTTCAAGCGCTAAGCTCAAGGCATCAAGCTCAGCGGCCAATAATGGTCCTGCACAGACTGTCTTGTCGGCTTGATGCATCGCTTGGGTCACACCCTCCGTTGACGCTTGTGCACGGTGAGCAGTACCAAAAGCATCCATCACAAACACATCGCACAAATCTGCATAAGTGTGCGCCAAATCGGCATCGTTTTTCTTCTCGCCTTTATTAAAGCGCACGTTTTCTAGTAGTACCACTTCACCTGCTTTGATTGAAACACCCTGAGTCAGATAGTCGGTGTTTAAACTAACGGGCGCGGCCAATTTGTCGCTTAAATAGTCAGCAACAGGTGCTAGAGAGTAGATCGATTCAAAACTTCCTTCGGTTGGCCGACCGAGATGTGAGCAGACAATCACCGCCGCGCCTTTTTCTAACGCCATTTTAATCGTAGGTAAACTTGCTTGCAAGCGAGCTGCACTCGTAACCTTGCCGTCTTTAATAGGCACATTGAGATCCTCTCGAATCAATACAACCTTCTCTTTTAAATCAAGCTCACTCATACGCAAAAAATTCATTACCTGCTCCTATGCATCAGTCTGTCTGTTAATCAATCGTTTTATGGCTTTATTCAATGGTTTTTCATTCAATGATTTTTCGAAAAGGGGTATGACCAGCCATTTCTTATAATCGTATCTCTTCTATCGGCTGGCTTTGCTCATGTTAGTTTATAAAATAGGTCTGACAATCTTCAAAAGCGGTGTATTCTACCAGTTTTCTAACGATTGCTCACAAGGAACTGCCATAAATTTTGGCGACTGTAGCGACATAAAAACTGTGAAAACCTAAAGATTGCGATAGTGCTTACCTTAACTGGATACTGCGGCAGCCATATCGCGCGCTTGCTACCTGAAGTTCGTTTTAAGTACTTTAAAAGTCAGTAACATTTCGTGGTGGTACTTAATAGTCAGGCTGTTTATGATAGAAAGACGCTTTATAATAAAGTGCCTATTTATAACAATTTTATAATAATTGCGCTCGACAATAACAATAACAATAACCTCAGGAGAATAAAATGACTATTGATGTCAATAATGCCAAGCAAAACTTGTTAAAGCTTAAAAAAGAATATGAAACAAGGATTGATAAAATAGAAGATCATATCCAAAACCCACAAGATGACCTTAACGAGCATTGGGAAGATCAAGCCATCTCCTATCGTCAGAACGATATGCGCCAAAGTCTGAGAGATGAAGCGCGCCAAAATTTAGTCTATGTCGAAAATGCCTTGAGCCGTATCGAAAATGGCACTTATGGTGAGTGTGAGGTATGTGGCAAACTGATTGAAGAGCAACGCTTGGAAGCACTGCCCTACGCTACTTTATGTATGGATCATGCCAAATAACGTCTTTTTTTAGCGATATTCCTAGGGCGTGTCCTCAATTCAACCGATAGCAATCTAAATGGGCTAAAAATGGTTAAATCTTGCCAAACATCGTCAAATAGCTAGGTAATATCTCGATATTATCTGCACTATTTTCCTTGTTTGACTGCAATTTACCTCATTTTTATCACCATTTTTAAAATGAGGACACGCCCTAGCTTAAAAGCTAATGAACAATGAAACTATTTAAGAAACCTTTAAGCACTCACTCGGTAATTATACCCACCACCTGTTACTAAGCAGGCGCACTCCAGACGTTGAGCGCCTGCTGCCACTGTTGACAACGCTCAGCTATTTTATGCTCTGGCAAATCCATAATATCCCCTACTACTGCCACATAAGCAATCGGCAAACCTGCCAGCTCAACGATATTTTCTGCAGTCAAGCCGCCTATGACGCATAGTGCAATACCCTGCTGACATCCATCGACCAGCTGCTGACGCGAAATAACGTCTGCCTTAGGTTTGGTCGTAGAGGCAAATACTGCACCCATTGCAGCATAACTGGCGCCAGCAGCGTGCGCTCCTTTTACCAGCTCTACATTGCCATGACAGGTGCGACCAATAATTTGATCTGCTAATAGATCTTGCTTGGCATCTTTAATTTCACCATCTTCTTGCCCTAAGTGAACCCCAACGCCAAGCTTGGCAGCCAGCTTGATATCATCATTGATGACGACTGGCACATTGTATGCTTTAGCCAACTCAGCTATCTGTCTAGCCTCTTCGTATAAATGTGCGTCACCATCAGGCAATGACAGGACTTGCTTACGACGAATTTGTAACAGCCCGATAAACCCTGTCGCTAATGCTGCTTTTAATTTGCGATACAGCAGCGCAAACTCATCATCATTGGTCAATAAGTATAGCTTTGGTGCTGGTGTGATAATCGATGCTTGAGTCATATAATTTTCCTAGGACACGTCCTAAATTCAACACAATAAAAAGGCCGTTACATTACATAACAGCCTCTTTATACCCACTAAACCAATCCGCTTACACTGTACGGCGAGTCGCCAAACTGTTTAGGATATTTTTGGCATCACCCCAACGCGTCGCTGAGCTGTTTGCGCCCAAAATGACAATAATAGCAGGACGGTTATTCACACGGGTTTCCATTACCACACAACGACCTGCCTCATTAATAAAGCCGGTTTTTGAGATACCAATTGGATAATCGCCTGAACGGACTAGAGAGCTGGTATTGTTGGCTTTATAAGTACGGTTACCATTTGAGTAATTGGCCACGTAAAAGTCATAACTCTTAGTCGTAGAGAAGCGACGGATTACATCATAGTTACCAGCAGCACGTACCATTTTTACCAAGTCATTTGACGAAGCCACATTACGTTTATCGAGACCCGTTGGATCACCAAAATAAGCCGTCGTCATGCCAAGCTCTTGCGCTTTACGGTTCATCGCTCGTATAAAGGCATCATAGCCGCCTGGATAGTTACGCGAGAGACTTTTGGCAGCAGGGTTTTCTGATTTCATCAATGCCATTAATAGCATTTCAGCACGATTCAAACGATCGCCAGATTTAAGGTTTGAGCTGGCGCGTTTTGGACCGACGAAATCTTCAGGATCTAGGGTAATCTCTTCACGCATATCAAGACCAGCATCTAACACCACCATCGCCGTCATTAGCTTGGTGATACTCGCCATAGGGCGGGCGACGTCGGCATTTTTTTCGTAAATAGATTCACCAGTTTCGGCATCGATCACCGCCACACTGCGCGAGTCAGTGCTAATCGGAATCATACTGCTGCTGCCAAAGCTACCGCGATAAGTGGTGTTATAGCTATTGGCGTTATTATAGCTGTTGTTGCTGCTACCGAAACTACTGGTCTTACTGTTCGTAATATTGGTCGTGCCATAGCCATTATCGACTTTTTTAATGGTCGAATCATTAGACTTATACATGATATTACGTGCTTCAGACAAGCTATCAGCACCGCCCCAACTCATACGAGCACTAGAGCCAGTATCAGCGCTACCATTAATCGTAAGTGCAGCTTGCGCAATACTGCCCAGACTCAATGAAATCATAGCAACAACTAGCTGCTGTTTGGTTAATGGTAAGAGCTTCATTCTTCCCCCTGCTGTCGCGCTGCTATTCAATAGATAATCAGTTACAGACTAACTAATAGCAACAACGTACGTAGCGTTTGTGGTTATGTTTGTAGGTACTCACATAGAGTTTTTGTATTTTTAGTGTATCATGGTTTGCATTTAAGTTTAATCTACTAAATCAATTAGATGAGTATTTTTTAACCTGCTTGAAATTTTGCTACATTTAAATTAGATTCTAGCAATATTAATTAACACTAGAGCAATATATGATGATAGTAGAGGATAAAAATAATTGCTCTGCAAATCCTATTATAAAATAATAAAAATCTCGATTGTTCTTACAGATATACAGATTGCTTCAGATGGTTTAACGTTCACCATGCAACCTTCATTTTGATAGACAGCAAAGAGTACAACTATGATACGAGTATTAGTAGTAGATGATCATGATTTAGTGCGGATGGGTATTAGCCGTATGCTAGCAGACAGTGCTGATATCGAGGTCGTTGGTGAAGCTGACAGCGGTGATATGGCGATTAAACTGGCCAAACAGCTGCACCCCGATGTAATTTTGCTCGACGTTAATATGCCCAATATCGGCGGGCTTGAAGCAACTAAGCGCTTAATTCAGCTGGATTTGGGCATCAAGATTTTGGCCGTTAGTAGTATGTCGGCGCAACCATATCCATCTATGTTGATTAAAGCGGGCGTCAATGGTTACATCACTAAAGGCACACCACTTGATGAGATGATACGCGCGGTCAAAAAAATCTATCAAGGCGGGCGTTATTTTAGCCAAGATGTCGCCGAACAGTTGGCTGACGTTTTACTGTCAGATAATGCCAACTCACCTTTTGACTTGTTGAGTGACCGCGAAAAACAAGTGGCGATGATGGTGGTTAATTGCCAAAGTCCTCAGCAAATTGCCGACCAGTTGTTTGTGAGTGTCAAAACCATCAATACCTATCGCTATCGCATTTATGAAAAAGTCGGCGTTGATAGTGATGTGAAGTTGACCCATCTCGCTATTCGTCATGGTCTCATTCAACCGTAGACCCCTTAATACTCTTTTTATTACGGCCAATTTATGAAATTTGCGCTCAGAGCCGTTTCTGTCATTACCCATTATCTTCAGCAAGATGAAACGCTGCCGCTACCGCAGTTACGTCGATTGGGACTGATCTATAGCAGTTATCGATTTATCGTTAGCCTGTTTTTTATGCTGATGGTGTATGTGACGGTCAAAGCTGATAATGGCTTATTACTGCCAAGTCTATTGCAGCAAACGGCGCTGAGTTTTTATGTCATTATTAGTCTGATTTTGCTTGGCTTATTTTATGTAGTCACCAAGCATTTACGGCGTCAGCTGGGTTTTGGACTGGTATTAGACGTCATTATTTTGAGCCTTTTGCTGTATACCAATGGCGCTCCTGATTTACAGCTCACCATGCTTTATATGGTCGTTGTTGCCGCCAGCTTCATGCTACTGCATGGCTCGCAAGCGCTCATCATTACCTTACTCGCCATTATTTTTGTTATTTACCAGCAGTTTTTTTATGCCATTGCCAATAGCATGAGCTTGGAAAATTTGGGCGATGCCTTGCTGATGTCAGCAAGCTTTTTGGCAGTAGGAATTTTGAGCTGGTCTATTTCCCAGCGCTTGGTACAAGTCGAACAAGTCGCCGCGCATCATGCCAAAGAGGTCGAACGACTGAATGTAATCAATCAAGAAGTCATCACCCAAATGGTCAATGGGGTCATAGTGATTGATAGACAGCAGATTGTATTGGCAAACCTAGCCGCCCATCAGCTACTCAGTATCCCCAATCCTCCGCTGGCGTCTCTGATTGATACGCCTAGTCATTTAAGTTATGAGCAAAACAACCTCGAAGCCGCCCTTCTTGCTGACTTTCAGCAGCAGCTCAGAGAACAGCATCTGCAACTTCTTGATGCTTGTTTATCGGTCGCTGAAGGGCAATCACGTAGCTTTGTTTATGAATTGCCTGCCGTCGCAAATGCCTCTGTCGTCGGCAAGCTACGCGTACAGATTATCCCGCTAAAAGATAACAGCAAGCTTATCCTGCTAGAAGACTTGCGCCGTGAGCAAGCCAGCGCTCAACAGTTAAAGCTTGCCTCGCTTGGGCAACTGACTGCCAGTATCGCTCATGAAATCAGAAACCCGCTCGCCGCTATTTCACAGGCCAGTCAGCTACTGATGGAAGATGTCGAAGAAGGTGAGAAGAAGGCCGCCGATCATAATAACAATACTATCAGCTCTACTCTTGAGCCCTTAGTAGCGCCGACAGCTGCTACCGACAGCGATATAACAGGCAATCACGAGCTTTATAAAATGATCTTTGCGCAAACCAAACGCGTCAACCGTATTATTGAAGACATCTTAAAACTGTCGCGCCAACAGACCGCTAATCAGCAATCGATTCTACTGGCTGAGTGGTTGCCGGTGTTTTTGGACAATTATTTTCGAGATCATGACGTGTTTTTGCGTGTCCATAGTCAATCCACTATCTCATTCGATACGCACCAGTTAGAACAAGTATTAATTAATTTAATCAACAACGGTCTACGTCACAGTAGCTACGCTCACCCTCATGCTTTTGTGGAAATCGAAATTTATTGTGCCGATAACGATGTTATAATCGATATTTTAGATGGTGGTATGGGCGTTAATGCCAGTGATTTACAGCATTTATTCAATCCGTTTTTCACTACTGACAAAGCCGGAACAGGTTTGGGATTGTATTTATCGCAGGCGTTCTGTGAAGCCAATCAGGCTCGTTTACTCTATATTCCTGAACTCCAAAAAACCTGCTTTCGCTTGATTGCCCCTGCTATCGATGTCGATAATGATGCCGATAATAAAATGAGATGAAGTATGACAGTAACCGCGCTAGTCGTTGATGATGAAGTGGATTTGTGCCGCTTGATGCAAATCACCTTAACCAAGATGGGGATCAAAAGCGATGTGGCTTATACCTTATCGCAGGCACGCGCCTACTGGCAGCAAAACAACTATGACTTTTGTTTGACCGATCTCAAATTACCGGATGGCTCAGGACTAGAGTTGGTCAAGGACATCAGCAATAACTCTAGTACACCAATAGCCGTGATTACTGCCCATGGTAGTATGGATTTGGCTATAGAAGCGTTGAAGTTAGGGGCTTTTGATTTCGTCAATAAACCGCTTGAGCTGCCACGCTTACGCCAGTTGGTCGAAAATGCGCTCAAGGTCATTCACCAAAATAACGAAGCAGAAACCACACCTGAATGCTCACCCGAGCAGCAAATGTTGGATAGCCGTTTGATCGGTGACTCTGCTGTCATGCACCCACTCAAAAACACTATTTTAAAATTGGCACGCTCACAAGCGCCAGTATTTTTATCGGGAGCTTCGGGCACAGGCAAAGAAGTGGTTGCCAAACTGATCCATGATTTAAGCCCACGTCGAGATGGCAGTTTTGTACCCGTAAACTGCGGTGCGATTCCTTCAGAGCTCATGGAGTCAGAGTTTTTTGGTCATAAAAAAGGCAGCTTTACCGGAGCCGTTGCTGATAAGCAAGGCCTGTTCCAACAAGCAAATGGTGGCACGTTATTTTTAGATGAAGTGGCAGATTTGCCCTTAGCAATGCAAGTCAAACTACTACGCGCCATCCAAGAAAAAACCGTGCGCGCCATCGGTGATACCAAAGAAGTACCCGTCGATATCCGTATCTTATCTGCGACCCATAAAGACTTGAACCAACTGGTACAAGATGGACTGTTTCGGCAAGACTTGTACTACCGTATCAATGTGATTGAACTAAAGCTGCCCACGCTTAATGCGCGCCGTGATGATATTCCCGTCTTAGCCAAGCATTTTTTGGCAATGATCGCAGAAGAATGGCAATTAGACACCCCGCCCTCATTGACAGCGGCCGCTTGCGAGCGCTTGCAGCACCATGATTTCGCTGGTAATGTCCGTGAGCTACGCAATTTACTTGAGCGCGCTGTGACATTGGCAGAAACCTGCACCATTGACGTCAGCCATTTGGGTCTAGCGGAACTTGATACTCATCAAGAGATTCATACTCAGCAAAGTCAAAATACCAATGCAGTTGATAATACAACGCCAACATCTAACCATAAATCAGCTGACCAGCCAACAATGACATCTGTCAGCAGTAAAGAAGAAGTCAGCCAAGCCTCAACAGCGCATAGTGCTGAGCAAACAAAGACCAATCTACATCCTTATCGCACCATTACTCAGCATTATCCCTCAACCATTCAGCGTTCGAGGGCTAATAACGCAGAACCTAATCGTAGTGTCGCCAATTCTACAGAGCAGCAATTAACGAGCAATCACGCGGCGCTTGATGAACAAGACAGTTTGCAAAATGGCTTAAAGGAAGTTAAAGACGGTTTTGAAGGTCAGTTACCTGCCAAAGGGCTAGAGCATTACCTGCAAGAACAAGAGAAAAATCTGATTATTACTGCTCTTAAGCAGACAGGCTGGAACAAGACGCAAGCCGCAGAACTGTTAGGAACGACGTTTCGCTCTTTACGCTATCGTATGAAAAAGCTCGATATTGATGAAGATCAGTCCGATTAACTTTTGCAGATAATAAGCAGCTTTGAGCGTAACGATATGATGGTCAACAAGTAATATCAAACGTCAAAAATACGATTGGCCGTGTCAAAATCGCTTAGCATGCAATGCATAGTACTTGCACCCTTTCCCTTTGCTGCTGTAATTTTTTTGAGTGGTATCAATTATATTTAGAGCTATCGTTAGCTACTTATTTTTTATTTGTCCGATCTTCGAGCGTATTATCCTCTACAGCTGAATTTCTCACAAAGCGAATACCCGACGCCAGTGCTTGTGCCCTGAGTAAATCCAGAGCCTGCTGCTCCCAAGTATTCTCATTGCCTAATAAAGCGACATCAGGCTCGACCCCGATACCGTCTATCTTATTGCCTGCCGCCGTCACATAATTGGCCACGGTTAGCTTAACAGCCTGCTCGTCATTCAAAGGTATCACCGACTGTACCGAACCTTTGCCATAGCTCACCTCACCAACAATAGTGGCGCGTTTTTGTGCTTGTAAGCTGCTTGCTAATACTTCTGCAGCGGAGGCAGAATAGCGGTTTTGTAACACCACTACGGGCAATGGCTTGAGTATCGCAGCGCCTTGTGTCGATAAAACCCGAGAATCATCTTGGCGACCTCTCACTTGTACCACATCGGTGTCCACCATAAATAAGCTGGCCACACTCACCGCAGAGGTTAGAACACCACCCGGATTATCACGCATGTCTAATAAAATGCCAGAGACCGGAGACTCTAGGCTAATGAGACCTTGCAGCAACTTTTCACGACTGTTGTTCTGAAAAGCAGGCAGTTTAATCACCGCCAGACCGTCTACAAAACGTGTCTCAATCACTTGCGGATGATTATTGTTACGCTGTAACGTCGTAGTATGCTTACGGCGACCCGCTTTAGACGTGACAATATCCACTTGTGTGCCTGCAATGCCGGTCAAAAGCTGCTCGACATCATTGCTTTGTCTGTCGTCATCCAGCTTAAACTCATCAACCTGATGCAAGTAATCACCGACTGCTATGCCTTTTTTATCTGCGGGTGAGTCATTAAGCACCTCGGTGACCACCCAATAGCCAGCCTTTGGTCGATACATCACTTTGATGCCGACGTCGCCGACATCCCCTTCGGTAAAAGCGCGCAGGTTTTCGTAGGCCTCAGCATCCAAAAATTCAGCGTGGCTGTCTAGTTTGGTCAACATACCACTCATCGCATTGTTAAATAACTCTTCGTCATTGACGGTATCCACATATTCACGGCGTACCAAATCTACGACCGCCACAAACGTCTTTAAAGTCTCAGGAGAGATGGCATTCAGTGACACTTGTTCCACTTCAGCGGGGATATCCGTGTTGATATCGTCTGCTTCATCAGTCAAAGCGCTTTCATCTGCAACGCTATCTATTGCATCATCAGACGCGTCAGCAGCATCTAACATATCGGCAATATCAGACAAATCATCTGCATCATTTTCTACCGATAACTCATCAGCATTGAGACTGATAAGCTGCAGACTGGCCGTCGGGCTGCTCTCGTCATCTATAGCAGCCTGTGCTTGCATGCCAGCGATATTCAACCCTATGAAACTGGCTATGAGTACGGGTTTCAAGACGGTCGACGTTATCAATGCGGTCATCATTGATGATTTTTTTAGTCGTTCAGACGCTGATGAGCGCTTAAGGCAGATAGAATGCATAAAAAACTCACCTAAATAAAAAGAAAATATGCAACGTTATTATATGGCAATTGATGAATAATATCTTGTAATGTAGCATTAAGAAGGCAGCGAAGATTAGAGCAAATAGATTAAAAATCTATCCTAAAAAAGGGAAGGATCGTAGATACCCTTCCCCTTTCCTTCCTTGCTCTTTATCCTTTTTCTTCATGCACTAACCGCTTCATCTGCCCTGATAACATCATAGTAGTTAACAGACGAAAAGCTCAGAAGGACTGAATCACGATACTGGAATCAATAGGTTTTCACCCGTCATTTCTTCTGGCGCAGTGATATTCATCAATGACAAGATGGTCGGTGCGATATCGCTAAGCTTACCGCCACTACGTACTTGTACTTTTTGCTCACCAATATAAATCAGAGGCACATGCTCGGTGGTATGTTGGGTATGCACCTGCCCACTTTCGTAGTCTTGCATTTGCTCAACATTGCCATGGTCAGCGGTAATGAGCATATCGCCGCCAGCTGCTCGTACTGCTGACTCAATACGGCCAACACAGACATCTAACGCCTCTACCGCTTGCACGGCTGCTTCAAAGATACCGGTATGCCCTACCATATCACCATTGGCATAATTGACAATCAATACATCATATTTGCCCGACTCAATTGCTGCTACCAACTTATCGGTCACTTCAGGAGCGCTCATTTCTGGCTGCAAGTCATAAGTGGCGACATCTGGCGACGGCACAAGAATACGTGTCTCGCCTTTATACTCTGCTTCGCGACCACCACTAAAGAAAAACGTCACGTGCGCGTATTTTTCAGTTTCGGCTATGCGCAGTTGCGTTTTACCTTGCTCTTGCAAATATTCACCCAGCGTATTGGTCAGAGAGGTTGGGTAATAAGCAATACTGGTCTTCGGGCTATCAGCTAAAATGTCTGAGTACTTGGTCAACATGACAAACGCCGCCAACTTTGGTTGCTTATGACGGGCAAAACCTGAAAACTCATGATCTGGCAGCACAAACGCTTGCGCTAGCTCACGGGCGCGGTCAGCACGGAAATTCATAAAGATAAGTGCATCATTATCATCGACAGTATAAGGCGTGTCGCCGCTCTCGATCACGGTAGTCGGATTGATAAACTCATCAGTTTCGCGGGCTTTGTAGGCAGCTTGGACAGCACCATCAGCACGGGTAGATAGACGATCAGCTTTACCTTCCGTAATAAGCTCATAGGCCTTCTGTACTCGATCCCAGCGATTGTCACGATCCATCGCATAGTAGCGACCGATGATACTGGCAATCTGTACGCGACCTTCATAATGGGCATTGAGCTTGTTCAAATACTCACGCAGACGATTGATATACTTATCAGCAGACTTAGGCGGCGTATCACGACCATCTAAAAAACAATGGACAAACACGTTTTTGGCACCGTGTACCAACGCCGAATGACACATTCCTTCGATATGGTCTTGATGCGAATGCACGCCACCATCAGACAGTAAGCCCATGATATGCACATTGCCGCCAAGCTCGTTCGCCGCTTTTACGGCATCGACCAAGGCTTCGTTTTTATAGAACTCGCGATTGGCAAGCTCACTTGAGATACGCGTTGAGTCTTGATATAGCACACGACCAGCACCTAGGTTCATATGTCCCACTTCAGAGTTACCAAACTGACCATCTGGCAAACCAACATCTTCACCTGACGCCGAAATCAATCCATGCGGATATTTCTGATAGATCTTATCTAGATTCGGCATATTAGCCGCAGCAATGGCGTTATCCTTGTCTTCTTCACGATGACCAAAGCCGTCCAATATCATTAAGACATGCGGTGTTTTTTTATGCTGTGCGCTTTCTTGCTTGCTATCAAGCTGCGCCTGATTGTCGTCAATAGATTCAGATTGTTGCTGGGTACTGGTCATAGATTACCGCTCCTCAAGTGAATGAACGCCTATACTGCTATATTAGGATGTCGAAAGTTGTCTATATTAGCATACATCTTGAAATTGCTGAAAAACTGCGCGTTTATCCTGCTGTTTCAACGCTTTCAAGCCTTTTCTTCTATTAGTTATTGTATAAAATACCGCTGCTATGATTGCTGCGCATTTCTAAAGAGACGTATAAATCTGTAAACCGCGCTTGCAATCAGCTATGCCATTGGTTAAGATAAATCTATTCTGAAGTGTTGGCTAGTAGATGTTTATTCCCTGAGCCGATAATGCTTTACCAGGATGTGGTACCTATTGCTTCATTGTGTATGCCTGCACCGCTTGCGGTGTATCAGGAAACCTGCAGAGGCAATGACGCATCCGCCCTGAACTTCACGGTTCATGGGTCACCATCTTACGGCGGCACTTCGGTTGTTATATTCGGTTAGTTGTCTCTCTATTTATATTCACTAGGTTTATTAATACCTATAAGTTTGTAAAAAGCTGATAACAACCACCAAAAAGCCCCTCTCGTCACTGACGTAAGGGGCTTTTTTATGTTCGATTTTTCACTAACTTTTATTCATCATTAGCAGATTTGGTAATCTTTTTGACATCTTTAGGTATATTTTTTGCCGTGCCGTCAACAGTTGTATGCTGCTTGAACACATCCCCAAACGGATTTTGTTGTTGTTGACCGAATGGGTTTTGACCATTAATACCGCCACCAGCGCCACCAAATGGATTTTGTCCACCCATACCACCTGCACCGCCGAACGGGTTTTGACCGCCGCCCATCTGTTTGGCCATCATCTCCATCATTTTTTGTTGGTTGTTCATGACGTAATTATTAGCAAAGTCTTTGAGCTTCTTTTGCACCGGCGGTAGTACCACCAATAACGCGAGCAAATCACTAAGCACACCTGGAATAAGTAGCAAAATGCCAGCCGCTGCCATGGCCACACTTTTAAGCATGGTTGATTCTTGTGGACGCATCGCTGGGTTCATCATGCCGCCCGCTTTCATTTGCTGAGCCATCGGATTTAGCGCTGCCATACCTTTACGAATAAAGGTGATACCGATGACAGCGGCGATAATGAACCACATGAATACCCACCAACCGCTCATAAACTGAGCAATTAAATACCACAGTAGCATCTCGATAATAAACCAAACGATGGCAATACCAACTATCTGACCCATAAAGTGTCGTCCTATAAAATAAAAACCAATAAATTGAGCGCCATGCAAATTAAGATGGCTAACATATGATGTATATGGGGATTGATTGCTATACTATCAAACTTAAGGCCTATTTTTAAGCCATTAAACAAAATGAAAGCAAGACGGAAGACTATGGCAATTATTATCGGGATTGACCCAGGCTCACGTATGACGGGTTATGGTATCGTGCAACAAACGGGCGATAAGCTGACGTATATTGATGCGGGTACTATTCGTACGGATACCAAAGAGATGCCTGAACGCCTAAAGCGTATTTTTAATGGCTTGACGCGTATTACTCAGCATCATTTAAAATATGCAGAAGAGCCTATCTATACGGCAATTGAACAAGTATTCATGGCAGAAAACCCAGACTCTGCGCTGAAACTTGGGCAAGCAAGAGGCGCAGCCATCGCCGCGATGGTGGCACTGGATTTGGAAGTATCAGAGTATACCGCACGCCAGATTAAACAGGCGGTTTGCGGTTATGGTGCCGCAGCCAAAGAACAAGTACAGGAGATGGTCTGCCGCATACTGTCTTTAGATGTCGTGCCACAACAAGATGCCGCTGATGGTCTTGCCTGCGCCATTTGTCATGCGCACTCAAGCCATTCAATGAACAAATTGCTCCTAAATAGCGCCATGCGTGGACGCGGGGCCTCTAAGAAAAAAGGACGCTGGCGTTTAACCGAAGAAGACTTAGGTAACTTACGATAAGATAAGAAGCCAAAATATAATAAAATAAAGAAAATCTCCATAAAAAAACACGCGATCAAATGATGCGTGTTTTTGGTTTAAACCAATGCTGTTAATAGTTTTTGAAAACCAGCATCTAAATAAAGCTGTTGACCAACTTACTCTACCACAGAACTTTCAATCACCGCATCCAATACATAGGCGTACGCTTCGGTTGACTCATTATCAGGATTTTCGATGTCATTGACTTGATAGCGTTGTAGGCGTAGTACTTCTTCGTGCATGCCGTCGTGCTGGTAGCCATCAATATCACCGTTGAATGCCGTCCACTCACCTTCGCTGGTTTTCAGGCCTTGATCATCATAAGTGACAGGCTTGACTTGCAGGCACATACTCGAATCACCATCGCCACAAGCCACTTTTTCACTATTCACGGCCCAAAATACGGTCTTGCCTTTACCACTGTACTTTGCTTGTGCCGTAAGCCTACCCGTCCAAACCAAAGTCATCGAATCATTGGTCACTTGCGTCAATAGTGGAGGCTCACCTGCAGACACAGACAGCTCACTATTACCTTGCATCAAGGTATTCAATAGATTTTCTGCACTATCAAGATCGCCACAAGACATCTTGGTGCTCATACTGTCTTCGGTCGTCAGTATCTGGGCTTGTAACTCGTAGCCAGCACTCATCGTATTGCAACCAACGCTATAACTTAAGGTGTTTTGACCTTGATGTTGATTGAATAATAGCGTCACCTGGTCGTTAATATTCATTAGTGGTGCTAATGCTTGAGCGCTCGCATCCTTGGCAGTCAAGAGTGTCCAACGATAGCGAGCGAGGTTGGCAATCATTTGTTGTTCTGGGCTAAGTTCGGCGACCTTAGACGCGTCTACTGTCTCGTCAATATCAGACTCATTAATATCAGCGCCATTCTCAATCTCCGCTGCACTACCGATGACCTCTGCACTTTGCGTAGTGTCTGACGCCTCATTTTCGGCAGGTGGCGCGTTCTTCTGACACGCTCCCAATGTCAGGATTACTGCCAATACACTGGGCAATAACAGTAATTTTGTGGTGGGTTGTGTCTTCATACCTACCATATTACATCCCTCTTACTAAGCTTATAGTCAATCTTATATAAATTGGATACGCTGTCCGCCTTGCTTAGCCTACTAGCTGTAGTACTTTGGCTCGCTTTCCTTGTCTCCAAACTATATATTGATCGACTATATCTAATATCTACTTTTACTGTATTAACTTATAAAGATTTTTATCTTTATTTATATCGATAAAACTAATAGCAGCAATCCGGTACAATTTAACTACTATAACCTCGATCCTATTGTCTTATGTAATGAAACGTTTCGTTTTATTAATTGTTTTTTAAGTCCGCCTTCTAAATGGACATAGTAAGTCCAAAAAAAATAGGGATGATCAACAGATTTTGTTAACCATCCCTATTTGGACGTTCAGTACACAGCACAAAATATTTAGGGCTTTAGCAGATAAGGATTAAATGTTCACTATTCATTAGCTTCCGTAGGCTTCGCTTTTGCCATTTTTTTAATGCTAAAGCGCTCATGCATTCTCGCATAAAACTGCGCAAGGTTTTCGCCATGGGCAGTAGGATCTACTTTTAATGCTTTGCCAAAGTCCAAGCCTAGATATAGCACGATATCTGCAAAGCTCAGTTGATCCCCGACCAAATAGTCATGACCTTCTAGGCTGGTTTCAAAGTATGCCAAAGCTTTGACCGCACGAGCGATGGATGGTGCTACAAATTCAGAGACTTGCTCAACACGTTGTGCCTTTGATGGATGGCTGTGTTGAAAGGCCAACATCAAGTTATAAAGCACTTCAAACTCCGCAATACGGCGCATCGAACAGACTTGTGCACGCTGAACCACATCATTGCCCATCACTGAGCGCTCACCATAAACGCGGTCAAGGTATTCACAAACCGCCTGCGAATCATTGAGCACTGTGCCATCATCTAGGGTTAAAACTGGCACTGTCTGCATGGGATTTATCTTAGTAAAAGCCTCTGACATCTGTTCCTTGGCAGCAAAATCAATGTCTACCACATCGATATCATCCATATCATCGACATCGATACCTTTTGAGGCAAGTAATATAAGGGCTTTTCGAGGGTTGGGTGCAGTACGAGTTATATATAGTTTTTTCATGGCAAATTCCTTTTAAGTATCATTTCCGAAAAGAACGATAACGGTAAATTTTTATGACTATCGTTGTATCATCAAAGCGCAGAAGCTTGTTATTGCTCGCTTAGCACAGTGACTATTGGTTTTTATCATAGCAAAACCTTGTCGCTGCTTGTGATATGAATGGTAAAAAACCCCATAACAGTAAGTTATAGGGTTTTTATTTTTTAAGCAATTGCAAAAACGCTCACTTTATTTATTAGGTGCTGGCGTGGTGCGCAAATAAGGCTTAATTTCTGTATGACCTTTAGGATAATTGGCTGCGATGTCTTCATTCTTTACGCTTGGTGGAATGATAACATCATCGCCGTCCTTCCAATCGACCGGCGTAGCGACGTTATATTTATCAGACAACTGCATGGCGTCAATGACTCGTACAATCTCGTCAAAGTTACGGCCACAGCTGGCTGGATAGGTTAAGGTCAAGCGTACCTTTTTGTTAGGGTCGATGATAAAGACACTTCTAACCGTCGCTGTATTATCCGCATTGGGGTGAATCATGTCATAAAGATTGGCTACTGTGCGATCAGAGTCTGCAATGATAGGAAAGTTGACAGCAGTTCCTTGAGTCTCTTCAATATCGCTAACCCAGCCTTTGTGATCTTCTAAGCCATCAACTGATAAAGCGATCGCCTTTACATTGCGCTTTTGAAACTCGCCGCCTAATGCCGCAGTACGACCAAGCTCAGTGGTACATACTGGCGTATAGTCTGCAGGATGCGAAAAGAAAACGACCCAGCTGTCGCCTGCCCAATCGTAAAAATTGATATCGCCTTCTGTGGTTGTGGCGTCAAAATTCGGTGCGCTGTCACCTAAACGTAAATGTGCCATGCTTAATTCCTTAACTATCGTTAGTGATGAGCGCTAGTATCTAAAAGCTAATATTAAAAGGTTAGCATCTAAAGAAGGTCATGCGCTCTATTATTATCATTGACGTGTAGCGCTATAAAAATAACGGAGTACCCGTCAGGAAATCCTATTTCATCTTAACAAACTGGTTATGAATGTCTTGTGACGGATTGTAATGCGCTTATGCCATTTAGGTCTAAACGCATAAGCTCCGATGAAACCTGCATCTATACCACCATCCCAGAGTCCCATAAACAAAACTCGCCAAATTTACCACGTTTGCTGGTACCACCAGCCGCACGGCCAGTATCCGTCAATACCAACTCGCCTTCTTGCTCTATTAGATAGCCTGCGGCAAGGAGCTTATCGTTTAACTCTTGCGTCTTAAAGCCCAACTCTTTCGCCAGCTTCGCCGTCGTCAGCTTAGAATAATTAGGCGTTGCCGCTTCTGTAGCGTTACTGGCAACTGAGTCTGTGCTTACCTTGCCAGCACTAGATAGCATACTGGACGTATTTCTCGACCCATTCTTAGAATCTTTATTAGCGCCATTATTAGAGCCGTTGTTAAGGGCGCTCTTGTTATCGCTATCATGTACTTTTTCAAGGGACATGCGCACTTCATCACTGATACGAATAATGCGCTGCGCTTCCTCATAAGTATCAGCATATAATTTGGCATCTTCATTACGATAAATAAGCACCCCCATCTCATTATTATTCACTTGGCTAAACTCATAGAGATTGAGGCTGGTAATGATGCATTCATTTTCATTAAGGTAGCATTTGGCATGCAAGTTTTTGCAAAAGCTAGTACGAATAAAGGTCAGGTTTTTTAGCCAATTAATCTCTTCTGGATGTAAATCATTTTTGCCATAGACAATACGGATATCGATTTTGAGACGATTACGGTCTTCTAACAGCTCTTTAATACGCTCATTTAACTTTAAGTAGGGGCTAATAATAATCAATCTGTCAGACGCATTTTTAATCAATTCTTCTAGATGATACGTCGTCCCGCTGCTATTTAAAAATTTTGCCATGATTGCACCCTCACACCTTACGATTAAAATTTACACTTATACCATTCACAAAAACTTGAGTAGTAAGGAAAACGCATGCCAGTACTACATTTATTAGACTAAGCAAGTTTGACAAAACTAATCGTATTTTTTGGGTTTGGTATTATCCACAAAAAAGCCCATCCCTAGCGTACTAGAAATGGGCCAGCTTGCAAACTACTTTTGTTTAGTATTGTCTCAAATAAACGCTAGTAGCGCTAATCGCAATAAATTAAGCCGGTTTATAGCTGTCACGTAAGCTGACGATTTGATTAAAGACAGGCTGGTCACTGCTGTGCTCTTCGCTATCAGAGATAAAATAGCCTTCACGCTCAAACTGAAAGCGTGTGCCAGCATCCGCATTGACCAATGATGGCTCAACCACGGCATTTAGCTTGGTCAACGAGTTAGGATTCAATGCTTGATGCACGTCAGCGACGCTACTCGGATCTTCGACACTGAATAGCTGCTCGTATAAGCGCACGGTGGCTGGAACCCCTTGGCTGGCCGATACCCAATGAATCACACCTTTGACCTTACGACCTTCAGGGTTATTGCCTAGCGTTGCCGGATCAATCGTTGCTTTTAGCTCAACGACATTGCCTGCATCATCTAGCACATGCTCAGTCACAGCCAAGACATAGGTATTACGCAGACGGATTTCTGGTTTTTCCGGTGATAGACGCTTATAACCTGCTGGCGGCTCAATCTCGTAGTCGCCTTGATCGATATAAAGCGTCTCGGTAAACGGAATCTCACGCTCACCCATATCAACATTAGGATGGTTTGGCTGCGTCAGCCATAAGGTTTGCGTCTCAGCGTCAAAACGCGCATTGACGCTATCTGCTTTGAGCGTTTCCCACTGACTGACCGCATCGCTAAAGTTGGTTATCGTCACTTTTAATGGCTTAAGCACCGCCATACCGCGTGCTGTCGTATTGTCTAATGACTGACGAATACTAAACTCTAGCAGACGCATATCGGTCACACCATCCGCTTTGGAGATACCAACGCGATCACAGAAATCACGCAAGCCCTCAGGCGTATAGCCACGGCGACGCATACCAGCGACGGTCGGCATACGCGGATCATCCCAGCCATCGACGATACCTTCATCGACCAATTGCTTGAGCTTACGTTTACTGGTCAACGTATGGTCGACATTGAGGCGTGAGAACTCATACTGATGCGGTGGTTGCTCGAAGCCGATTTTATTGACGATCCAATCATAAAACGGACGATGATCTTCAAACTCTAGCGTACATAACGAATGGGTAATGCCTTCTAGCGCATCTGACAACGGATGGGCAAAATCATACATAGGATAGATGCACCATTTATCACCGGTCTGATGATGTTCTTGATGCATCACACGATAGATAATGGGGTCGCGCATGTTCATATTGGCATCAGACATGTCAATTTTGGCACGCAATACCGCTTTGCCGTCTTCGAACTTACCGTGTTTCATGTCTTCGAACAACTTTAAGTTGTCTGCGACACTGGCATCACGCTGTGGTGACGGTTTGCCGGCTTCATTAAATGAGCCACGATTATCGCGGATTTGCTCTGGAGTTTGTAAGTCGACATACGCATCACCCTGCTCAATCAATTGTACCGCCCACGCATACAACTGGTCAAAGTAGCTAGAAGCATGTAGCGCCTCGCCTGCCCAGTCAAAGCCCAACCACTGCACATCGTTTTTGATATTGTCGATGTAATCTTGTTTTTCTGCGGTTGGATTGGTGTCGTCGTAGCGCAAATGACAGATGCCACCAAACTCTTTAGCGACGCCAAAGTTTAGACAGATAGATTTAACGTGACCCAAGTGCAAGTAGCCGTTTGGCTCAGGCGGAAAACGGGTTACAATCTGCTGGTATTTTTGCGCATTGACATCGTCACGAATGATATTACGAATAAAGTCGTTTTTTTGTTCATCTTTCTGTACATTGTTGTTTGAGTGCTCACTCATCGGGCATTGCTCCTAACGCAAATTGTCCATTCATGCCGCGTGCCATCACGCCCCATGAAAAATTAAACCAAGCTGTTAAGACTAACCAATAAAATCAAATAGTTAGCATTAAGGTATTAAAAATAAATGGTCAAAAACTCAGTTATTAAAATTGGGGTGTCAAAATTAACGTATTGACACTGGCGTTCAAAAACCATTAAAAAGGGAAAGTTGCGTTATTCTATCAGCTTTTGCAAATGCATTAACAGCCTGATACATGACAGACGACAAAAAAGCCGTTAGACTAACGCTAACTTTTAACCACCAACTTTTTATCCACCACTTAACAGCGTCATTTTAGGCGCTGCAATCAAAAAGGATTATCCCATGGTAGACATGCCACCAGTAGTAGAACTTGACACCAGTATGGGTGCGATCGTTATCGAACTCAACGAAGAAAAAGCACCAAAAACGGTAGAGAACTTTTTAAACTATGTAAAGTCTGGTCATTATGACGGCACGATTTTTCATCGCATTATTGATGGCTTTATGATTCAAGGCGGCGGAATGGACGCCGAAATGAATGAAAAAGCAACCAACGCACCCGTTGAAAACGAAGCGGACAATGGTCTAAAAAACGACAAAGGTACGATTGCGATGGCGCGTACGCAAGATCCGCATTCAGCAACCAGCCAGTTTTTCGTTAACGTAAAAGACAACGATTTCCTAAACCACTCTGGCAAAAACATGCAAGGTTGGGGCTATACCGTATTTGGTAAAGTAACCAGTGGTATGGACGTCATCGAAAAAATGCGCGGCGTACCAACGGGTCGTTTCGGCATGCATGCTGACGTACCAAAAGAGCCAGTCATTATCAATTCAGCGACTATTGTCTCTGAATAAGTTGTTTCTGAATAAGCAACTTGAATGAGTACATTTTTAATAATCTATAGTGAAACAAATATGAATCTAGTACAAGGAAGACAAGCGAAAATTGTACGACTAGTACAGTAAGCGAGTCTGACGCCATAATAGGTTTATATTTGGTTTACTACATTAGGATAAGGATAAATGCAAAGTTTTGACCACCTAATTACCACCCGCCCTCATAGCGTGCGGCAAGTATTGATTAGCGATTTGCATTTATCACCGGAAGAGCCTGCCTTAGTGCAGGCTTTTTTGGCGCTGCTCGATGATTGCCTTGCTCTGCCTGCGTTAAAACGTTTGTTTATCTTAGGCGATTGGTTTGAGGTTTGGCTGGGTGATGATGTTTATTTGTCCTTATCAGAAGATGAGCGTCAAACCCATTGGCTCACACCATTAATTGTCAAATTAAAAAAACTACGGATCGCAGGTTGCGAGATTTTAGTCATGCATGGTAATCGTGATTTTTTATTGGGTCAGCCGTTTTGTAATTTATTTGGCGGTGAGCTGATTAACGAGCCTTATCTTTTAACGGTTGGGCAACAAAGTTACCGATTAGAGCATGGCGACGCGCTATGTACTGATGATAAGAAATATCAGTTTTTTCGCAAAGTGATGCGTAACCCGTTAATCCAGTGGTATTTGCTGAATAAACCGCTAAAAAAACGCTTGGCTATCGCCGAGAACATGCGTAAAAAAAGTCAAAAAAATAACGCCAATAAAGCGGCGCGTATTATGGACGTTAATGAAAAATCAGTGGCACTAGCAGTTAATAATCATGATGCGCTATTACACGGACATACTCATCGTCCAGATATTCATCAGACGGCTAATGACAAAATCCGTTACGTTCTTGGTGATTGGCGCTTGCTCGACGAAGACAAACGTCAACCCAAAGTCGTGGTGGTCGTTGGCGCAATTACGACAGAAGGTGAAGATTCAGCAAGCAACCATTCTAAAGGTAACAATACTGAATTTGGCTTGTTTGAATTTAAATATTCAGTGTAGAGTTCGCCTCATTAAGTACCTTTCATTTAAAAGAAAAAGGGTCTGTTGCATAAGTAACAGACCCTTTTTTATAGCTTTTCACATTTCACATTCTGCGAACCGTTATTCTGCTCACCATTATCCTAAGGCATGAGTTTAAAGAAATGCTGACGATAATGTTTTAGCTCACGGATAGAATCGCGAATATCGTCTAAGGCTAAATGACTGCCACCTTTTTCAAAATTTCTGAGAATATCAGGACGCCAGCGAAAGCACAGCTCTTTAATCGATGAGACATCCAGGTTGCGATAGTGGAAAAATCGCTCAAGCTCTGGCATTTGACGCGCCATAAAGCGGCGATCTTGGCAGATTGAGTTACCACACATGGGCGACTTACCACTATCGACCCATTTATTAAGGAACTTAATGGTTTCAGCTTCTGCTTCTGCCAAGGTCACGGTACTACGGCGTACACGGTCAACCAAGCCTGATTGGCCATGTTGCTTGGTATTCCAGTCATCCATTTTATTTAACACTTGATCCGATACCTTGATCGCAAACACAGGCCCTTCGGCAAGGACATTGAGATCCTCATCCGTCACCACGGTAGCAATCTCGATGATTTCATCGTTGATGGTATCAAGTCCGGTCATTTCTAGGTCAATCCATACCAACCCTTTTTTACCTTGATTTTTGATTTTGATTTTATTGGGATGGTCGCCGGTAGTCATAAAATATCCTATGGTCAATAAAGTTTGAGACAGTTTTGCAGCTGAGACAATTTTGTAGCAATGTTACTTAAATAAATCATCAATAGCTGGCAATGTGCAAATGACATGGCGATGCGCCTATTAGCTCGTAACGCCTAAAAAAACTCAAACATTACAAAACCACTGTCTGGCACAAGCGCTTTAGGCTGTATGTTAGCAAATTTTCACGCTACACTTAGCAATATTTTTTTAATAGGTCACACTCCCATGGCATTAATCCGGCAACGCAAGCTGACTAAACAACAGATTCGTCGCATCGACAAACAACAGCTGGACAGTCAAGACAGCATCGATGACAGTTTGATGGATGGCGTGGTCATGGCGCATTATGGTAAGCAATTAGAAGTACAAGTGACCAGCTTGCCCGCTGTCATTCCAGTGCAGCCGGAGGTTGCGCCTGACGACCCTGAGCCGTTTTGGCAGGAGCTGGGGCTAGGCGATATTTGGCGTTGTCACGTACGTACCAACTTGCCGATGTTGGCCGCTGGTGACCACGTACGCTGGAACGCCGACCCTAACACTGGCTTTGGACGTATCGAATCCGTCAAACCGCGCACCTCGCTGGTTTCGCGTCCTGACCGTTATCATAAGCTCAAACCCGTCGCTGCCAATGTCGATATTCTCGCCATTGTGTTTGCGCCGCTACCTGCTGCTGCACCGACCCTCATTGATCGCTATTTGGTCGTTTGTCATCATGCGGGTGTAAGACCTCTACTCGTCCTTAATAAAGCTGATTTACTGGCGCAAGAAAACGGCGTCGATACTAGTGAATTATTGGCGCAATATGCGGCGCTTGGTTATGAAAGTGTATTGACCTCTGTTGACTGCCCAGAAAATATTGCTGATAGCGATGAGCAAGAAGGGTTAGATGAGCTAAAGCGCTACATCGATAAAAAATTGGTGATTTTTGCGGGTCAGTCTGGTGTCGGTAAAAGCAGCTTAATCAATGCGCTATTACCAGCCTCTGGGCAAATCGTCAATATCATCTCGGAGAACTCAAAGCTTGGTCAACATACCACCACTACGAGCCGCTTGTTACCCTTCCAGCCCGAAGATTTAACCCAAGGCGGAATCGTTGATACCCCAGGTATTCGCGAATATGGCATTTGGCATTTGACGCCAGATGATATCATTTCAGGCTTTGTGGAGCTTGCGCCACTGGCAGGTGATTGCCAGTTCCGTGATTGTCGGCACACTCACAACAGCAAAGGCTGCGCGTTATGGCAAGCGGTCTCTGATGGTGAAGTGTTGCAGCGCCGCGTTGAGAACTTGGTCACGTTAAGAGAAGAAGCGGACACTAAGCCTTATTAAGCATTGTCTTACTCATACATTGTCTTATTAAGCGCTGAACCCTAGGTTGAGCATCACACGTTTACTATAGATGGCCTTATCGGTATAATAGCGCCTTGTTCGCAATCGTTAGGCTGTCTTCTCAGCTTAATAGAACACTTATTTTTGGAGGTATGTTTTGGATCGTGCGCTAGAATTTGTGGGCAACCACCCGTTTTTATTTGGCATATTGGCCGTACTTGCCGTACTGTTCTTTGCCATCGAAAACAAACGTAGCGGTAAGAAAATATCGCCCAATAGCCTTGGGATGATGGTGAACTCGCAAAACGCGCAGCTTATCGATATTCGCGCCAAAAAGAAGTTTGAGACCGGTTATATCCAAGGCAGCCGCAACATACCTTTTACTGACCTCAAAGACCGCATCGAAGAGATTCGTGCAATTGAGCAGCCAGTCATCATCATTTGCGATATGGGCGTGCAAGCAGGCGCAGCCATCCAAATGATTGGCAAAGACAGTGTTTACCGCTTAGAAGGCGGTGTGGGCGGTTGGCAAAGTGCTGGCATGCCATTGGTCGGTGTAAAAGATGCCAAGTCTAAAAATAAAGGCAAGGCAAAACCGAGCTTGCATAAGTAGTTTGCATAACTTGCTTAAAATTACTGAATTAAATAGCTTGTTTAGCCTACGCGCTCGTTCTCACTGCTAGCAGCGCAAAATTCGAAAAAAGACACTTCTTTATTGGGTGTCTTTTTTTGTGTGGCATTTATGCTACTTTCACAGCTTTTGGACTGGACTGGATTGGCTTGAATTTATCCTACCCATCCCCACTTTATAATGAGCATACGCAATTACATTTGCCATTTACTCGTTGGTGACGGATTATAATATTTTTTATAACATGAGTGTTTATAATAAAACTGTCGCCAAAAACCAATAAATAAGGATTTACCATGACTGTATCTGTTAAAGTTTACACCACCCCTATCTGCCCTTACTGCTCAAACGCCAAACAACTACTAAAATCTAAAGGCGTTGATTACGAAGAAGTCGGCATGCATGACATCAGCAGCGAAGAACGCCAAGCGCTAATGAAAAAAACCAATAACTACCGCACTGTGCCACAGATTTTCGTCGGTGACACTTTCGTCGGTGGGTTTGATGAGCTGAATCAAATGAATCAACAGGGCAAACTTGACGAGCTATTAGCAGGTTAATCTGCTAACTTTGCTGACGGTCTCTCTTTACCTGTGCTATCTTTACGTTGGTGAAAACCACCTGTGTCAGAATCGCAGGTGCAAATACCGCATGTATAACGTGCATAAAGAGAGACAATGGCAAATAAAAAATATTGGTAAAAAACATCGAGATCATATCGAAATAACTTCAAAATAACTTCGAAACATAGTCTCGATTTATATTACAATTATTGTTTGCCCACTCATTTGATTAACTTTTAGAGGAATTATCATGGCTGAAGAACAAGCACAACCACAATTGGCACTAGAGCGCATCTATGTCAAAGACATGTCACTTGAAGTACCAGGCGCAGGCGTATTCACCAAAGAGTGGAACCCTGAGCTTGATATCAATCTATCAAGCAATGCTGAAAAGCTAGACGACGATCATTATCAAGTGATTTTGACCGTTAGCGTTACTGCAAAAAATGCAGAAGAAGCGGCATTTATCGCTGAGGTGCATCAAGCGGGTATTTTCTTGCTAAAAGACATTCCAGAAGATCAAATCGGTCAAATCCTAGGTGCATACTGTCCGAACGTGCTATTCCCATATGCTCGTGAAGTCATCAGTGACATCGTGACACGTGGTAGCTTCCCGCAATTGCTACTAGCCCCTGTCAACTTTGACCAAGCTTACGCACAGAGCCAACAGCAAGCGCAAATCGATGCTGAAGGTAACGCATAAGTTTTAGCTTGATGACGTATTGATATAGCAGTATCTAAAAGTCGTTTACTTATAATGAGTAAGCGGCTTTTTTATGTTTAAGATATAATTAGTTTTTAGTCATCACTTTATTAATTTTCTAAAGGTAAGACTGATTCTGCCGGACTGAGTGTCACTTTTAGGAATCGAGTGTAACCACTCTTTTTGAATACTATCATTCATATATATTAACGTTCCATTCGTAAGATGAAAAGACTCCGTAATATTTTCAAAATATTTGTGCTTAAAGAGCATATCTCGAGCCACCCCCCAACGACAAAATAGCGACACCTGTTCCATCAGCTAACTGACTCGTATCGTCTGAATGAAAGCCCATCTTGCTACTACCATCTAGGTAATAATTTACTAAGCAATTATTCGGTAAATAACCAACTACCCCTGCTATGATCAAAGCTATCTCTTGAATAATCTTTGGCATTTTTTTCTCATCATAACTCATTCCTGAATAATGATAAGAAAGACCAAAGCTTTCTGTATACCTAGAAGTCATTTGCTTATTCCAAATTACGGTCTCTTTTAATATTAAAAAGACTTCAGATGCAAAGGATGGCTTTATGAGATCAGGATGAAATATGATATTTAGTGTTGGTTTATCCATGTCACATCTGTTCCATTAACAATAGCTTGACGATTTATATTTAACTATACACTGGTTATTTTATCTCGCGCTACGCAAATATTGACTAAAAGCTATGACTTTCAAATAAAAAAACCCCGACTATTCAAAGTCGAGGTCTCTTTTATATAAATAGACTACATATCGAGGATATTTTAGCCTTTTAGCGCAGACAAAATCTGCTGCTTCACATCATCAATGCCTTGAGTACCATCAAACTTATCATACTTAGGCGCATCAGCGCCTTTGCTGGCTTTGTCTTGATAGAAACCAACGAGCGCTGATGTCTGCTCATGATACGTCGCTAAGCGATCACGAATGGTCGACTCTTTGTCATCTTCACGCTGGATAAGCGCTTCGCCAGTCACGTCGTCGATACCCTCGACCTTTGGTGGATTGTGATCGACATGATAGACGCGACCTGAGCCTGGATGTTGGCGGCGACCAGATAGGCGCTTGACGATTTCGTCATCAGGGACACTGATTTCGATCACATGATCAATCGCGACGTCTGCATCAGCAAGCGCTTGGGCTTGCGGAATCGTACGTGGAAAACCATCCAAGATACAACCATTCGCGCAATCAGGCTTAGCGATACGTTCTTTCACTAGGTTAATGATGAGATCGTCAGAAACCAAACCACCAGCATTCATAATGTCTTTGGCTTGTTTGCCAAGCTCACTACCTTCTTTGATTGCTGCACGCAGCATATCACCCGTTGAGATCTGCGGAATATCATATTCTTTAGAGATAAACTGGGCTTGGGTACCTTTACCGGCGCCTGGTGGACCTAGCAAAATAATACGCATCATTACACGATTCTCCTTAATAATTGGGATTTTGGGACAAATAAAACTCAGGGATTGGTTGATTGCAAAGCTACCTTACCTTGTGGCTTTACAAAGCTCAAGTATTTTCAGTATTACAGCGATAAGTTGCCATGACTTAGCTGTTCAAATAATGCTATTGCGCGCTGCTCGGATGGGCAACAGCGCTGGTATCAAAAGTAAAAAACATAGAAATAAAGATTAAGGAACCTGTTGATTAATGTCGACATTGACCTGATTTTGCTCAGCGCTAATCACCACAGGATTACCTGATAAATCGCCGGACTCGGCGACTGCATTACCGCTGTGACTAATACGGGCAATGACGGCCAGCTGTACCTTGTCCGCACGGGCAGATTTTAGTGTCCGTGTCGGCATCATGGCATCGAGATCGCTTAGACTGATATTAACCTCACCTTGCTTAATCACGCTAATTGGCAAACGCTTAGCAGCAAACGGCGGACCACCTTTGACATCGCGTATCGCTACAAACAAGACATCATCGGCTTTGACCAACGGTAACAAGCTAGTATTGATGGTTATTGTAACGTCAATACCTTCAGACGCTTGTTGTTGCTGAGCGCTCACATTGGCACTCAGCTCATCCAAGCTGGCCAGCGCTTGCGTATGATCCCCTGGCTTTGCTGAAATGCTAGCGCGCAGACGCGTAATCCAGCCTTGTGCTTGATCAAAGTTACTACTGCGTGCCTCACCCATTGCCATGAGCATTTGCGCGCCTTCATGCTGTGGATTTTTGGCCAGCACTCCTTCTAGAACGCGGCGGCTATTAGCATCTAATTGCCCTTTATTAGCAAAAAAGCTAATCTGCGCATAGGTCGTCGCAATCTCTTCATTATCGGGCGCTAAGCGATAGGCACGCGACAAAGCCTCTAGTGCAGAATCTGTCGCTTCTAGTGATAAGAACAGCTCGGACAAGCGCATCCAGCGATTATAATCATCAGCATGGCGATAGACGTTGGTCTGCATAGCGCTAATCAACTGTTGACCATCTTCGATGGCCCAAGCTGGCGGCTGGTCAATCCTACCTGCCAATAAATCATCAGCAACTTGACCGACTTTATCCTCGGCCGCCCACAGCTCAAATACAGGCGTGCGATCACCGACCATCAGATACGCCATCGCTGCCAACACTGGCACCCAGACTACAATGATTAACCTGCTTTTGATACCGGGCGCAATCATCGGCGTCACTACGCGCTGCGCATCTAAAAGCTGACGTTCAAGCTCAAGCTTTTGGGATTGATAATGACTATCATCAATCGTACCAGTATCCTTATCAGTTTTTAGCTCTGCTAGACGAGCGCGAAAGACAGCGATATTAATATCGAGTAGCTGATTGTCCACGGGCTTATCTGTTGCGCGTGAGGCTCTTAACCACGGCATTATGGTGATAAAACCAAGAACTAAAGCGATAAGTAAGCTTAGGGCAATAAATAAGCCAACAGTAGAAAATAGGGTCATTTTTTGTCCTCGATGCTGGTGATGTCATGATCTGTTCTATTGACGCTATCTTTGCTATCAGCACGTGATAACAGGCGATCAAGTTCAGCTTGTTCTGCTACCGTCAATGCAGCAGCGCCATTATTTACCGTCACGCCGCTTTGACCACTAGCAACACGCTGATGGCGCTTGCTTCGCCAAAACCAACCAACTATTAAAAGCACGAGTAATAATGGTGGAAAAAACCATAGTATCCACGTTGAGGGACGGACAGGCGGTTTATAACTGATGAAGTCGCCATAACGCTCCTGCATATAACTGCGAATCTCGGTATCACTCCGACCATCTTTGACCATATTGTAGGTTTTTTGCTTTAAATCTTGGGCAATAGGCGCATCAGAACCTGCAAGGTTTTGATTTTGGCATTTTGGACAACGAAACTCTTCAATGAGACCTCGATACTGAGCTTCTTGTTGTATAGAGTCAAAGTCGTAAACATCGATGGCGGCATAAGCGCTCATACTTATGCCCATGTTTATAGTCATACCAAGGCTTATACTTAGCAAACACGCAAATATGAAGCTAGCCAATGCTGTGGTCAGAGTTTTCATGTGCTTTGTCGGCATAGTCATTGTCTTTATAGTCATTATAGGCATCGTTATCATTTGCACGCCTCCCTGACCTGATTGGGGTCGGGACTGACATCGCGTTTATTGGCTTCGTTGAGTACCATGAGACAAGGCGTGATACGACTTTGCCAATTACTCTCATTAATCTCACCGATAATATGCTGACGAATAACCCCTTCACCATCGACCACGAAAGTCTCAGGTGCTCCCGTCAAACCTAAGTCTAACGCAAACTGACCCGACAAATCCTGAATAGACATCGAGAAGGGATCGCCGCCGCGGTTAAGATATCCTAGCGCATCCCCGATGTCATCTTTGTAATTGACGCCAACCAAATTGACGCCGCGCTCTTCTAACTGCATTAAAAAAGGATGCTCGATAATACAAGTGGGACACCAAGAGCCCCAAATATTCATCAAAAACGGCTGATCAGGCAGATTGTCGTTGGTCATAATACGACTGGTATCTGACAATAACGGCAGCTCAAATGCAGGCACCGGACGCTCAAGAGCAGTATTGGTGACGATTTCAGTCGGCTGGCCCAAACGCATATAGAGCATAACCACAAAGCCTGCAAAAACGATGAGCGGAATCAGAAACCATATCTTTAGCTGCTTTTTATTGATGGTCTTATTAGCATTTTGGTTAGAGGTGTTGTTTGACGTACTCATACTAATTGTCCCCCATCTTTACTGCCGGTGCTTCCACATCTGCTACAGTCACAAAGCCTGCTGAATCCATCGCATTTTGGCTGACAGTCTTAGGCTTTTTGATGCGATAACGCTTGTCTAGCATACTTAGCAATCCACCTAGAGCCATGATAATAGCACCAAGCCATATCCAACGAATCAACGGCTTCACATAGATACGTACCGCCCATTGGTTGCTGTCTTCAGCAATTGGTTCGCCAAGTGCGACATAGACATCACGCATGAGACTGGCATCAATTGCCGCCTCAGTCATCGGCATCATACTCACCACGTAAGTACGCTTTTCAGGATACAAGGTAGTCACTGCGCGACCGTCTTTGGTCACCTCCACTTCCGCTTGCATACCATCGAAGTTACTGCCTCTGACTTCATGAAAATCCTTTACAGTAAAGTCATAACCTTGCACATGCACGCTATCATTTTCGCCCAATGCCACATCACGCTCGATGCTTAGGCTACTAGTGAAGGCGATGCCGATAACCGCTATCAACACACCAATATGTGCCGTTTGCTGACCCCAGTAGCTCAAACGCAATTGACCCAAGCCTTTAAAAAAGCTCGGTGCATTTTTGGTTTTGTCTTTAAAGTCGACGACCATCCAGAACAATACCCAAAAACTAACGGCCAAAGTGACACCAATATTGAGCATAGAAGACGGGTGGACAAAGTAAGTAATAATCGCTGCCAATACTAAGCTGCTAACAGCTATGACCATACCAACGCCAAGTAATGGGCGCTTGTCTTTTTTCCAGCGGATATTAGAGCCCATACCCATCGCAATCAATAACAACCACGTTAAGGGGACAAATAGCGCATTAAAGTAAGGAGGGCCTACCGATACTTGACCCAAATTAAAGGAATCAGCAATGATAGGATATAGCGTACCCAGCAAGACCACTAAGGTAGCAATCAGAATAATGACGTTATTGATGACTAAGAATGACTCACGCGAGATAAGCTGGTACTGACTCTCGACCGTCAAACGCCAACCGCGCACTGCGAACATCAACAGGCCGCCACCAATAATAACCCCTAAGATAGCTAAGATGACTAAGCCACGAGTTGGATCAGCGGCGAACGAATGCACCGAAGTGATAACGCCAGAGCGTACTAGGAACGTGCCAAGTAAGCTCAGCGCAAAGGCAAAAATCGCCAGCATAATCGTCCATGCCTTAAAGACACCACGCTTTTCGGTCACTGCCAACGAATGTAATAATGCCAAACCGGCAAGCCATGGCATCAGTGACGCGTTCTCTACTGGATCCCAAAACCACCAACCGCCCCAGCCAAGCTCGTAATAGGCCCACCAAGAACCCAGCGCGATACCAATGGTTAAGAAACCCCAAGCAGCGAGTGCCCATGGACGCGACCAACGCGTCCAAACGGCATCCAAGCGCCCTTCCCATAATGCTGCCATACAAAACGCAAACGGCACGACCATGCCCACATAGCCCATATATAGCATCGGCGGATGAATAATCAGACCGAAATCTTGTAGAACAGGGTTCAGATCCGCGCCATCGACAGGCAGGTTTGGCAAAGTACGATCAAACGGCGACGAGGTAAAGATTAACATCGCCAGCATCATCATCTGTACGCCAGCCAATATCACCAATACCCGCGCACGCATCGACAGCGGCAGACCACGGCTAAAATATGACACCAAGGCACACCAAGTGGCCATGATGGTCATCCATAACAATAACGAACCTTCATGCCCGCCCCACGTTGCTGATAGCTTATAGTACCAAGGCAACAAGGTATTAGAATGCTGGGTGACGTAGACCAAGCTAAAGTCATTGTAATAAAAGCCGGCCATCAAAGCGCCAAATGAGGTAATCATGGCAGCAAACTGTGCCCATGCCAAACTTGGTGCCAAACGCTGCCAAGCAACGTGATCACGCATGACGCCAATAGTTGGCAACACCACTTGCAAAATCGCCAATATAAAGGCGGCCAGCAAGGCAAAATAACCCAATTCTGTGATTAACATATGGTCTAACCTTGTTTACCTTGGATACTATCTAAGAGTCGCCGATGGCATTTATTAGCCACTGGCGAACGCTATATAGTCCTTAATGCGGTCATAGTTTACGGTTACAAACAGAGGTTTTAATCGCTATAGAAGCCCATAAAACCCGCTACTATTATCGTGATGTACTAATACGATTTATTAATACAAAGAAGCTGTCTTACACTGGTTGTGCTTTTATTAAGTCTGTAAAAAAAGTTACTTACTGCCCTACTGCCCTACTGCATCGCTGGGAAAAACACCAACACCAGATGCAACCAACCTGCCAAAAACCCAGTCAGTCCACCCAAGACGATAAGCGTCATCTCATCTTCCCGAAACGCCGGACGTAATAAGTTCTGAAACTCATTTGGCGATAATGCGCGAATACGATCTCGGAACAGCCCAAATATCTTACTGGCACGGCTTTCATTCAACTCAGGATCACGTAGTGGCACCATGGTCGCGACGATGGATTTATCAATAATAGTATTTTTTAACTGCCCATACTCACGGCGACCCAGCCCTACTCTTAACGTCGTACTAATGACCGGCGATTCTAACACTTTATATAAGTGCGACTTCATGAGCTCACGCGTTTGTGCAGCACGGTCACCATACATCATCTCATTCATGATGTTCTCAAGCGTCACCAAATCTTTTACCACAATCTCAGCGAAAACCTCAGAGACTTCCTCTTGACGCTTCATAAAGCCGCCCTGAAAACGATACTGGCCAATATGCGGCAGCTGCGGCCTAATGAACGGGAAGCGACTTTGTAGCGCAAAAAACTTCACATACGGTATAAAGTGCGGCTCTATTGGATTAAACACCATCCAAATGGCGATCCAGTTGGTGAGAAACCCCCAAATAGCGGCAAAGAAAGGTACGGTCCAATGCTGCGGCACCACCAAAAAAATGAACATTTGCACAATACCGAAAACCAATCCAATCAGCGCACTGATATGCCAAATAAAGTTAATCTCTTTTTGGCCTACCTTCAAAAACATATCGACCATTAAGCGCCGATCGTTTTCCATGGTATTAACAATCATTTTACGCATATCGACCAAGTCTTCGACATGATAAGTCAAATCCGTCACCAGCGACTGCATGATACTGGGCAACTCTTTGTGTGCTTGGGCGTAGACGCGACGCTTTAAGGCATAGGGCAAGTTGCCCCAGAGGGCTGGCGAATGGTCGAGCATAATCTCATCAATCAGTGGCTCAAGGTTTTTATCCACGGTATCAGTGATAAAAACTGCCATTTGATCCGGCTCCATCGCCTTAAAAAACTCATCAAGCGAACCGAGCTTAGAGAGCGTTTGATCTACAATTACCCCAGATATCTTGCCCGCTTTTCGCGGCACGATACCTTGCCAGCCGATACCCGGTAGGCCAAAAAACGGAAAGTTCGGAATACGAATACCCCAAAACTTAACAGGATAAAACAGCATTTTGAGCGCCATCCACACGTGTATCCAAGTGACGAATGCCGTCACGGGTGGGATGGTTAGCATGGCAAAAAACTCTGGGTGCTCAGCTATCGTTTGCCACAATGAAGTTGCGTCCATGACTTTGTTTGTCCCTGACATGATGATTGTCGTTGCTAATAAAATATGCTTAGCAAATTAAGAACGCTCAAAAGACGTTCCCCCAAAATAACTACTAATAACCAACCGGTTCAAGACCCTGTTAATTCGTTCAAGGTACCTTTAATTGGTTTAAAATATTTTTAATTGATTTAATATTTTTGAATATAAGACAGATAAGTGCAAGTCCTATCAATGCAAGTAATACTCTATAATAGCCTGCGCGACTCTGACAGCGCGTCAATGCTATATAGAATTGATGATATAAAATAAATCGCCTGATTTTAGCATACTTGCTATTCATTAGCACACGTCGACCCTAGCCAAGTTGTGACTAGAGATGACAAGTTCTGTTGCCTCACTGGTATTGTGAAAGTAATCGTAAAAGAATCATCCTCATAATCGTAAATATCTCAAACCCATTTATCTCAATCACTCATGATGCCAACGATAAAATAAATCGCAGAGTACTGCGCCCTCGCATTTGTTCTGTTATAATTTGTGATTAATTTGCAGCGAAATTCAACACACCAGTCATTGCAAGTTAATGATTGCGCATAGCACTGTATCTGATTGAAATCATTAATCTTATCCTTTATATTCATCGCGCTTAGACTGACTATCCCACCGTTTTATCCCGCTTCTGATGTTTCGCCGACCGCCTGAGTACTGATTTTATATGAATAAACCGCTAGCTTCCGACACCGAACAGGTCAACCGTATTTTTGCGCACCGGATCATTATCTTTGGGCTACTAATATTTTTGGGTCTGAGTGGTTTGCTACTACGCTATGGTTATTTGCAAGTCTATGCTCATGATAAATATACGACACAGGCAGACAACAATCGCATTAAGCTGATATCTGCACCGCCAAGCCGTGGTTATATTTATGATCGTAATGGGGTGATACTGGCGGACAATCAGCCTGTGTTTACGGCGATGCTCAGCCCTGATGAGGTCGAAAACCCAGAACGTACCTTAAATTTGCTCGCGCCCATCTTTGAGCTTACCGATAAAGACATCACGGATATTTTGGCACGTCTGAGTAAAAGTAAAAACGATCCAGTGACCATTAAAATCGATTTAACCGAAGCACAATTGGCGCAGTTCAGCGAGCGCAAGCCTTTCTTTCGCGGTGTTACTATCCAGAGCAAGTTGACACGCTCATACCCTTACGACGAGCTGTTCGCCCACGTCATTGGTTACGTCGGCCGTATCAACGACAAAGAAAGCAAGCGCATTGACAAAGATCGCTATGCGGGCACGGATCTCATTGGCAAAATCGGTATTGAAGATTTTTATGAAGATATTTTACTTGGACAACCGGGCTACCAATCGGTAGAGACAGACGCTCACGGCAATATTATTCGCCAACTAGACACCAAACCGCCGATTGCAGGTAATGATATTACCCTGAGCTTAGATTACGGTTTACAAACCGTCGCTCAGCAGCAGCTCGATGGTCGTCGCGGCGCTATTGTGGCGATAGACCCGCAAAACGGTGACGTACTGGCCTTTGTCAGTAATCCAAGCTATGACCCCAACCCTTTTATCTCTGGCATCTCGTTTAGAGACTATGGCTCACTACGGGACGATCTGGATCAGCCACTATATAATCGGGCATTACAGGGCACTTACCCGCCCGGCTCTACTATCAAGCCTTTTGAAGGTTTGGGCGGGATTCATTACGGTCTGCGTGATTGGGACACCACTATTTATGATCCTGGTTATTTCAGTCTGCCCGGAGATACCCACCGTTTTCGCGATTGGAAACGTGGTGGTCACCGCACAGTCGATCTCAAAAAGTCTATCGTGATGTCGGTTGATACCTACTATTATAAGCTGGCCTATGAGATGGGCATTCAGCGTCTGCATGATTGGATGGTACGTTTTGGCTTTGGCGAGGAGACTGGCATTGACTTGCCCAATGAAAAGTCAGGCATTATGCCATCGCCAAAATGGAAAAAAGACACGTACGATAAAGGCTGGCTACCGGGTGAGACGATCTCAGTCAGCATCGGTCAAGGGTATTTCTTAGCCACGCCGCTACAGATCGCCAATGCGACAGCGATGACTGCCAACAAGGGCTATCACATTACCCCGCATCTGCTGAAAAGCAGCGATGGGGCAGCAGAGGTCAAGGTCATCACCAAACCCGATGGCAAAATCGACTATAACGGCAAACCCTCTGATTGGCTACGCATGCATGATGCGATGGAAAGTGTGGTGAAAGGTGGCACGGGACGTGGTATCTATACGCCGCGCTATCGTATCGCGGGTAAGACTGGTACGGCACAGGTAAAATCCATCGCTCAAGGCAAACGTTATGATAAGTCTGCGATAGACAAGCGCCACTGGGATCATGCGTGGTTCAACGGTTTTGCGCCAGTAGAAGACCCACAAATCGCCCTTGCCGTGTTGGTCGAAAACGGTGGCGGTGGTAGTGCCGTGGCAGCACCTATTGGTCGCGCGCTATTTGACTATTGGGTATTACAACGCAAAAATGATCCTATCTTGCCACCAACAGCTGACCAACTAAAAGTCATCAAACGTCAAAAAGCTTTTGAAAAAGTCATGCGTGATGCCCTGCGCGACAAAGAAGCAGCGTTAGCAGAGCAGGCAGCCGCGCAAGCAGCACCCACGACAGCGAGCGAATAAAGACCCATAAAGAATAAGAACGGTGACCATGAAAAAAGTAGCAACATCGCATAGCACTAAGCGTAAAACGTCTCATCAAGCAAAATCGTCGGCTGCCGGTCAGGTACGTATTATCGGTGGACAGTTTAAACGGCGCAGCGTCAGCTTCATCGATGCCGAAGGTTTACGTCCGACCCCTGATCGCCTGCGGGAGACCCTATTTAATTGGTTACTTGCTGATATTCATGGTGCATACGTGCTCGACAGCTGTGCCGGTAGTGGCGTTTTAGGCTTTGAGGCACTGTCTCGTGGTGCGGCACACTGCACCTTTATCGAGATGAATCGAGCACAAAGCGACATGCTGCAGCAAAGCGCTGAGCAGTTGCGCCTCGACGCTGATACCTATCAGATTATCAATGGCACCGCAGAGCAAGTATTGATGCAAAGTCACCTTGTCTCGCGCCCTTTTGATATTGTCTTTATCGATCCGCCCTATGCTGAAGATTTGTGGCAGCCGATTTTAACGACGCTTATCAGCCAGTCGCTCATTAGCCCCACGACCCTTATTTATTTAGAGGCCGATAAAGACTTAGCAGCACAATTGAATCAGCTAGCGAATATATTCAATGAAACATCAATGATACAAGCGCCAATCAGCTTTGATTGCCTCAAACAAACCAAAGTAGGACAAGTTGTCGCTGGACTTTATCAGCTATCATCGTCATAATTGTTTGGTTAATAAAAACGATTAACAAACGTTACAAATGTTTAGAACCGCTAAAAAACTGGCCAACGCTGCAGTTTAATGTATATAAGGCGAAAATAAACCCCAATGCAGCTTGCAAGCGTAGGCGCTACTGCTTATAATGTGCAGTCTGTTTTTTGAGAGCCCCGTTCCCAGCTAAACTCTCAACGAATTCTAATTTTAAGGTTTTATCATGAAAACACTTAGTGCAAAACCAGCTGAAGTGACCCATGACTGGTATGTCGTAGATGCTGACGGCAAAACCCTTGGTCGCTTAGCCACTCAAATCGCTACTCGCTTACGTGGCAAGCATAAGCCGTCTTTTACGCCGCACGTTGACACTGGTGACTTTATTGTTGTCATCAATGCTGACAAAATCACGGTAACGGGTAAAAAAGCGCAAGATAAAAAATACTATCGTCACAGTGGCTATCCAGGTGGTATCAAAGAAACCAACTTCAGTAAACTGCTTGCACATAAGCCTGAAGATGTTCTACACAAAGCGGTTAAGGGTATGCTTCCAAAAGGTCCTCTTGGCTATGCGATGATCAAGAAGCTGAAACTATATGCGGGTACTGAACATCCACATGAAGCACAGCAACCTAAAGCACTAGACATCTAAGGATACACTTATGGAACGCAATTACGGAACTGGTCGCCGCAAAACTTCTACTGCTCGTGTCTTTTTAGCTAAAGGTACTGGTAGCATTGTTGTTAACGGCAAGCCACTTGATGAATATTTCAGCCGCGAAACCTCACGCATGGTTGTTCGTCAGCCTCTAGAATTACTTGACTCACCTACTGCTTATGATCTTTTCATTACGGTTAAAGGCGGCGGTATCAGTGGTCAAGCGGGCGCTATTCGCCACGGCATCACGCGTGCATTGATCGAGCTTGACGAAGCCAACAAACCTGCTCTAAAAGCAGCTGGTTTTGTGACTCGTGATTCACGTCAAGTTGAACGTAAGAAATTGGGCCTACGTAAAGCACGTAAACGTCCACAATTCTCGAAACGTTAATCAAAACTACTTCTTTGCTTTTTGTGGTTATCGTCTTTTTCTCAGAGTCGATTTAACCGTATTAAGCAAAAGAATAGATTTGCAAAACCCCATAAGCTGGTCACAGCTTATGGGGTTTTTTTATGCCCACTCATCTCTTTATTGACAAGCGATGTATGGCGTAAGCGGTTGCGTTGCACACCGCTCTTATTGCCGCACTTTGCGAAAATGTTGCTTGCAAAGCGCCTAACGCTACCCCATCATATTACCTATCTATTTATGATACGCCGTTATTTATAGCGCAGAAGGATATTATGAAAGCGCCCGAACAATACGATCCAAGCAAGTCATCAAAGACCGATATGCCAGCGCCAACTGCCGCGCAGCATGGGAAAGCAGCGAAGTCACCCGCTATTCCTATCGGCACGCCAACGATTACTCAAACCCATAAACGTACGGCACAAGCAGATAAAAAGCCTTTTCAATGGCAGTTTTTATTGCCTAAATATTGGGCGATTTGGCTACTACTGGTTATTTTTCTACCGATGATTTATCTGCCACTACGTTGGCAGTTTTGGCTTGGGCGTAAAGTAGGTATTTTAACCTATAAAGTAGCAGGATCGCGGCGACGTGATACGCTGATTAACTTAAGGCTGGCCTTTCCAGAGAAGCCAGAAGTCGAACGTGAGCTGATGGCTAAGCAAGTCTTTGTCAACCAAGGTATTGGTGTGTTCGAAACCTTATGTGCATGGTTCCGACCAAATGTCTTTACCCGCACCGTTTCTATCTCTGGATTACAGCATCTCGTTAATGCCCAAAACGAAGGTCGTCCAGTCATTCTACTAGGCGCTCACTATACCATGCTCGATTTGGGCGGCTTACTTTGTGCACAATTTTTCCCTGTAGACTGTATGTATCGCACGCAGAATAATCCATTACTTGATTGGTTTATTTATAATGGCCGCACCAATATATTCGGTACACAGATTTCTAGTCGAGACATGCGCAGTTTGGTCAACTCTATCAAAGCCGGACATGTTATCTGGTACTCTCCTGACCAAGATTATGGTCTTAAGCAAGGAGTAATGGCACCATTTTTTGGTGTGCCAGCAGCGACTATCACCGCTTCAAGACGCATGGCAAAGCTAGGTAGCAAAGACAAGCCACCTGCGGTCATGGCATTGCATACCTATCGGCAGACGCCTGATAATCTGCCGAGTGGCAAACGCCCGCATTATCATTTAACCATTACCCCAGCATTAGATCATTATCCCAGTAACGACGAGGTTGGTGATGCTAGCCGTGTCAATGAAATCTTAGAAGGGTTGATTCGTATTGATCCGACTCAGTGGATGTGGTTCCATCGCCGCTTCAAAAATGGGCCTGATGGTCGGACTGGTATTTATAAGTAGACTCCTATTCTTAAGAAAATTGCTGGGAAAATTTGCTATACTTTGCAGCTAATATTTTATCTTGTCATCAATACATAAATAACCACATAAATAGCGTTTCAATAACCACGCAATTATAATAATTCGATAAATAAAACCTTTATAAATAAATAACGGATTTTCCATGAATAATAACCGCACTTCTGATAATCAAACTTCTGACAGCCAAATCTCTGATAACTCGACACAAGCCAAACGCATTTTAACTGGCATTACCACTTCAGGCATTCCACACTTAGGCAACTATGTAGGCGCCATTCGCCCAGCGATTCAATCTATTCAGAACAGTAATGATGAAGCTTTTTTCTTTTTAGCCGATTATCATGGCATTATTAAATGCCATGACCCTGCTATTATTCATGAGTCTACTAAAGCGATTGCTGCAACTTGGATTGCCTGCGGTCTTGACCCTGAGCGTGTGACCTTTTATCGTCAATCAGATGTTCCCGAAATACCAGAATTGGCTTGGGTTTTAAATTGTTCATGTGCCAAGGGTTTAATGAATCGTGCTCATGCTTACAAAGCATCGGTAGATGCCAACATGAATAAAGAAGATGTTGATCCCGACCAAGGTATCACGATGGGTCTGTTTGGCTATCCGGTATTAATGGCTGCGGATATCTTAATGTTTAATGCTACTCACGTACCAGTAGGACGTGATCAAATTCAACATATTGAAATGGCGCGTGATATTGCGGGTACTTTTAATCATAAATATAAGCCGCTATTTACGCTACCCTCTGCGGTGGTCGATGATGAGATGCCGCTATTGACGGGTCTTGATGGACGTAAGATGAGTAAGAGCTATGGCAATACTATTCCGCTATTTGGTGAGCTAAATCCACAAGTTAGCGCTGAAAAGCAGATGCATAAAGCGATCATGAAAATTGTGACCAACTCACAATTGCCAGAAGAGCCAAAAGATCCTGACGATTCTGCTATTTTTGAGATTTATAAAGCCTTTGCCACACCTGCAGAAATTGCTGATATGCGTACGCAATTCGCTGCAGGTATAGGTTGGGGTGATGCCAAGCAAGCGCTGTTTGATAAAATCAACGATGAAATTGCGCCATTCCGCGCACGCTATGAAGAACTGATGGCTAATCCAAAAGAGTTGGAGGAAATCTTGCAAATGGGCGCTGCTAAAGCCCGTCGTCACAGCCAAAAACAGTTGGATAAAACGCGCCGTGCGATTGGTATCCGTCCGCTTGCTAAACTTAAATAAATTATCATTGATTACGATACTAGACTACCGACATGCAGAGTGAACGATTAATTGAGTCTAGCGTAGAAATTCATGATATGTCACTGCGTATCTATCAAACGCCAGTGCAGCATCTGCCAGAAGATCTCTATGTGCCGCCGCAAGCATTTGCCATTTGGCTCGAGCAATTTGCTGGGCCCTTAGATTTTTTGTTATATTTAGTCAAAAAAAATAACGTTGATCTGACCCAAATGCCAATATTGCCCATCACTGAGCAGTATTTGGCTTATATTAGTGAGTTGGACACCGAGCATTTTGAATTGGCCGGTGACTATCTTCTAATGGCGTCGACATTAATTGCAATCAAAACGGAGCTTTTGTTACCAAAGCCAGAAACCCCTACCGATGAGCGCGATCCAAAGGCTGAACTGATTGAGCGCCTTGAGGAATACGCCCAAATCAAAGCCGCCAGTCAGCGTTTGGACAGTCTTGTGCGTCTTGAACGCGATGTGTTTTTGGCGATGGCTAGTATGCCCAGTCAAGATATTATGAATGCCGAGCTGCCCAATTACTCGCCAAATCTGTTGATTGATAGCTTATTTAAAATGCAGTTACAGCCCGACTATCAGATGCATACCATTAAAGTCGATGCCGTTCCTCTTGCTGACCGTATCGCCAGTATTAGCCGTCAATTAAGTATGAATGGCGCGCGCTCGTTTTATGGGCTATTAGATAAAACTCAAGGCAAGATAGGTGTGGTGGTTAGCTTCGTTGCCGTGCTCGAGCTGATGAAACGCCAGCTAGTTGGTGTTATAAACGCTGATTTAGAGAGTCACCCTAACGATACTGCTACTGGTAATGAATCTGCTGAAGACAGCCACCTAGGGTCATTAACGTTACAGTGGTTGGCTTAATGGTTTTTAATAGAGAATATGTAAAATGACAGATACGCAGCATCTACATTTAGCAGAGATGAGCAAACATATTGAAGTGCTGCTGCATGCATCCGAAGCACCACTCACCGCTCATGATTTAAAGAAGCACTTGTCTGTGTCTAGCAAAGATCTCAAACAAGCTTTGGCATTATTACAGCAGCGCTTGGATACGGGTGTACTAAGCTTGCATGAGACGGCCAGTGGTTATCGCCTACAAATTGCGGATAGCTACAGTGGCTTGATTCAGCGTGTATTCCCGCAGCGTCAAGAGCGCCTTAGCCAAGCCTTACTTGAGACACTGAGTGTGATTGCTTATAAGCAGCCAGTGACCCGCAGTGACATCGAGCACGTGCGCGGTGTCACGCTATCGAGTAATATATTGCGTCAGCTGTTCGATAAAGGCTGGATTGAAGAGAAGGGTTATAAGGAAACCTTGGGTCGACCAGCATTGCTACATACCACGCCACAATTCTTAGATGCCTTTGGATTGAATCATTTAGATGAGTTACCACCGATGCCAGATATGGCAGCCATTAAAGCGCTCTCTTAGCCTCAAAGTACGCTCTTAAACAGCTTGCAATGAGAACTGTATACTATTTTTAAGACCATAAAAAAGGACAAACCTAATAGGCTTGTCCTTTTTTTGAAGCAAATTTTTAAACCAGTTTTTCTAAATCACTACAGTTAGATTAACAGTACTGATTGTTAATTATTGGTTAATAATATCAACGCCCTTTGGCGGGGTAAATTTAAACTGGCTGCTGCTGATGCTCGGGTTCAGTTTGATGCCACTAAACTTGATAGAGGTCGTTTGACCTAAGGTATCATTTAGCACCATCATGACTGGCTTACCACCACTAAAGCTCATTGATAAACTCTTAAAGCTGGCACTATCCGACTTTGGATAAAGCACATAGTAGTTTTTATTATCATACGGCTGGGTGATTTTAAAGTTTTTATCGATTTTGCTTGGATCACCTGATAATAAGAGTGCTGGGGTATTACCCACTTGGCTATCGACGTTTTGCTTAGTCGCTTGCTCTAAATCTTTGTCATAAACCCACATCGATCTGCCATTAGCAATGATTAGCTGCTGTGAAGGTGACTTTGTTTCCCAGCGAAAGTTGTTTGGACGCTGCACACTCATAGAGCCAGAAAACGTGCCACTATTAGCGCCTTTGGTTGTTTGGCTAAAGTTAGCCGTCATACTCTTGGTATTGGCTAACAGTGTATTTAAACGCTTAGCAGCCGTCAAGTTATCCGCAGGGGCAGCCGTCGCTGATTGTGTGAGTGCCATCATCGGCGCTGCGACACCAAGTGAGGTCATCAACACACCTGCTAAAGCACCGCTCCTCATTTTTTGTTTTAGGCTCGTGGTTTGTTTATTTAGTAAAGTCATTATTAATCCTCTCTCAAAATGCGTAATCGCTAAAAAATAAATGTTGTTATTAAAATTTTTGTTTTCAATACTGTTTAATAGCCTAGATAAAACCAGCCTTATTAAGCAATGCGCACAGTGTGCCAGTTTTTTCATTACGCGCCTAGTCATGATTTGCAATCATTACTACGCCTGCCATACGCGCTTGTAACCACCTCTGTTACACACTATATCAAGATATTTATATAAAACCTTATAGGGTCGATTGGTTCACAAGCTTAGACTTGCTCTGGCTTACAGACATAAAAAATCCTCTACTACCAAACGGTAATAGAGGATTTTTTAGTCATCAGATTGTTTTACTCGAAAAGAATAAAACAACCTAGATGGGCAATTATGCGCTTTCAACCATAACATAACGACGGTTGAATTTACCTTTGGTCGCAAACTTTACCACACCGTCATTCAGTGCAAATAAAGTATGGTCACGACCCATGCCAACGCCTTCGCCTGCGTGGAATTCTGTACCACGTTGACGAACGATGATGTTACCGGCAACGATGGCTTGACCGCCAAAGATTTTTACGCCGAGCATTTTTGGGTTTGAATCACGACCGTTACGGCTTGAACCGGCAGCTTTTTTATGTGCCATGAGAAAATCTCCTTGTTAATGTGACTTATCGCTAATGCGACAACTCTTAAGCATTTAGTGCGCTATTTAGCAGTAATTGCTAAGTGGATAATTAGGCATTAATCGCTTTGATTTTTAACAAGGTGTACCATTGGCGGTGACCTTGCTCTTTGTGATAATGCTTACGACGGTTGTGCTTGATGATACGGATTTTTTCGCCGCGACCATGTTCAACCACTTCTACTTCTACGCTAGCACCTTCAACGATAGGCTGACCGATTTTGACAGTTTCACCGTCAACAACCATCAACACATCTTCAAATTTGATTGTTTCGCCTTTTTCTGCTTTTAGTAATTCAACTTTTAAAAGCTCATCGACGACTACACGGTGCTGTTTACCACCAGTTTTGATTACTGCGTACATTGTCTGACTCCGTTTAACCCGTGTGCCGTGGATGATATTATACCAACGCTTTTACGACGAACACGACAGGGAAAAATTAAAGGCAAGATTTTACGGCTTTTTGCTCATAAAAGCAAGCCGCGCCTCTTGTTTTTGTAAGGTGATTACACTAAACCAGCGCTAATACTACTACATCTATTAATATAGAGGGAATGGCAGTGTGACTGATGGTTAAGTCGATCGAATCTGCCACTCAAGCAAAATGCTTACTAATAGTAATAAATACTGACTTACATCTAACAGCGGCCATTATAACGCATATAATCAGTTGCTTACAGTCTTTTATCAATCGCTTTTGCTTAAGCAGCCATTGTTGATAATGCCCCATAAAACTATTTATAATTCTTTTTTGTTTTTATCATTTTTATTTGGTACTTAGATTAACACATGAAGTGCAATACCAAATGTGAGGTGAAAAAAAGACCTAGATGCGCTAGCATCAAAGTCTTTATCCACCGACCAAAGTGAGATTGCAACCATGAACTATACGCATCTAAGCCTAGGGGAACGATACCAGATTTATGCCCTTATAGGGGCAGAACATAGTATTAATTTTATAGCGCGGGCGTTAAACAGAAGTCCCAGTACCATATTAAGAGAAATCAGACGCAATAAAAGCCTGCGCGGTTATCGAGTCAATAACGCTCATAAGAAAGCTTGTGCAAGACGATCAAACAATGCGCTCAGCATCATCGCTGACGTATGGGACTGGGTCACAGACAAGCTTAAAGAGAACTGGAGTCCCCAGCAAATAGCAGGTGTTCATGGTGGACTCAGTCATATGAGCATTTATCGCTATATATGGACAAACAAGCGTAAGGGCGGCAGGTTATGGCAGTGTCTCAGACGTAAAGCCAAGCCTTATCGGCAGCGTTTAACTGCTGAGACTCGTGGTCGTATCAATGACAGAGTCTCGATTCATGAGCGCCCTTGTATTGTTGAAGAACGTACGCGAATTGGTGACTGGGAAGCGGATACCGTTATCGGTCAGCATCACAAGCAAGCGATTGTCACGCTCGTTGAACGTAAAACGGGGCTGCTGAAGATGAAGCGTGTGGGTCATAAAACAGCACAGCAAGTATCAGAGGCAATGATAGAACTCTTAGCGCCAGTGAGGTTGCAGGTTAAGACCATTACCTCTGACAATGGTAAAGAGTTTGCTCAGCATAAAAAGGTGAAACAAAAGCTCTTTAGCTCTTTCTTCTTTGCCGATGCTTATGCGTCATGGCAGCGAGGAACCAACGAAAATACCAACGGCTTGATCAGAGAGTATCTGCCTAAAGGCTGTGACTTTAGACAAGTCTCTGATGATGAGATGCAGGACATTGAGAACAAACTAAATAACAGACCAAGAAAACGCTTAGGGTTTAAAACGCCTATGCAGGCGTTCTATAATATTAATTAGCGTTGCACTTGGTGTGTTAATCTAAGGTATTTAATAGAGAGATACAGGCAGTTTTAGAGTCGATGCTCTGCGTCATGTCTTACTTTATTCAACAATTGAGACGCCTAGCTATGCTATTATAAGCCAGACAATAACCCTAGGTAGGTAGCTATCCTAGCTATAGATTAGGGCTATTACCCACCCTTTTATTTTCATTAATATGACTATTTATTATGACCAGTACCCATTTAGATAACATCTCTCCTACTTCTCAATCTACGCTGACCTATGCTGATATCCAAAATATCGTGGCGGATGATTTTGAAATTATGGACAAGCAAGTATTCGGTAGTCTGAACTCAAAAGTCCAATTGGTGATGAGCGTCTCACAGCATGTGATTAATGCAGGTGGTAAGCGGATGCGCCCGTTGATTACCTTGTTATGTGCGCGCATGCTCAATGATGCACCATCACAGCAGGCCATGCATTTGGCAGCCATTACTGAGATGCTGCATACGGCAACTTTAGTGCATGACGATGTGATTGATGAGTCAGGGCAGCGCCGTGGTAAGCCAACGGCGAATGCCACTTGGGACAATGCCACAGCAGTACTGGTCGGTGACTATCTGATTGCCCGCGCCTTTAACTTGTTGGTTGGTTTTCAAAGCTTGCCACTACTGCAGGTATTCTCAGACGGGACTTGTGATATTGCCGAAGGTGAAGTATTGCAGCTGCAACATCAGCATAACCCTGCCGCGACTGAAACCGATTATCTCAATATTATCGATGGCAAAACCTCTCGTCTGTTTATGATGGCGACCCAAGGCGCAGCTATCTTGCAAGACAAAACAGAATATATGACCGCGCTGGGCGATTTTGGTCAGCACTTCGGTAATGCCTTCCAGATTATCGACGATGTACTCGATTACAGCGGTGATAGTGAGCTAATGGGTAAAAACTTGGGTGATGATTTAGCCGAAGGCAAACCGACCCTACCGACTATTAAAGCGCTTGAATTATTAAAAGACAGTGATAAAGCAGGCTATGAGCAATTACGTGTCGCTGTACAAACGGGCAAAACACCCAATGCAGAGCAGCTTATCGAATTGGTACGCACCTCTGGCTCATTAGACTATTGTAAGCTGCGCGCTTTGGAAGAAACGAAGCTGGCACAACAAGCGCTAAGTACCTTGCCTGACAATCGTTATCGCCAAGGGCTGCACCAATTAACAGAGCTTGCCAGCGCACGTTTATTATAGTCTGACTGCTAACATTTACGCTGTGCCCATATCTGTGTCTATAAAAGTCGTCTTCGATACAGGTTTTGGCTCATTTATTTAATGGTCACATTTAACGGTTGCTAAAATAAAGGTTTTGGTTGCACATGGGATTTTTGAGGTCAAACAGGTAGGAATAACCGTCTCATATGACTTTTATAACAAAAGTTAACATTTTTTGTCATCGAAGCCTCTAGATGACTTTTTCGGTTATTCGTTGGTGTGTCGCTTGTAACCACGGCACTTAGCACAGGATGTAAAAATAAAGCAACTGATTCTTTGGATAATCTCTATTCTAAAGTGCTTGACTGTGGGGTAAGCCCATTAGTTTATAATATGCGATTAAATTTACTAATCAACTTTGTGGTTTGTCTACATCTTTAACGCTAATAAATCTTGCCTCATAATTCAGAATGTAAACTTAGCGACGGGATGTTGTAGTCGTAATCTACTACTAAAATTGGTTCGATTGGAACTGATTCTATTAAAAGCGATATGTGCAAGATATGGTGGTGCACTTAGCTTCAAGACTACCCTGTCTTTACTACCTAAAGCATTCAATACATTAAGATTTATTTATACACTTTTTATACTGTCATTATTTATTTATATTGCCGAGGACATTGATGAAGCACTCTTATCTTGCGCTTGTAATAGCATCTGTACTATCTGGAGCTGTACTGGTTGGCTGTGACAAAAACGAGGACGCCGCTGGCGCTGATGCTGCCGCACAGCAGCAGATGCCGCCTGCCGTCGTCAACGTTCAAACCGTCACTTTCGATACCGTACCTCAAGTACAGACATTCTCTGGACGTACAGCGGCTTATCAAACCGCTGATGTTCGCCCACAGGTCAATGGCGTCATTGACGAAGTATTGTTCCGTGAAGGTGGTAACGTCAAAAAAGACCAACCGCTCTATCGTATCAATACTGATAACTATGCCACCTCTATCACCAGTGGTGAAGCAGCGGTCGCTCAGGCGCAAGCCAATTATCAGACATCGCTGGCCAATAATGCCAATGCCAAAGCTGAATTGGGCAGTCGCCAAGCGTCATTAGCTCAAGCGGTTAATGACTTCCAGCGCCTACAAGGGCTTGTGGAGATTGATGCTATCTCGAAGCAACAATACGATCAAGCACAAACGCAAGTCCGTACTGCACAAGCTGCATTAGACAGTGCACGAGCGACTGTCGGTCAAACGCAAGCAGGTATCGAAAGCGCAAAAGCGGGCATTCAAACCGCGAAAGCAGGTTTAGAGTCCAGTACCCTTGATCTGAACCGTACCATCGTACGGGCACCAATCTCAGGGCGCACAGAGCGCTCAAATGTGACGGCTGGTACTTTGGTTAGTGCCAGTCAAGCCAATCCGTTGGTGACTATCTCGCGCTTAGATCCTATCTATGTCGACATCAGTCAGTCTTCGTCTGAGCTGTTGAAATTGCGCCAGCAAATATCGGAAGGCAAAGCGCAGCCCGGTATGAACTCGGTTGAATTGGTACTAGAGGATGGCTCGGTCTATCCGGTACGCGGTAAGCTTGCACTATCTGAAGCAAAAGTGGATGAGTCAACTGGCGCGGTTACCTTACGTGCCATCTTCCCAAACAGCAACAACATCTTGCTGCCAGGTATGTATGTGACTGCCCGCTTGACCCAAAGTGTCATTACCAATGCGGCATTAGTCCCGCAAAGCGCAGTGACACGTACATCTAAGAGTGAGACGCAAGTCTATATCGTCGATGAAAACAACAAAATCCAAGTACGTCCAGTTACTATTAATGGTACTTACAACGGACAGTGGGTTGTCACTGACGGTCTAAAAGCAGGTGATAAAGTGGTGGTGATTGGCGGCTCAAAAGTCAAACCTGAACAAGAGGTAGTCGCTAAGCCACTCGAAAACGCCAATCCAGCACCATCTGCAAAAGGACAAGGCACGCCAAACGCCAAAACGCCTCAGCAAGCTGCAAAAACGGTGGATAAGCCAGCTGGTAACGAAACTTCTGCTAAGAAACCTACAGAAACCGCTGCTAACTAATTCCATTCAAAGATAGGAAGACTTAGGGATATACTATGTCACGTTTTTTTATTAATCGCCCTATTTTTGCATGGGTTATGGCTATTTTGGTCATGCTCATCGGGGTGATATCGGTTATTAATCTACCGATCGAACAGTATCCACGTATTGCACCGCCGACTATTTCGGTCAGTGCAAGCTATCCTGGTGCTAATGCACAAACCGTCGAAAACTCAGTCGTACAGATCATTGAGCAACGTATGAAAGGCCTCGATGGTCTGATGTATATGTCGTCATCGAGCTCGTCAAATGGTAGCGCTTCAGTGACGCTTACCTTTGAAAACGGCACAGATCCTGACACAGCTCAAGTACAAGTACAGAACAAACTGCAAGCAGCGATGAGCTCCTTGCCTGAGTCTGTTCAGCGTCAAGGTGTCAACGTCAATAAATCGTCTAGCAGCTTTTTGATGGTGCAAGCATTTATTTCTGAAGATGGCACCATGGATCGGGCAGATATTGCCGATTATATTAACTCTAATGTCGTCGATTCGATCAGTCGTGTAGAGGGTGTGGGTGAAGTTCAAGTCTTTGGCTCTACCTATGCGATGCGTGTATGGCTTGACCCTTCACGCCTACGTAGCTATAACATGGTGCCTTCTGATGTGGTCAATGCGATACGAGCGCAGAACGCGCAAGTATCTGCCGGTCAGTTAGGTCAAGCACCTGCTGATACTGACCAACAGGTTATCAATGCTACGGTCACGGTGCAAAGCTATCTTCAAACGCCTGAAGAATTCCGAAACATTCTACTAAAAACAGATACCTCAGGCGCACAAGTGCGCTTAGGCGATGTGGCAGATGTCGAGATTGGCAGTGAAAACTATAGCGTTGTGTCTTTATACAATGGTCAAGAAGCAGCCGGTTTAGGTATTTCACTTGCTGGTGGCGCAAACGCCCTTGAGACTCGTGAAGCCGTCGGCGCACGTATGGCTGAGCTGGAAAAAAACTTCCCAATTGGTCTAGCCTCAGTCGTTCCGTATGACACCACACCCTTTGTACGCTTGTCTATCGAACAAGTCGTTATGACCCTCATTGAAGCGATTGTGTTGGTATTTATCGTTATGTTCATTTTCTTACAGAACTGGCGTGCCACCATTATCCCGACCCTTGCCGTACCTGTCGTACTCTTGGGTACCTTTGCAGTGTTGTATATTGCAGGCTTTAGTATCAACGTCTTGACCATGTTTGCTATGGTTCTCTCCATCGGTCTGCTGGTCGATGATGCGATTGTCGTGGTAGAGAACGTTGAGCGTATCTTGGAGGAAGACCCCGATATCTCTATCAAAGACGCGACCACTCAATCGATGGGGGAAATCAGTAAGATCGTTATTGGTATTGCCCTGATTTTATCAGCGGTATTCGTACCGATGGCGTTCTTTGGTGGCTCAACAGGTGTGATTTATCGCCAGTTCTCCATCACTTTGATTACCGCTATGGTACTCTCGGCATTGGTTGCCCTTGTCTTTACCCCTGCGCTATGCGTGACCTTACTAAAACGTGGCAAGAGCCATGAAAAGGGCAAGGACGAAAAGCAAAAAGGCTTCTTTGGCTGGTTTAACCGCTCGTTCTTTAAGCTTAGTCGTTCATACGAGGGCTTTGTTGGTAAAAGCATTCGTTTCAAATGGCTATATTTGATTGGTTATGCGGCCATTATCGGCGTCATGGTGGTGGTATTCTTACGTATTCCCGGCTCGTTTTTACCAGAAGAAGATCAGGGTATTATGTTTACCTTGGTTCAGCTTCCTGCTGGTTCGACATTAGATGAAACGCAAGAAGTGCTCGATAAAGTCAGAAACTATTACGACACTCAAGAAACCGATAACATTGCCTCTGTCTTTACCATTGCAGGCTTCAGCTTTGCTGGTCAAGGCCAAAACATGGGACTCGCATTCGTTCGCTTGTCAGATTGGGACAAGCGTTCCGGTGATGAAAATACGGCCCAAGCCGTTGCTGGTCGGGCAATGGGTTATTTCTTTACTCAGATAAATGAAGCACAAGTATTTGCCATTGTACCACCAGCCATTACTGAGCTTGGTAATGCCAGTGGTTTTGATTTAATGATTCAAGATAATGGTAACCTTGGTCACGATGGCCTACTTGAAGCACGTAATATGCTCTTAGGTATGGCAGGACAGAATGATCAAGTCGCTGGTGTACGTCCAAACGGTCAAGAAGACTCACCGCAGCTCAAGGTCAATATCAACCAAGAGCAAGCAGCCGCTTATGGCTTGTCGCTAGGTAATATCAATAGCGTCATCTCGACTGCATGGGGCTCAAGCTACGTCAACGACTTTATCGATCGTGGCCGTATCAAACGTGTCTATGTACAAGGTGAAGCCAGCAGCCGTACCAACCCTGATGACATTGGTAAGTGGTATGTACGAAACGAGACGAATGATATGATTTCATTTGATGCCTTTTCGACCAGTGAATGGCAGTCAGGCTCACCGCGTCTGACCCGCTATAACAGCTTACCATCAATGAATATCCAAGGTAGTGCAGCCCCAGGTTTGAGTACTGGTGAAGCCATGAGCTCAATGGAAGCCATGATAGACAAATTACCTGAAGGCATCAGTTACGAGTGGACGGGTATGTCATTGGAAGAGCAAAAATCAGGTGCCCAGGCGCCGATGCTTTACGCGCTTTCAATCTTAGTCGTATTCTTGTGCTTGGCGGCACTATATGAGAGCTGGTCTATCCCCTTCTCTGTCCTATTGGTTATTCCACTTGGGGTATTGGGTGCGGTGATATTTACGTGGTTACGAGGCTTCGCCAACGATATCTACTTGCAAGTAGGTCTACTGACGGTGGTTGGTCTATCGGCTAAAAACGCCATCTTGATTATCGAGTTTGCTAAAGACCATCAAGAGGAAGGCTATAGTCTAAAAGATGCGGTCATGACGGCGGCACGCCAACGTCTGCGTCCAATTATCATGACCTCACTTGCCTTTGGTCTGGGTGTTGTGCCATTATTCTTGGCGACTGGTCCAGGTTCAGGCAGTCAAAATGCTATTGGTACCAGTGTGGTTGGCGGTGTCGTAACGGCAACCTTGTTAGGCATCTTCTTTATCCCGATGTTCTACATTTGGGTACGCAGTGCGTTCCCGTACAAATATGCCAACAACAAGCCAAATGATAAAGGCGATGGCGGCGATGACAATGGTACGCCTGGTCCGCAGAACCCAACTCCCTCTGAGAGTTATCAGCCTGCAAGCTTTGGAGATAATACACAATGAGTTCACAACCTTTTACTACTAACTCAGCAGCGGTAGTCACAACTACTGCTCATGTGCGCCCAATGTCAGGCGAACAGGCAGCGCTGGTTGCTAGATTTGCGAGCCCAACTATTGCACGAGTGCGCAGAAATAGTGTTCGCTTAATCAGCTTAACGGCTTTAGCGATGAGCATGGCGGCTTGTAATACCATTCCAAAAGCCGATAGCCGTCCTGTACTTGCCGAGCCTAACATCCCTATCGAACAAAGCTACGGTGCCTTTGATAAGGAAACGGCCAGTAACGCAGCCCAGCCTAGTATTGCGGGACAACGCTGGCAGAACTTCTATAGTGATGAGCGCCTAAAAGGGCTAATTGCATTAGGATTAGAGAACAATAAAGACTTTGAGAGCGCACGCCTAGCTATCGAAAAAGCACGAGCGCAATATCAAATCACCGATATTAACGATCTGCCGACCATCAATGGTAGTGGTGGTTACACGCGCCAAGCACAGAACAGAACGGACAAAAACCCCAATAGTAGTTATAACGTCAACCTAGGGTTGGCCAATTATGAGCTGGATTTTTGGGGTAAGATTGCTAGTCTAAAAGACCAAGCTTTGCAAAATTTCTTGGCGACCACCGCAGCCAAAGATTCGACGCAGATCAGTCTGATCAGTAACATTGCCCAAAGCTATGCCAATCTAAGCTATAGCTTAGCGCAGCTTAAGTTGGCAGAAGCCACGGTTGAGAGTCGTGAACGATCGTTATTCATTGCGACCAAACGGTTTGAGGCAGGGATTGATCCTAGACTGCCTTCGTTGCAAGCCAGTGCTTCTTTAGAGAATGCTAAACTTGCCGTATTGCGGGCGCAGAGCAGTATCTTGACCTCGCGTAATGCCCTGCAATATTTGATTGGTGCTCCGATTCCTAACGAGCTGATTCCAACGCCTGCCGTTAGCAATATCACTAGCCAGAAAATCTTTAATGCTGGCCTACCAAGTGAGTTGTTGCGCTATCGTCCTGACGTCCTGCAAGCGGAATACAACCTAAAAGCCGCTGGTGCCAATATAGAAGTGGCACGTGCCTCTTACTTCCCCTCTATTAGCCTAGCGAGTAGTATTGGTGTCAGTAGCGGTAGCTTAGATGACTTATTCAAGAGCGGCGCTGTCGGCTGGTCATTCGGCCCAAGTATTAGTGTCCCAATCTTTGATGCAGGTCGTTTAGATGCAGAATATGATGTGGCCAGAATTGAACGTGAGCAAACGCTTGCCAACTATGAAGGCTCTATTCAAACGGCATTCCGTGAAGTCTCGGATGTACTAGCGACACGCGCCACCTTGGGTGAGCAGCTAGAAGCACAGTATCGTCTACAAGATAACTTTGAGCAGACTTATCAAATTGCCGATGCACGCTTTAAAGCCGGTATCTCAAACTATCTAGATGTACTCGATGCCCAGCGTTCGCTATTCTCGACCCAACAAGGAATTTTGGATCTAGAACTACAAAAACTCGTCAGCCAAATTGAGTTATACCAAGCGCTCGGTGGCGGTGCCAACCTTGATGTGCCAACGGTGATTCCTGTGCCGCAACACACCAACTTGGTGCAAGCGGTCAATTTCCCTGCGTATAGCAACAAAACCAAAGCAGCCAACGCGATTGATGCAGCTAGCTCTGCACGAGTGGCTTCTGTGCAAGAAGCTCAAGCGATTAAGCAGTCACAACCATCAGAAATCACTACCTTTAACCCCACGGCTGTCGTTGATGTCAATAACGATGGCAAAACAGACGCGGCAGTGGGTGTGATTACTGAGGAGACGACTTTTAAAGAAGCTGGCGTTGAACAAGTTCCTGTGACTCAGATTAATGAGCCTTAGGCTATTCTGAAACCTTTGTTTGATGACGTTGCTTACGCATTACGTTGACAGTCGATAAATACAATCAGCCCTGCCGACTTGGTAGGGCTTTTTGCTTTCGCCAGCTGTCTTTGGTTATAGTAGTGGCACGATATGAGCAGCAAATATAGTCAGTGAAAAGTAATATCAATACATCACGCACTATATAACAAAATCTATTTTTAGTGATTTACAACAATAATGAGTAAAACAACCATAAGTAAGGAATGATTATGAGCTATACCTTTAACCGCCAATACCCTGCCACTCGCTTGCGCCGCTTGCGTTATAACGATAATGTGCGAGCGATGATTCGCGAAGTAGAGTTACATCCCAAGCATTTTATTGCCCCTGTGTTTGTACTAGAAGGCAACAACCAGCGCGAGACGATCGCCAGTATGCCGGGTGTCGAACGCTTGTCAATTGATTTGCTAATTGATTATGCCAAAGAGCTGTTAGCAGAAGGGGTCACGACCCTTGATATCTTCCCTGTCATTGATAACGCCTTAAAAACACCTGATGGCAAATCAGCCTATGATGAAAATGGCCTCGCTGCGCGCGCAGTAACAGCCATCAAAGATGCATTGCCAGAAATGGTGGTGATGACCGATGTGGCCTTAGACCCTTACACCTCACACGGTCAAGATGGTCTGCTCGATGACAGCGGCTATGTCATGAACGATTCGACCATCGAAGTATTGGTCAAGCAAGCGCTTGTCCACGCTCGTGCTGGCGCTGATATTATCTCACCCAGCGATATGATGGATGGCCGTATCAAAGTCATGCGTGAGGCGCTTGAGTCAGAAGGCTTTGTCAATACAGCCATCATGGCTTACTCAGCCAAATACGCCTCCGCCTATTACGGCCCGTTCCGTGATGCCGTTGGTAGTGCTGGCAACTTAAAAGGTGGTCATAAAAAGCAATATCAAATGGACTTCGGCAATCGCGCTGAAGCTTTACATGAAGTCGCCATGGACATCAATGAAGGCGCTGATATGGTGATGATTAAACCCGGTCAGCCGTATTTAGACCTTATTCGTGAAGTCAAAGATACCTTTGGTGTACCGACATTTGCTTATCAGGTCTCTGGCGAATATGCCATGCACATGGCCGCCATTCAAAATGGCTGGTTAAGTGATGATGTTATCCTAGAATCTCTGATTGGCTTCCGCCGTGCTGGTGCTGATGGTATCTTGACTTATTTTGCGCTAGAGGCAGCACGCCAGCTAAACAACGCTTAAGCGCTGTTAGGTACCATTATGTAGGCTTAGACATTTTTAGCTCAAGCTCAAGCTCAAGCTCAAGCTCAAGCTCAAGCTCAAGCTCAAGCTCAAGCTCAAGAAAAATGATAAGCCGATTCAATGCCTTTCAACACAAAATCGCCCCAGCTGGCTTAAGTCAGCTGGGGCGATTTTTTTATGACCTTTCCGTAGCGGGTAAATGGCTTTTGCTCACGTTACTTGCTACTTAACGCAACAGTCAGCTATAGGCAAAATATCCTAAAAACGCGACAGTATTGCTGATATATCTGTATTACTTTTCAGTCACGATAGATGCTCACGATTGTGTGGTGTATTAAAATTAATAATAGGACCCACTGGTACGATACCAGTCGGGTTAATATTGGCATGACTGGTGTAATAATGCTGCTTAATATGCGTCATATTGACCGTTTCAGCAATACCTGGTACTTGGTATAAATCACGCAGATAGCCCCAGAGATTTGGGTAATCAACGATGCGGTGCAGATTACATTTGAAATGCCCAACATACACGGCATCAAAACGTATCAAAGTCGTGAACAAGCGCCAGTCCGCCTCGGTTATCGTACTTCCTACCAAATAACGTTGATTTGCCAAACGCGCCTCTAAGGTATCTAGCGCAGCAAACAGCTCAGTCACCGCTTCTTCATAAGCCTCTTGCGTGCTTGCAAATCCTGATTTGTAGACACCATTATTAACGGTAGAATAAACAAAGGCATTAATCTCATCAATCTCTGCTAATAATTCTGACGGTAGAAAATTACCTGCTAGTGCGCCAACCTCATCGAAGGCTGAATTGAGCATACGAATGATTTCAGACGATTCATTGCTAACGATCGTTTTGGTTTTTTTATCCCATAATATTGGCACTGTCACGCGCCCGGTGTAGTCGGACTTTGCCGCGACATAGATCTCATAAGCATGGGTTGCATTGTTCAATGGATCGGCAATCACGCCCTCACCCTCAGCAAACGTCCAGCCCTCCTCACCCATAAACGGATGAACGACAGACAGTGAAATCATGTCTTCTAAACCTTTGAGCTTGCGATAAATCGTGGTGCGATGCGCCCATGGGCAAGCCAAAGAGACATAGAGATGGTAACGATCAGGCTCAGCTTCAAAGCCACCTACAGCAGATGGACCTGCACGACCATCTGCCGTTATCCAATTCCTAAATCTAGCATCTTCGCGCTGAAAGCGACCACCGCTAGCTTTGGTGTCATACCATTGATCTTGCCATTGACCATCGACTAACAAGCCCATATCAAACTCCTAATTACCTGTATTTTTATGACTATGCTCATTTAAAAACTATCCCAATAACTACCGCTTATACCGACTTCATTATGGGATAAACATTTTTAACGTAAATCAGTCTATTCATAGTAAAGCATCACTCCTATTGAGGCACAACAAAAAATGATGCAAGTTATATTGCATCACTCTAGTCTGTTTTAATTTTAGTAGTTCTGACAGCAAAAAGCTGTTGTAGCATAGTACATGCGCCAACAGCTCAGCAGATATTAGGCTGCACCAACCGCTACTTTAGTCATCCAAATCTCTCCCTCACGCGCTTGAGTACGTTTATGCTCTTCAAAATCTGGTGCCACACATAAGAACAAGGTCTTGCCATCTACGCCGCCCAATTCACAAGCGAACGTACCTACATTAAAGGGTGATAAATCAATGGTCTCTACGATTTTGTTATCTTTGACTCGCACTGCTTGCTGACCCAAGCAGTCTGATATCCATACCGCTCCTTCAGCATCGATACACGCGCCATCTGGAGCAACCACTGAAGCCTGCGCATAATCACCGAAGTTAGGTCCGGTAGCAAGGGGGCCAAATACCGCCCAGTCTTTGCGCTCGCCAAGGGTACCATCGTCTTGAATAGCAAAGGCGGACACTCTATTACCGAAAGATTCGTTGATGATTAAGGTGCGTTTATCCGGCGTTCTGACCGTGCCATTAGGAAAGTATAATTCATCTGCGACGACTTTTAGCGTGCTATCGATATCAATCATAATCAGACAAGCAGTATCCATATCGCCGCCGTTCATCAAGTTAAAACCAAAGTTGCCCACATAACAGCGACCGTGGTCATCGACGTACATATCGTTGCAATAGCCTTTGGCAATACTAGATAAGTCTGCGTACTCTTCTAGACTGCCATCTTCTTTAATTTTCATGACTTTTTTGTCTTTCATAGACACCACCAACAAGGTATCATTTGGTAGCCAGCCCAAGCCAGAGGGTTGATTGGGTACTTCGGCAATGGTCGTTACCGTGCCATCCAAATCTATTGAGTATACGCACTTGGTATAAAAATCTGATATCCAAAGCTTACCATCCCGCCATCGTGGGGCCTCGGTATAGGTAAAACCTGTGGCTAGCGTAGTGAATTCACGTTGACTCATAAAGAGTACTCCTTGTGGTTGATGAGGCTAATAAGGTAAGCGGCCTTGCTTACTCAAAGGTCTAACTGATCAAAAGTGTCATTAATCAAAGGTATATCGGTTTAAGGGTTGAAATAGATAAGAAGCTATAGGACACTCTGGTACATCTGCCGTACCTCTTCTATGCTCATATCACGCGGGTTTGTAGCGATCAGCCGAGCAATTTTTTCTACCACTTCGGTCGCCATCGGCAATAAATCAGCTTCCGTCACTCCCACTTCACTTAGCCTCGTAGGCAAGCCACTTTTGTTTAAATAGCCTTCTATCTCATCGACGAACGCATGCGCCGCTGCTTGCTCATCTGCGAACTGACGCTGCGGCATAATGACACTGGCAAGCTCAGCATAATGGCGACTTGCGGCCTCGATATTAAAACGAAAGACTGGCCCCATCACTAAGGCATTAGAATGACCATGGGGCACATGAAACTTGGCACCCAACGGATAAGATAAGCCATGCACCGCTGCGACCGACGCATTGACAAAGGCCATGCCCGCTAAGGTTGAGCCTAATAACATGTTTTCCCGTGCTGTTATATCGTTGCCGTCCTCTAGCACCGTCATAAAGTTTTGCGTTAAAAGCTTTAGACCTTTGACTGCGAGGGCATCAGATATGGGGTTTTTCTTGGTACGGCTGGTATAGGCTTCGATACAATGCACCATCGCATCCAATGCTGGGGCAGCCGTTACATGTCTTGGCATGCCCAAGGTAAGCGCAGCATCGAGCAGTGCTATATCAGGCAACAATTTAGAAGAATAAATGGCTTTTTTGTCGCCTTTATCACCAGTCAACACCGAGACAAAGGTCATCTCTGAGCCAGTACCTGCCGTGGTCGGAATAGCAATAAGGGGCAATCGAGTGCCTGTTGCTTGCTCGTTACCCACCATGTCATCTAACGACTGGGTCGAATGAATAGCGAGCGCAACGATTTTTGCAGTATCCATCGAGCTGCCACCCCCAAGCCCTATCACCACAGTTGCGTCCGACTCTTTGCCAATTTTGGCGGCTTGCCGAACAACTTCGTAAGGAGGGTCTGCCTGCACACCATCAAATACAGTGACTTGAAAACCTGCTAGCTCTAATGACGCACAAGCTTGCTTGGCATAGCCGAACTGGACGATGCCAGGGTCTGTCACCAATAGTGCCATCGGTAGATTGCCATTCATACTTGCGGCATCGTCAGTTAAGTTATCACCCAATAATGATTTTGCTAACTGACCGAGCTCACTCGTTAATCCGCCTGACTTACAAACGATTTTCGGAGTGGTTAAAAACGTTAAATCTACCATTGAACATTCCTTGTTCTATTACGAAATTTTATGCAGTCATTAAAATAAGTACGGCGCATATCACCACAGTCTATCGGCTGTGGTTGTACAACAAAAACCTCAAAAATAGAGCGCTTCAGTGCAACGCATAGAAAATACTGCTGAGTTGATAATGCCACATATCATAGGAAATGACTGCTTATTTTGTGCTCATTTACTCAATAAAACTGGCTAATATCATTCAAATAAAGCTATATTGGACTAAGTCACGACAGACAATAGCTCGCTATTAAAATAATAACTTAACATTGTTATAAAAAAGACTTGCAAAGTCTGAAAAACTTGCTAAAATGCTCAACCTAAATAGGCGTATAGCTCAGTTGGTTAGAGCGCTACCTTGACATGGTAGAGGTCAGCAGTTCGAATCTGCTTATGCCTACCAAATTTAGAAAGCCCCAATCTTCAGATTGGGGCTTTTTTTTGTCCGTAAAATATGGGCTGTAGCGGAAAATACTTGTCTTCATCGACTCATAGTCATGATTATACAATCAGATTTAAATCATTTAAAAAAGTGACGGTGACCAAATGGTGACCAAAACGTGACCGACCCTTAAAAACCATTAAAATTAAAACCCTCTTTTTGACCTCTACTTTAAACTGTAAGCTAAAACCTATTTCTGAGTATTTTTCTCTTTATCCTCTTTTACATATTCAAAAATATCCCCCACCTCTACTTCTAAATACTCACAAAGCTTATCTATAGTATCAAAATCAATTCTAGATGATTGATCATTATATATCTTATGTAATGTCGTCTTGCTTACCCCTGTTGCTCGTACGGCATCCGCTACTTTTAGCCTTCTTTCAGCTAACAAAGTTGGGAGATGGTTAACTATCATTCTATAAACTCCAATTATAATTATAAAAAGTACTTGCATAGTTATAAATTTATGGTAAATTACAACTATGGTATTTAAAAGTACCATTATGGTTAAACTTTATATAAGGAACATATTATGTCACATACCTACCTAACTACCCAAGAGCTTTCTGAGCTCATCAAATACAACCCTCGTACTATCCGTAATGAGCTCAAGGATAGTGTGCTTATCGAGGGTATTCATTACATACGTCCATTTGGTGGTCGTAAGATTTTGTACATTTGGGAAGAAATTGAAAAGGATATGCGCACTGGTATCGCCGGTAGCGTCAATGCCATGGCACTTCAATAAGGAGAAATAGAATGGCTAGTATCAGAAGTAGATACGGCAAGCTTGTTGTAGATTTTTACTATATGGGTATACGCTGTCGGGAGACGACAAACCTGACAGACACACCAGCGAATCGCAAGAAGCTTGAAAAAGTGATTGAGAAAATGGAAGCGGAAATCGTTTTAGGACTGTTCAACTACGCTAAGTACTTTCCAAAAAGTGATAAAGCGGCACAGATGGTTGCGTTAAACGATCGCAAGGAATGCATTAGTACCGATACGCCTTCTTTTGAACAGTTTGCAGAATTATGGTTCTCTGAAAAAGAAATTGAATGGCGTGATACTTACAAGCGCAAAATAAAGGAGATTATTGATATGTACTTGATTGCTAAGTTTGGGACTAAGCCCATTCATCTCATAAAAAAGACAGATGTATTAGCCTTCCGTTCATCGCTCGCCAAAGTAACGTACGGAAAAGCTAACAAACATCTGTCAGCGGCACGCATCAATTCGATCATGGTACCTTTAGGTATGATACTAAAAGAAGCAGCGAAACGCTATCAGTTTGATAATCCTTACTACGATATCAATGCGCTCAAACAGCCCAAAACAGATATTCAACCATTCACACTGAACGAGGTTTGGACGTTTATTAATGGTGTAAGAGCAGACTATCGCAATTATTATCTGGTACGTTTTTTCACAGGTATGCGTACGAGTGAAATTGATGGATTGACTTGGGAGAACATTGACTTTAATCGACGTGAGATTGTGATCAAACAAGCTTATGTCAAAGGCAAAATTGTTCCTCCTAAGACTCAAGAGTCTTACCGTGCGATTCAAATGTCACCTTGGGTCTACGATGCTCTGAAGGAACAGCAGGCTATCACTTATAAGCAATCTGACTATGTATTTTGCGCGCATACGGGTGAACCACTTGATTACAACAACGTGAACAAACGTGTTTGGCACCCTACTCTTAAAATTTTGGGTCTCAAAAAGCGTAATGCTTATCAGACTCGTCATACCGCAGCAACGCTATGGTTAGCTGCTGGCGAAAGTCCTGAGTGGATTGCCAGTCAAATGGGACACTCTACGACCAAGATGCTATTCAACACGTATAGCCGTTACGTACCGAATATGACTCGGCAGGATGGTAGTGCATTTGAAGCATTGGTCAATCGCAGTCAGATTGCTCAAGTATCTACCGATAAGGGGGCTTACCATGAAGATGATTGATTACGATAAGCTGCATGCGACATTTAAACCTAGTGGCTATGTCAGTAATGGTGCAGATAATATTGCTAACTACCTTATCTGTGAGCTCTGTATTCAGTCAGGTACTGGTTTGGCTAGGTTCCTAAGTATTGATAGTTGCTTTGATAATCATACGGCGCTGCGCATATGGGTACAGAAGCGCTTAGAAACTAATCTCGACTATGTCTTTGATGATATGTGTAGTCAGCTACAGAGTGAGCTCTACGAGCTACTACCACAAAATGGCTATGGATACTAAGGAGGGTATTATGAGCATGAACTTCGTCTTTGATTCAGCTCTGGAGGATACAGCAAAGCGTCTGTGCTATGAGTATTGGTCCTATGCGTCGCCCAGTGATTATATAGCGCATTTAGAACTGCTTTGTTATGACCACAACACGGAGATTGATGCATTATTTACTACACTTGCAAAATGTCAGGTTTATTTAGATGACGTACACTGTGAGTACTGTGGTCGTCCCTATCAATTAGATGTCCCAGCAGATATTCCTCATGCAAGGAGGTTGAACTCTTGGTTTTGTGAGGGGTGTATTAGCTTTTCTGGTGGACAGCTTATTGTAGACAGATAGATTTTTGGAAGTAATTTATTGCCAGACGACTTAGGTTGTCTGGTTTTTTATTGTTTTTTAAATCTTTAGCGACATCAGTTGTCGTAAAGATTTTTTTATAAGTTGTTTTACCAACATAGTTCCGTTACTGTAAACCCATGACTTAATTATGGCGATATTTTTAACAAATGGAACTATTATGGCAAAACCTACCAATGCTTATACCGACAATAGTTTTGCCTCCTCTGATCTCAAAACCATTTTGCACTCCAAACGTGCCAATATCTATTACCTCTCGCACTGCCGCGTTATGCAAAAAGACGGCCGCGTCTTGTACCTTACTGAAGATGACAAAGCCAATCTTTATTACAACATCCCTATCGCCAATACCACTTCAATACTGCTCGGTACAGGCACATCGATCACTCAAGCGGCGATGCGCTTACTGTCACAAGCTGGGGTGTTGGTCGGCTTTTGTGGCGGCGGTGGTTCACCGTTATTTATGGGTGCTGAACGCGAAGTCTACGTCGAGTGGATGACCCCACAAAGCGAGTATCGTCCAACAGAATACATTCAAGGGTGGATGAGTTGGTGGTGGGATGATGACAAACGCTTGATGGCAGCGAAACTGTTGCAACACGCGCGCCTCGCTTATTTACAAACAGTATGGAGCAAAGACAGTGAGCTAAAACGTTGGGGCTTTGATATCAATATTGATGCGGTGCAAGCATTACTAACTGAGAACATTCGGCAAATCAATCAGCAAATGGAAGTCATGCATCTATTGCAATTAGAAGCTCGACTGACCAAGCAGCTTTATAAATTGGCGGCAAAGAATACGGGTTACGATGGCTTTACTCGTGAGCATGAAGGTATCGATAAAGCTAATGGCTTTCTCAATCATGGTAACTACTTAGCCTACGGACTTGGCGCAACAACAGCATGGACATTAGGCATTCCGCATGGCTTTGCTGTAATGCACGGCAAGACTCGGCGCGGCGCTTTGGTATTTGATATCGCCGATATTATCAAAGATGCACTGGTGCTGCCCCTCGCCTTTATCTGCGCCAGCGAAAACATGAGTGAGCAAGAGTTTCGTCAAGAATGTCTGAGTATGTTTACCAAACATAAGGCACTAGATTATCAGTTTGAGGTAGTAAAGCAGATTGCTATGACCAAAGATTGGTGAGTGAGCAGCGTATGAAAATTGCATGCCAATTTTAGCTGCGCAAGGGAAATTCTTTAAATAGAATTTCCAAATCCACATAAATTTTAATTTAAGAACTGTCAAATATAACTATTAATAAATAAGTAGACTTAACATTATGATTGTCACTTTTGTCTCGCAATGTGAAAAAAAATCGCTCAGTCGCACGCGGCGTATCCTTGATGCCTTTGCCAACCGTATCGGTGACAATGTCTGGCAAACGGCGATCACTGAGGAAGGTCTGAAAACCGTTAAGCAACTATTACGCAGCTCAGCAACTAAATCGACAGCGGTGAGCTGTCATCGCAATAAAACACGCCAGCTGACTGAACTGGTGTGGGTGGTGGGCAATAAGCGTAAGTTTAATGAGGTTGGAATTGTTCCTGTTAACCGTACTAAAAGAAACATCATGCATAGTGAATGGGAAAACGAATGGAGTTACGCCAGTAGTATTCAAATCATCGCCACCATCGCCGCCCTACTTCATGATATCGGCAAGTCAACCGTTGGCTTTCAAAACAAACTCATAAAAGGCAGCAAACAAGGCGATTCCTACCGTCATGAGTGGATATCATTAAAACTCTTTGAGCTGATGATTAAAGATTGCACCACAGATCAATCATGGATTGAACGGTTAATGCAACTCGACACGTGGTTAGACAATAACAATATAGAAAGATCACTGTCTAATGCCAATCAAGATACCGTCAACATAAAATCGATGCCGCCCCTCGCTCAATGGGTAGCTTGGTTAATTGTTACCCATCATCGTTTGCCACCTGCGGATAAGGTATTTCATTCCTTTACTGCCATTCAACGTAAGCAGCAGCCCAAAGAGACACTAACTTATAAGCAAAATTTGCAGCAGTTTTATAGCACCTTAAAACCGTACGACTATTGGGTCAAAAACCCAAAATCGTTAGAGGAGATGACTAAAGCTCAACTGAAAGATTTTTGGCAATTTGAGCATTTGGTTATTAATAGCCGTGTTTGGCAAAAAAATATCAAACGCTGGGGCAAAAAAGTACTCAATGATCCCGCGTTGATGCAAATAAGCCAGCAAGCAATTGATGATAAAAAATCTATTAGTGATCCGTTTTTACTCCATTTATCGCGTTTATGTTTAATGGTAGGTGATCACAATTATTCCAGTCTAAAAGAAAATGACTCACGTTGTATAACTGTTAATAGCCAGTTTAAAAAATTAGCTGCCAACACTGACCGAACCGCTAGCACGCCCACTGTAAAACAGTCATTAGAGGAGCATTTATTGGGTGTTGGGGCGTTCACCGCTCATTTTTGTCGTGCGCTACCTATTATTGCTAGCGAAATGCCTACCCTACGCAATCACGATCCATTGGCTAAGCCAACTGGCATAGAGCGTTTTAAATGGCAAAACCAAGCTTTTAAGATGACCTATGGCTTGCAAGAAACTACGCGTGAGCATGGGTTTTTTGGGGTAAATATGGCATCGACAGGCGCAGGTAAAACTATCGGTAATGCTCGTATTATGTATGCTTTAGCTGACCCTAAAAAAGGCGCGCGTTTTACCATTGCATTAGGACTGCGGATTTTAACTTTACAGACAGGGCTAAGCTTTCGTAAAAACCTGAAGTTAAAAGGCGACCAATTAGCCATATTAGTTGGGGGCAGCGCGAATAAAAAGCTGTTTGAGCTGGCATACGATGATAAAAGCAAAGAGTTTACAGATATTATCGGTGAATATAGACAAAATGATAAACCCGATAATGAAACAGAGACCTTTGGTAGTGAGTCCAGTGAGGATTTGTTAGATGAGTTTGTTGATAGCGATATCGATTATCAGGACTATGAGGCACTGAATCTCGATACCGTCATTGCTAGTCCTAAAGCGCGCGATTTAATCTTTGCACCTATCGTGACTTGTACCGTTGACCATATTATCCAAGCGAGCGAATGCAAACGTGGTGGTAAATATATTGCACCAATGCTACGGTTACTCAGTAGCGATTTGATACTTGATGAACCTGATGATTTTGATCAAGCGGATTTGCCTGCGCTTTCGCGTTTGGTGCATCTTGCTGGACTCTTTGGCACACGTGTTCTGCTGTCGTCTGCCACTCTGACGCCTGACTTAGTAACAGGATTATTCGAAGCTTACATGGAAGGGCGCAAGCTATTTAACCAAAGTCAAAATAAGCCTGCGCCTAAAGTAGTTTGTGCCTGGTTTGATGAGCAACCTAAAGCGATGCTATCCGAGCAATGTGCTGATGTTGATGCCTTTCAAAATACCCATAAACAATTTTGTGATAAGCGTGCCAGCTATTTAGCCAAGCAGCCTGTTAGACGTCAGGCAGAAATACTGCCTTTTTCAGCTTCTTACACTAAGGATAATGCTACACAATTTTATGGCGCTTTGGCACAAGCGATAGTCGATGCGACTGTCAATTTGCATGATAAGCATCATGAAGTGCTACCTAATTTTAATAAGAAAAAATCTAGTGATAATACGCAAGTCAGTATTGGACTAGTACGTGTCGCCAATATCAATAACATTACTAATATTGCCATGCAATTATTTAAAGCAGACGGCATAGCTGTACCAGAGGATACGATAATACATGTTGTCTGCTATCACGCCAAACAGCTATTGCTATTACGCAATGCATTGGAGAATAAGCTCGATAGAATCTTAGACCGTAGCGGCTCGAAAACCAATATCTTTGATCATCCTGAGATTGAACAAGCCATTGCTAATCAGGCTGCTAAAAAACATATCTTTATGGTTCTAGCCACCCCTGTTGCCGAAGTTGGTCGCGACCATGATTATGACTGGGCGATCGTCGAACCCTCTTCTATGCGATCTATCATTCAGTTGGCTGGGCGTGTCTGGCGGCATCGTCCTGAAAAGCTCGCCAATGAGCCAAACATTTTACTGCTGCAATATAATATCCGCTACTTTAAACATGCAAATAGCAAACGACCTATTTTCACGCATCCAGGGTTTGAGACCACACTATTTAAGCCACCAAGCTACGATTTAAATAAATTGATGACTCAAGAGCAGCTAGCACAAGTCGATTCAAGACCTAGAATTTCAAGGTCTCAAAACAAAACCATAGAAACGCTAAGCGACCTTGAACATCGCGTCATGCAGCATTTATTAAACAGCCCTAAACTTAATTATGTTAATGCTTATTGGGATAGTAAGGCAACTGCCAATCGTACTCATACGTACTTACAGCAAATCAGTCCCTTTCGAGCAGGAATACCACAAGAGGATTGGTTGTTAATTCCACGGATGGTCAATGATGATGAGGATATTGACGAGCCAACACAAGGCTTTGATGCTTATTATAGCGAGGACGTCTTTGAGAAAGGTTTGAACAAATCCAGTACTCAAAATAAAACCATTCAACCGCTAACCTTTAGTTTTGAACATGTACAAATAAAGCCATGGTTGACTGTCTCATTGAATGACGTTTTACAAAATTTGCAACTTTCATATTCCGATAAAAGTCTGCGCTCATTAGCCATTACTTACTCATCAGTCTCGCTCGATAGCATTAAGTCTAGTAATAGCAGTGGCTGGAGGTTTCATGAGTTTTTTGGTTTTGTTCGTGGATAGGTTTTAGCCCATTAATTGTCAGCATAAAAAAGCACGGCGTCAACCGTGCTTTTGCTAGAAGCCACCTATGCGGTGGTGAAATTTAAAAACGTTATACACATTTTCTAAGCCACCTAGATGATGGGTAGTTATTATAACAATTTAATCGATATTATTTAAAAATGTTATACACATGGTTGTTATCGATAAAGGATTATGTTCTAATACTTTTAGCCACTACATAACATTTGTATGTGTATAGCTTGTTTTATAAAATCTTAGATTAACACATGAAGTGCAATATCAAAGAGCAGGTGAAAAAGAGGCCTAGATGCGCTAGCATCAAAGCTAC
>NZ_JBEOOY010000012.1:0-86878 GCF_040309585.1 Psychrobacter sp. GW64-MNA-CIBAN-0177
AATGTCAGATTGAGTAGTCATTGCTTATTCTCCAGTTAGTGGATTATAAGCAGTTACACAGTTTTTAGGAAACTCCCTAATCATTATTACTGCTTATATTGCAACTGGATTTATATTTTGTTCATTCCTGATAAAAAATCTGCTACGCTTGCTGGCATGAGTAAATATCCTATTGATACCCCGTCAAAACTATCCGCTGATAAGCTTGCGAGCCACACGCCGAGTGCCCCAGCACCGTCACACTTACCGGATAGCATGATCTCGTCGGTCCGCCTTTTGCCCGAAGATAAACGACTGATTTTATTTACCAGACACTCCTTGCGCGAGCGTTCTGATGGTAATGGTTTTGCCAGCTACCAGTTGCCACTGACACCAAAAGGCCGTGTACTGGCCAAATCTTGGGGGCGTTGGTTGGCAGGACATTTGCCATACTCGCTCGATGTCGATAGCATCTCAAGCCCGATTGGTCGCTGTATTGATACTGCGCAGCTGATGCAAGAAGGCGCGGGACTACAGCGCAATATCGCTCATCAGTCTTTGCTAGTAGAGCCTGGCAGCCTAGTCACTGAGCCTGAGATTGCCAACGTGGTATTTAAAGAGATTGGGGTGCTTAACTTTATCAATCGTTTCCTCCAAGGCAACCTCGAAGGCACTAAAAATGCCTATCAGGGTGGTCTCGATATCTTGTCGCTTTTTTATCAACATCAACCGCAGCACGGGCATTTAATGCTCGCTGTTAGTCACGATACTTTATTGTCTGCTTTTTTAGCGGTCATGCTTGATGTGACCGAAATCGATTGGAATGATTGGCCTAAGATGATGGAAGGGGTGTTTTTGTGGTTTGATGATAAGCCCTTTGAGCAAGCCAATGCTTATTTTGTTTGGCGCGGTGAGGTTTATATCCGCCCGATTAGCGCTTTATTAGAGGGCTACCGTGCTGCTGGTTTTCATCCGAATAAATTGCTATTGCCACCTGAAGTAAAGTGGACTTAATTGTTTTTTTTGCCAAATGATGAATAATTTCTCAACAGGCATAAAAAAACCTTGCTCCAGTATTAGAACTGGTAACAAGGTTTTAGTCATCACGCTATAAAGGCGAGATGCGGTCTAAACGCTAGCAATCTTAAGCTTGTAGGCCTTTGATTGTTTTGTTTAGGCGGCTCTTACGACGAGCAGCTTTATTCTTATGAATAATACCTTTGTCAGCCATACGATCAAGAACCGGTACCGCTTTTTTGTAAGCTTCGGTAGCCGCGTCATAATCTTTAGCAGCGATTGCCGCATCAACACGTTTTAAGTAAGTACGAACCATAGAGCGTTGTGACGCAGAGTTCTGACGACGTTTGGTGTTTTGACGGGCGCGTTTACGAGCTTGTGCAGTATTAGCCACGCGTATCTCCTTGATAAAGACAGATAAAAATATGAATGTTGATTGCAATAATGGGTTTAACAATCATCGGTGACGAGCAGCCTCTCGCCAAACATGATGTCGATGTCTGATATTAAGACCTCTAATATCGATAGAACATCGCAAGCGCCAGAACTGTTTGGAATAATTAAACAGCGTTGACGTGTAAAGCCGGTTATCTTAGCAAATTATTGCGCTTAGGACAATATATTTGATAGTTAATGCACAAAGTAGTTAAACTATCTGCTAATATTTTGCTGTATTTGGCTATTAAGAGCAAAGTTGGTCGCCAAGCGATGCCTATTACTGACAAAATCTCTTACAATAAACTGTGTCTAACTGTGCCTAATAACCCTCAGTGATGCGTTAATTTAGGTATGATACATGAGCGATCTTTCTTTACGGATATGTCTTCTCATCATCATGGATTTTCTAACATTATACAAAATACAAATGGATAGGGTATGCAGCGAAAAGCAATTATGATTGGCGCGACAGGATTGGTAGGTCAACATCTTGTAAAGCAGCTTAGTGAGATTTATGATACGTTGATCGTGATTGCTCGGCGTCCACCACGCTATATCAATGCCAGTATGCGTTTTTATCAGGTCAATGATTTTGATAATTTAAGCGAAATCTTTGCCAGTGTTGGGGTTGATCGAACAACGGATGCCTTTAGTTGCCTTGGTACTACTAAGAAACAAGCGGGTAGTGATGAAGCTTTTCACAAAGTCGATCATGATTATAATGTCAATTTCGCTAAATTATGCCGCGATAAAGGTGTTGAAAACTTCTTTTTGCTGTCATCGATGAACGCTGATATCGGCAGTCGCTTTTTATACAATCGGGTCAAAGCGGAAACTGAGCAGTCGATTGTGGCCTTGGATTTTGCCCAGCTAGTGATTTTTCGCCCGTCTTTGTTACTTGGCAAACATAAAGGTCGTCCACTTGAAAGTATTGGCCAAAAAGCCTTTCAGCTTATATCACCGTTGGTGTCTGAATCGTTATCATTGCATCCTATTTCGGCCAAGCGTGTTGCTAGCGCTATGGCTATGAGCGCCCATGACATTTATCAGCGTAGCAAATACCGGACCGAACCGTTATTGGAGCACACGGATATCATTGAAAATAAGCAGATGCTGGCAATGACTAGAGTGAAAAAATAGCCTAAGCAGTACATAAAAAAATAGTTAAAATCAATTATAAGTAATTAAGGAGCCTCATCATGTCAAACACGATGCCAGAAGCAACCGCAATGAATAAAGAAAACTTTGTGACTTGCGATTTATTGGATGCCAACCCAGAGTCACAGGTGTGCTTGCCTAATATCGAAGGTAAGTCCTTTTATAGCTTTGGTGGTAAAGATAGGTTTTGCGGTGAAATCGTAACGGTCAAATGTTTTGAGGATAATAGCCGCGTAAAATCGTTATTAAATAGTGATGGCAAAGATAAAGACGGTAATGGCAAGGTATTGGTCGTCGATGGTGGTGGTTCTATGCGTTGCGCGCTGCTAGGCGATATGATTGCGCAGTCGGCGATTGATAATGGCTGGGCAGGGGTTGTGGTGTACGGCTGTGTGCGCGATGTTGATGATATGGCAGCAATGGATATCGGGGTCATGGCGCTCGGTTGTATCCCGCGTAAATCAACCCGCCGTGATGAAGGCCAAACTGACATCGAGATTAGCTTTGGTGATTTAACCCTAAATTCTGGTATGTTTGTTTATGCAGACAATAACGGCATTATCGCGAGCGACAAGCCATTAATTTAAAAACCGCTTATAATTTAAAAGCAGCTTAATGCATACAACTAAAAAACCTCAGCTTTGAACTGACCCCCATAAGTTGGACACAACTTCTGGGGGTTATTTTATGAAATACGACATAGACTTTAAGATCAAAGTCATAGCATACTATCGTCAAGGACATAGTAGCGGTGCGACAGGTGAGAAGTTTGGACTTGATAACAAAATGGTATCTAAGTGGGTTCAGCAGTATCAGCATAGTGGTATAGACGCCATCAAACCTAAGACTAATAAAACTAAATACAGTAGCGACTTTAAGTATAAAGTGATCGCTGTGATGTTAGCAGAAGGATTAAGCCAATCTGAAACCGCTCTTAGGTTTAATATCAGCTCACCTGCGCTTATTAGCCACTGGCATAAAGCTTACAGGCTCCATGGTATGTCTGGACTCACATCCAAATATAAAGGTAGTCACCCCATGACCTCTCCTATCACAGACAAACCCGATAATGAAAAGACACTAGCAGAGCTCAAACGTGAAAACGCATATCTACGAGCGGAGAATGCCTATCTAAAAAAGCTCGATGCCTTGCTTCGGGAAAGGGAACACGCCGCGACAAAGCAAGGCTCATCGAAGGATTGAGACTAAAGCACACGTTATCTGACTTACTCAGCATAGCAAAGCTTGCGCGGAGTAGTTTCTACTACCATAGGGCGAGTCTTAGTAGTCAAGATAAATACGCCGAACTCAAACAGCGCATCCGTGATATCTATCATCAGCATAAAGGTCGATATGGCTACCGTCGAATCACCCAAACCCTTAAGAATGAGGGTCTCATTCATAACCACAAACTGATTGCACGGCTGATGGGACAGCTTAAGCTGACAGCGAGAATCAGACGACAAAGGTACCGATCCTATAAAGGAGCGTGCGGCGTCATTGCTAAGAATAGGGTCAAGCGCAAGTTTCGGGCGGGTGCGCCCAATCGCAGATGGCTGACAGACATTACTGAATTTAAAGTCGGCGATGACAAGCTATATTTATCACCGATACTTGACTGCTTTAATAATGAGATCATCAGTTATGAATTATCAAAACGACCTGTCTATGACTTGGTCAAACAGATGCTTGATCGTGCGCTTAAGGGCATACCAACAAAGCGCACCGAGCAGCTCACGCTGCATTCAGATCAAGGATGGCATTATCAGATGAAAGCGTTTGCGAATACGCTTAAAGAGAATAACATTAAGCAAAGTATGAGCCGAAAAGGGAACTGTTTAGATAATGCATTGATGGAAAGCTTCTTTGGGTCTTTAAAGTGTGAGACGATTTATATTAAGAAGCCGAAAACCATTGAAGATTTAGAGAAACAGATTCATGAGTATATGCATTATTATAATCATGAGAGAATTCAGCTTAAACTAAAAGGACTGAGCCCTGTGAAGTACAGAACTCAGTCCTTGGTGCAAACTTAAACTGTCCAAGTTTCGGGGGTCAGTTCACTTAACCGTTGAGGTTTTTACATTTACTCTGTCTTTATATACGAATATAATTTTTATCAACTATTTAGCTATTGGTTTTTTATTAAAAATGCTAAGTGACAAACCGTTACGGCATAAATTTTGGTAATTGCTGAAATATTCGTATAATAGCTTTCTGACTCTTAACGTTGATCCTATTCTTTATGCCTATCACTGCTTTGACTGACGCCTTTGACCCGATTAACCAGCAGTTATTCCCTATCCAGAATGCCCAGCGCCGTTGGCTGGCACCTGTGCATGGGGCAGTCAGTAGTTTGTGGCTGGCAAGTCTGGTGCAAACGCCGCTATGGAATGTTGCCGACCGTTTGAAAGTCGTGGTAACTCGTGACCAAAACCAGCTTAACCAGATAGAGACAGAGTTGGCATTCTGCGGCGTCGATGCTTATGTATTCCCTGATTGGGAGACATTGACCTATGATGAGCTGTCACCGCATCAAGATATCGTCAGCGAACGTATCAATCTATTAACCGATATGCCAGCGTCAGGCGTGCTGCTCATCTCGGTACAGGCGTTGATGCATCGGGTCGCACCGCCAAGCTGGCTGATAGGGCAGCATTTTGATTTGAGTGTGGGTGATAGATTCGACATCAACACCCAACGTGGCTTGTTGGCAAAGGCCGGTTATCGTGCGGTTGAGAACGTCTTTGAGCCGGGCGAATTTGCCGTACGCGGTAGTATTATTGATATCTTTGCCATGGGTCAGCCGTTTCCGCTACGTCTAGATTTATTCGACGATGAAATTGAAACCATTCGCTTCTTTAATCCGCAGACCCAGCGCACATTGACCGTTGATGACCTAAAAACGATGATGAGCGGCAACGATAGTAGCATGGGCAAAGAGTCGCTGTCGCTACTGCATAAACTGCCAGATATCTCAAAGCCTATTGAGCAATTTCAAATCTTACCCGCCAAAGAGTTTCCGCTTGATGAGGGGCGCGAGACCTTTCGCACTAACTTTGCTGCGATGTTTCCTAATACCAGTAGCCGTAAGTTTGAGCTGCATAAAGACGTCATGGCGGGTATCGCCAGTAGCGGACTTGAATACTATCAGCCACTATTTTTTGACTTAAAGGATTGGGAGGCTGAGAGTAGCTTATTTGCTTACCTACCAAGTGATGCGCTATTTATAACAGATGAGTTGATTAACGAAAAACAGGCAGATTATTGGTCACAGATTCAGCGCCGCTATGAAGAGCGCCGTCATGATATCGATAAGCCTATCGTCGCGCCTGAGTTGTTGTATTTATTATCAAATACTCTAAACGAGCACCTCAATCATTATCCACGCGTGATTCTCAGTGCCCGTAATGAACTCGCTACTATGACCGATGTCGCTGCGATTGATAGCAGTGATTCATTATTAAAAGATGCGTCATTGTTAGCAGACAAATCATTGCTGCAAGTTGAAGGGCAGTCAGATTCACAGTCACAACTGTCGCTTGTGCCGAGTAAGCAACAAGGTTTGGTGACGTTAAGCGCACAAGAGCCACCTCAATTGGCCGTGAACCATCAAAAAGCTGAGCCTCTTACCGAGCTGTTAGAGTTTTTAGCGCTGCAAGAACAAACGGCAACCCCAGTATTAGTAGTAGCAGAAACGGCTGGTCGTCGTGAGATTCTCATTGAGCTATTTAAAGGTAAAATTGATATCAAGGCTTATGATAGCTTTGAGGCATTTTTAGCAGCAGACAAATCAAAGAGCAATGGTAATAAGCTGCCGCAGGTTGGACTCACGGTTGCACCCATTGAGCGCGGGGTTTATGTTCCTGAACGTTTAGTGCTGATTAGTGAGACACAGTTATTTGGTCGGCAAGTACTACAAACGCGCCGCCGTCGTCAAAGCGGTGTGTCAGAAGAGTTTTTGGTTAAAAGTGTTACCGAGATAACCGAAGGTAGCCCAGTGGTGCATATCGAGCATGGTATCGGGCGTTACAATGGACTGATTACGCTAGATGTCGGCGATGGTGAACAAGAATTTATTCATTTGAAATATGCCGATGATGCCAGTATCTATGTACCGGTTGCCAATTTACAAATGATTAACCGTTATAGCGGCGGTGATCCTGCACTGGCGCCATTGCATAAAATTGGCAGCGGCAAATGGGATAAAGCCAAGCAAAAAGCGCTCGAGCAAATCCATGACGTGGCGGCTGAACTGCTTAATATGCAAGCACGGCGCGAAGCCAAAGTTGGTATTCATTTTAAAATAGATCCATCACAGTACGAGCTGTTTGCCAGTCAATTTGCTTTTGAAGAAACGCCCGATCAAGCCAATGCTATCCATGCGGTGATGGAAGACATGAGGCAAAACCAACCAATGGATCGCCTTATCTGCGGTGACGTAGGTTTTGGTAAGACTGAAGTGGCCATGCGCGCGGCGTTTATCGCGGTCAGCGCCGGTTATCAAGTGGCAGTATTGGTGCCGACAACCTTGCTAGCAGGCCAGCATGAAGACAATTTCCGCGACCGTTTTGCTGATTGGCCAGTGCGTATCGAAACGCTATCGCGCTTCGGTGGCAAAAAGCATCAAGAAACAGTGCTAACAGACCTTGCAGCTGGCAAGGTTGATATCGTTATCGGCACGCATAAACTATTACAACCCGATGTGAAATTCTCTAATTTAGGCTTGATGATTGTTGATGAAGAGCATCGCTTTGGCGTGCGTCATAAAGAGCGTATCAAGGCGATTCAGACTGATGTGGATAGTATGTCGATGACTGCGACTCCCATCCCTAGAACGCTTAATATGGCGCTCTCAGGTATGCGTGACATGTCGATTATTGCGACACCACCGGCACGTCGTTTGGCTATCAAAACCTTTGTCATGCAAAAAACTGATGCTCTAATGAAAGAGGCTATCTTGCGTGAGCTACTGCGTGGCGGGCAAGTTTATTTATTGCATAATGACGTGGCGAGTATTGAGCGTATGGCAGAAACCATACGTGAGCTGGTTCCTGAGGCGCGAGTAGGGGTCGCTCATGGACAAATGCAAGAGCGCCAACTTGAACAAGTCATGCAGCAGTTTTATCATAAAAAATTCAATGTGCTGATATGCTCGACCATTATCGAAACCGGCATTGATGTACCCAATGCCAATACGATTATCATTGAGCGCGCCGACAAGTTTGGTTTGGCGCAACTGCATCAGCTACGTGGTCGCGTTGGTCGTAGTCATCACCAAGCCTATTGTTATCTGCTAGTGCCTTCTATCAAAGGTCTTAAAGGTGATGCCAAGCGACGCTTACATGCGATTGAACGCGCCAATACCTTAGGTGCAGGCTTTATGCTGGCAAGCGAAGATCTAGAGATTCGCGGCGCGGGTGAGATACTTGGTAAACAGCAAAGCGGTAATATGCAAGCGATTGGTTTTAGCTTATATATGGACATGCTAGAGCGAGCGACGAAGGCGATTAAAGCAGGTAAAGAGCCTGATTTAAGCACACCATTGTCGCTGACCAGCGAGATTAACTTGCATAGCTCGGCGTTGATACCAGAAGAATATCTACACGATGTTCATCAACGTTTATTATTTTATAAGCGCATCAGTAATGCTGATGATAAAGAAGCTCTGACTGATATTCGTACTGAAATGATTGACCGTTTTGGCATATTACCTGAGCAAACCAAGCAGTTATTTGCCATTCACGGACTGCGTATACAAGCTGAGCCGCTAAAGATTAATAAGATTGATGCCAATAGTAATAGCATGACGTTAGAATTTGCACCTGATACACCGGTCGATGCCTTAGCGATTATTAAGTTGATTCAGAGCAATGGGCAGCGCTATCGTATGAATGGTGCCTCTGGCATTCGTTATCAGGATGCCGATAAACTGGCAACACCGCAGCAGCGCGTCAGTGCAATTCAAGAGCTATTACGCTATTTTAGTGAGCATATGGTGGCAGAGTCAGCTTAGCTTCATTGATTTATATTTTTAAACTGAACAGATTCGCTAAATAATTTAAATAAGGTGAATGTTGCATCCTAAGACAATCAGTCATAGCGCTATTTTATCGGTTGGATAACTGATAAAATAGCGACATCCTATATTTAGCTTATTATCCTTATAGCTTATTAATTTTTGAATTAATTCTAATTCCTTTTATTCAAGCGTCATAACAAGAGAACCGTCATTATGTTCCAACTTCATCATAAACTTGCTGCTGATAGTTTTTTAGTGGGTGATTTCCCATTATCGACCTGTCGTTTAATCAATGATTGCCAGTTTCCTTGGTTGATATTGGTGCCGCGGGTATCAGTTATCAAAGAGTTATATGAGCTGTCTGAGGCTGACCAAGCGCAGTTTTTGCGTGAATCGAGCTGGTTATCAAGCCAATTGGCCAAGACCTTCCAAGCTGATAAAATGAACGTGGCAGCACTCGGCAATCAAGTACCGCAGCTACATTTCCATCATATCGTTCGCTATCAAAACGACATGCAGTGGCCAAATCCAGTATGGGGTGTACCTGCTATACCGTATACCAACGAAGTATTGGCGCAGATGCAGCAGACATTAATGATGGCATTACGTGGTCATCATCAAATGCCGTTTGATTGGCAAATGTAATCAGGCATTAAATGATGAGTTGTCAGTTTTGCCTCAATGTTTTTATTAAAGTAGTTTTTATTTAAAAAAAGTCATAGTAAAGTTAGATTTAATGATAATTTCAGCTGAGTTAACATAAATCGTTTTACATTTGTCTGTTATTCATTATATTAGAGAGTGAGTTGGTTAAATGGATATAGCCAACTTATCTGCTCGTAGCCGTTTTTTGCGTATTAATCAGTATGATTTTTTTGCCGCATTGCAAACGCTTCGAGGTACTTAATCTTAGATTGGAAGCTTTCAGTCTAAGATTTCACTCTGTGTTAAGGATAACAGATGGCTACTTCCTCTATCGCACCTCCACTATTACGACCTTCTATGTTACTTATCTCTATTTGTACCGCGGCTCTCGGTTTGACTGCCTGTGAGACGGATTCAACTGAAGACTCCCCAGTAGATAGCTCTGTCACATTAAATTATAGTGCTTCTACGGCAGCGACATCTACAAGAGCAATGCCGACAACACAATATCTCGTTGGTAGCGGTAAGGCAGATATCACCGGTGCTGCTGCCGAGACGGGCATGTTTGGTTATGCTTCTGGACAGGTTGTGCAAGGTATTAATGACCGCTTATATTCTCATGCTTTTATTATCGGAGAGGATACGAATAGTCAAAATCAAGGTAAACGCGTCGTTTATGTCTCAGCAGATATGGGGGCGATGTTTACCGCGGTAAAGCTTGAGGTCATCAGGCGCTTAAAAGCAGATTATGGCGAATTATATAATGATGATAATGTCATGCTCACTGCTACTCACACCCATGTCGGCAATGCTGGCTACTCGCATCAACAGCTGTATCAAATTGCCAGTACTGATGATACCTTATCAGGCTATAGCAGCCAAAACTTCAATGCTATCGTTAATGGTATTGTCACCTCGATTAAGCGTGCTCACGATACCTTGGCTCCCGGGACGCTATCTTTGGCGCAAGGCGAGCTAAAAGGTGCAACGCTCAATCGCTCAGAATTTGCTTATGACAATAATGCCGATGCAAAAGACTTTGATAGTAATGTTAACGAGACCATGACTCAGCTGCGCCTGAATGCTGCCGATGGCACGCCAGTAGGTCTGATTAATTGGTTTGCACTGCATCCAACCAGTTTTAGTAATCAGTTTATGCATCTAAGCGCTGACAATAAAGGTTTTGCTCAGCGCGGCGCTGAAAAGATTTTTGGTAAAAATTCAGACAAGCCGTTTGTCGCCGCTTTTGCCAATGCTGATGAGGGTGATGTGCTGGCGGCAGGCGGCAATGCCAACTCAAAGCCAGGCTATCAAGGCAGTGATAATGAATGGGAAAATGTCAGGCGTGATGGGCAACTGCAGCTTGATAAGGCGGTTGAGCTTTGGAATCAAGGTGTGCCGGTTGCTGGACCAGTAGACGTACGTGCCCGTTGGGTCAATTTGAAGGGCTATCAAGTCGATGGTAAATTCACCAATGGCGCAGGCAATAAAGTCTTATGTATGCCAGCCCGCGGTTACTCGTTTGCTGCTGGCAGCGAGAATGGTCCATCGAACATACCGGGTATGTATGAGGGCATGACGCGAGAAAATTTCCGCATTAATGATGATATTAATAAAGTCGACCAGTCTTTCCTAGGTAGTTTGACGCGCGGCGCCTTTGGTATTGTTTCAACCGTCAGCCAAGATGATTGTCAGGCTGAAAAACAGGTGTTATTACCGACTGGCAGCTGGGGCTGGATTAATACTGAACAACCTGTTCAGCTGATGCGTATCGGTAATATCGCTCTCGTTGCTATTCCTGGTGAGCCGACCACCATGGTCGGACGACGGATGCGCGCGGCAGTACTTGCACAGCTAAAAGACTCAGGAGTTGATACCGTTATTATTAATGGCTTGGCCAATAACTATAGCGGCTATTTAAGTACGCGAGAAGAGTTTGCCACCCAGCATTATGAAGGGGCGTCTACTGAGTATGGCCCTTATCAAGCTGCTGCTTATGTCCAAGAATATACGCAACTGGCCGAAGCGCTACGGGATGGCATAGAGGTTTATGACAGCGCCACGCCGCCTGATCGCTCAGGCAAATCGTTTAATGAGCGTCCGGGGGTGGTGTTTGATGACAAGCCTTTAAGACAAAGTTGGGGACAAACCCTCACTCAGCCCAAAGCCAGTTATCAAAAAGGTCAGGTTGCCACTGCGGTATTCCGCGGCGCTCATCCTAAAAACAATCTACGTACCGAAGACAGTTTCTTAAAAGTACAGCGTTTTGAGAATGGTCAGTGGGTCGATTATTTGAGTGATAGCGACTTTGATACCACTTATACTTGGCAGCGTGAAGGCGCGGCTTATAGTAAGGCTATCGTTGATTGGCGAATCAGTAACGATACCCCAGCGGGTACTTATCGATTGACCCATCAAGGCGACTGGAAAAATGGTTGGACACGTAAAATTAAGCCTTATTCAGGCATTTCTAATACTTTTACTGTTCAACAGACCCTAGTATTTTCCATCTTTTGAATGCTAAAAAGCCAGATATTTAATATCTGGCTTTTTGATAATTGTTTTAAGTGATAACTGCCGTAAATTATTTTTATTTTGAGAGTCTTAAAAGTATTTGAAAGAAAAAGGAACGACCAAGGGTATTCTTTTGGTTACCAATGACATAGGTTGTATAAGCTTATTGTCGTATAATAAGCAATCACTATTATTATCCTCTTTTTTGTCATTGTCATCATGGCTACTATAGACATGCGCTGATGTATTTGTCATTGACTCTCATTAGTTTGTCTTGCTTAAGCGAACATTCCTTATGACCCTTTTAGATAAGTTAAGACCGAAAATCCTGTTGCAGGACGATAGGATTTATCGATTTGACTATCCAGAAGTCTTCGTTTTAATCCTGACCGTTGTACTGATGGCTGTGCATTTTGAGTTTAGCCCAATGTCAATGGCTTTGCTCGTTATCATCTCTCTGCCAAGCCTCATGATTCTTATTTACAACTATCGTCGCCAAACCAGCTTTTGGACGTCTAATATTGTCATTATTTTGTTGTCTGCAGTGATAGGTTCGCTACAGTTCTGCACCGTGATGTCCATTAGCTTAGCGGCGTTGATAGCTATTCGTATTATCATAAGTAGTCCTGAAAATCATTTAAAGCTGATAGCGGTATCGGTAGTAACCATCATTATTTTTTATTATGTCAGCGTTACTTTACATGGTACTGGGATGGACTGTTATGAAGGTTGGCTACCGGCCATCGTGCTGATTACGAGTATGACCGTCATTATTTTTCATTTTCGCTACATTTATCATCAATACATTGGCTACGAAGCCAGCGCGTTACAAGCAGGTGGGCGTCTAAATACTATGGTGTCTGTCATTAGTAAACTGACACGCTTTGTTCCTCTACAAATTTGGGAGCCCATTGTAAAAGCAGATAGCCCTATTAGTGTCTCGAATAAACGGGCCAAGCTCACCATTATGTTCTCAGATATCGTTGGCTTTACTGAATTGTCTGATAGTCTAAGTGCTGATAATTTGGCCGATATTCTGAATACCTATATGCACTGTATGACCTTGATTGCGCATAAACACGGCGCAGTACTTGATAAGTTCATTGGTGATGGTATGGTGTGTTTTTTTGGTGAACCGGACAGTCGTGGCGCTCGGCAAGATGCCTTGGACTGTGTTGCCATGGCTATAGATATGCGCCGTGAAATGCGCACGTTACGACAAAAATGGCGACTCATGGGTTTTGATGGTTTATACATACGTATTGGTATTACCACCGGTTACTGCCATGTCGGTAATTTTGGTAGTAACAATCGCCTGAGTTATACGCTGATTGGCAAAGAAGCCAATCTAGCATCAAGGCTTGAAGCCAGTGCTGGCAAGGGTGAAATACTCGTTAGCGAAAGTACGCATGATTATATTTGTCACGATTATGAGTGTGATTATTCAGGTGCTTATCAATTAAAAGGCTTCGATGATAAGATTAAAGCATGGCAAGTACTTGATCCTGATGCCAATAAAGGTCGTTTATCAAAGTGGGTCGACCACACACTCCCTGGCTTTAATTTGCACCTCAACTTCAAAGATATGAAAGACAGTGATTATCAAGATGTGAGAAACCGCCTAAATCTTGCACTTGAACGTATTGAGCAAGAAGAGGCGGTGGCGCTTGAGGCTAATATAGTCGATACTAAATAAAATGGATACGTTATTTAATAACGCGAAACTGGTATAAGTTTTTCTGGCTTGCTGTGCCTACGCCGACAGAGGCTGCAAAACTCATATTAAAAACTAAGCATCCCAGTCCCGCTGTATCTTTTTAATATTGGACTGACTATAGCTTGAATAAGAGTAATAATAATCGTCATTAGGGCGTGTCCTCAATTCAACCAATAGCAATCTAAATGGGTTAAAAATGGTTAAATCTTGCCAAACATCGTCAAATAGCTAGGTAATATCTCGATATTATCTGCACTATTTTCCTTGTTTGACTGCAATCTACCTCATTTTTATCACCATTTTTAAAATGAGTACACGCCCTAGAAAAGCTTTAGATACGCTCTTTCTTTAAGTTTTTCCAAAAAAAAGGTCAGTTCATTGTTTTAACAATGAACTGACCTTTTTTACAATACCTAGATATTATAGGGAGCAAGAAGCTAATGCTGCGAGTGCTTAATGATTTTCTTTTGCATGGTTAAGCGTATATTTAGGAATCTCAATAGTTAAGTCATCATCATCAAGCATGACCTGACAAGACAGGCGTGAATCAGGCTCCAAGCCCCAAGCACGATCTAGTAAATCGGCTTCGATATCATCCATCTCATCTAAACTATTAAAGCCTTTGCGCACGACCACATGGCAGGTAGTACAGGCTTTTGACATCTCACAAGCGTGCTCAATCTTGATGCCTTTTTCTAATAGCGCCTTGCATAAATTGCTGCCAGCTTCTAGCTCGACTTCGGTGCCTTCAGGGCAAATTTCATGATGCGGTAGTACGGTAATCTTTGGCATAAATTGTCTGTCCGATGCTAATCAATTAAAAAAATAAAAATATAAGAGGTCAGCTTAGTAAAATTGCTAAGCTGTATTGGTTCGATATTTTTGCTACCAGTCTTTAGCACTCGTACCTGCCATGCTGGCTTTGACGCTTTGATTCATAATTCGAGCAGCAAAGGCATCGCTATGAGGCTTGAGTTTTGCTTGCTTTGCCTCGATAAGCGCCAAATCATCAGTACTGAGCGTGGTTTGTAATGCTTGTATTTGCTCAGCCAATAATTGCTGTTCATCAGATGTCAGTAAGGCAGCAAATTCGTTAAGTGCTGATTGCAGTGCTAAAACTTCACGTTCCGCTTCTACTTTGGTCTCAATTAAAGAGCGTGCATTTTTATCTTCTTCAGCATATTTAAAGCCCGCTACCAATAGTTGTTCTTTTTGTTCATCAGATAGCCCATAAGACGGCACGATTTCAATCTTGCTTTCTGTCTTAGTCGTGGTTTCTTGCGCACTGACGGTCAGCTGACCATTGGCATCAATACTAAAGGTCACTTCAATACGGGCAAAGCCAGCTTTCATTGGCGGGATACCGTATAGCTCGAAGCGGCCCAGTGAGCGGCAGTTATCTACTGTCTCACGCTCGCCTTGTACCACATGAATCACCATACCTGTTTGACCATCTTGATAGGTAGTGAATACTTGGCGTTTTTTGACAGGAATAGGTGTATTGCGTGGAATCAGTACCTCAACCAGACCACCCATGGTCTCAAGACCGAGCGATAGCGGCGTTACGTCTAATAGCAATAGATTGTTATCACTATCACCGTTGACCAATTGATGCGCCGTTTGGGCAGCGCCTAAAGCCACAACTTCATCTGGATTTAGACGGCAAAGCGGCTCTTTAGCAAAAAACTCAGTCACTACCTGCTGTACAGCTGGCATACGGGTAGAGCCACCGACTAAGATAACTTCATCTAAGTCTGAGGTAGATAGCTTGGCATCACGCAGTACTTGTTCACAGACACTTATCGTGCGGCGGCTAACGGGCTCTGCAATAGTTAGCAAGTCTTCACGGCGTAGCACACCTTGATAAGACTGCTCATTGACAGTGATATCGATATCGACCTGTTCAGCATCAGTTAGTGCTTGCTTATAAGCTTTGGCTTGTTGCGCAAGTATTGACTTGTCATGCAAGCTTACGTCTTTGGGGTCGATATTTAATTGCTTAATCAGCCAATTGGTCAGTAAGCGGTCAATATCATCACCGCCAAGCGCACTATTGCCGCCTGTGGCCAATACTTCAAAAACGCCGTCATTTAGTTTTAAGATAGAAACGTCAAAAGTGCCACCACCCAAATCATAAATTAAGTAATAACTTTCTTTATCACCTTCTTGATTAGGCTGATCGAGACCATAGGCAACGGCTGCGGCGGTCGGCTCATTTAATAGACGCAGTACATTGATACCAGCCGCTTGCGCCGCATCTTTGGTCGCTTGACGCTGCGCTTCATCAAAATAAGCAGGTACGGTAATGACAGCACCTGCAATACTATCTTCAGGTAATGCGCTTGCTGCACGTTGCTCAAGAGCGGCTAATATACGAGCTGACACCTCAACAGGAGATACTTCACCCTGAGCGGTGACAAAAGCTGGCATGTCATCTTTATTGCCACTTAATTCGTAAGGATGAGAGAATTTTATATCCGCTTGGCTGCGACCCATAAAGCGCTTAGCCGAGACGATCGTATTTTTTGGATCATCCGCTAAGTGGGCTAGGGCATCATACCCAACCAATGGCTTGCCAGTACTTGGATAATAGACCACAGAAGGTAGTAAAGTGTCGTTAGCTGCGCCTGCTTCTAATACTTGCGCCTTGCCTGAGCGCACCACAGCGACCAATGAGCGCGTGGTACCAAGGTCTATCCCTAGGCCAAAACGATGCTGATGGGGTTGGGCACTTTGATTGGGTTCGGCAATTTGCAATAAAGACATAAGATAACTCAAAGATAAAATGAATAAGTGAAATGGGGCAAATACAACATAGGCGCTATGACAGTTAACGGCTGCGATTCTTCTCTAACATAGAAGAGAGTAGCGTTTAATAGCGCTTAAAATATGGGATTATACGGTATCGTTGAGACTATTTTAACCACCGCTTTAGAATATTGCTTTAAATAAGAGCGATAAATTAGAAAAGCTTGCACATACTATCAATGATACAAGCTTTTGAGTATTCATTGTCTAAACGTATAAATCATCATCATCTGAATGCTCAGACGTTGCGACCTCATCAAGACCCGTTGTCACATCAGCATTTAACTTGACCAAGAATTTTAATTTTTGCGTCGCATCAATCGCGGTTTGCCAGTCTTTGCTTTGGTAAGCATTATTAAAACGCTGAGACTGTTTGGTCAAACGTTCTGTAATCTGCGGATGTAGCTGTTGTAACGTTGAGAGATTTTTATCTTCAATCGCCTCATCCAATTCGATACGCATCTGCATCGCATCTTCTAAAAAGTCTAAATCAGCGATTGAGTGTTCTAGGTTTTGTGCTTGTCCTGCCACATCTAACAGATAGCTTGCACGGCTATCAGGCGCACTCAGCGCTTGATAGGCTTGGTTAATCAATGCTGATGCTTGCTCAGACTGCTGTTGCGCTTGGGCGGCGTCTGTCAAGTTCTTGGCGACATTATCAGGATGATAGCGTTTTTGTAGCAGACGTAGATGCTGATCGAGACTCTCTTGATTGACATCAAACTGTACCGGCTGCTCAAATAGGGCAAAGAAGTTATCAAACTGGGCTTCTTGAGTAATGTCTGTCATATCATACGCCTTGCTTTTTTTATTTATTTTTAAGGTTTTATCTAACCAGTGGCTACTTTACTATTTGGTTGGCTGCACTGCTTACTGATTTAAGATTGGCTATTGCAGCACTTATTTACCATCGCCCGAATGTTAGGTCAAAAACCCTAAACTCAGAAAAATCAAATTATTTTATCATTAAACCGTAAAGGATTCGCCGCAACCACATTCGCCTTTCTGATTGGGGTTAGTGAACTTAAAGCCTTCGTTTAATCCTTCTTTTTCGTAGTCCATCAACAAGCCATCTAAATATACCAAGCTCTTAGGATCAATAAAAATACTGACGTCACGACTTTCATAGCGCGTGTCATTTTCGTCAGGGGTATCTACGAACTCTAAAACGTAAGCTAAACCTGAGCAACCCGCTGTGCGGATACCCACTCGAATACCTTCGCCTTTACCGCGATTGTCCAAAAAGTCTCGAACATGCTGAGCGGCGCGTTCTGTCATTTCAATCATGCCAACTCCCATTGACTATCAATAATAGAGATAATAATTTAAGAAAACTGTAGATGATCTGACAACCAAAACAACGGGCTTGCCAAAATAACATCTGGATAACAATGAGTTAATAACTAAATTAATAATTAATAACTGCTAGAAAATAAAAGGTGACAATTACATAAGCGTCATTGTCACCTCTATAGCGTTAGTAGCGATGCTAAACACAACTACTAAAGTATTGCTATTATAATACTCAAAATACAATGCTTACGCTAATAGGCTTAGCTAGTCGCTTCTTCTGCCATAACAGCAGCTGCTGCGCCATGCTTACCTTTATAGTCGCTAATAGCGGCTTTAATGGCGTCTTCTGCAAGAACAGAGCAATGCACTTTTACGGGTGGTAATGCCAATTCTTCAGCAATGTGACTGTTCTTAATCTCACCAGCTTGATCCAAGCTTTTGCCTTTTAACCACTCAGTGACGAGCGAGCTTGAGGCAATTGCTGAACCGCAGCCGTAAGTCTTGAAGCGTGCATCTTCGATGATACCGTTATCATCGACTTGGATTTGTAGACGCATCACATCGCCACAAGCTGGGGCACCAACCATACCAGTACCAACGTTTTTGGCATTTTTATCAAGATTGCCGACGTTGCGTGGGTTTTCGTAATGATCAATAACTTGGTCACTATAGGCCATGGGGTTTTCTCCTAGTTAGATGATGAGCAGTGGCTTCTGAAAGTTGAAACACTACCCACTCATCGATAATTGGGGTCAAACATTTAGGTAATAAAAACGGTATTTATAAAATAAAATTCATAAAAACTATGTTTATAATTGTCTGATTCATCATTTAATAGCTATATCTAATAAGTACTTCATTGTTTCAGGTTTTAGTGTTCAGCCCACTCGACTGAATCTAAATCAACACCTTCTTGATACATATCCCAAAGTGGTGATAGGGCACGTAATTTATCAACCGCTTCGTGCATCTGCTTGATAATCGTATCGATGTTTTCTTCAGTAGTATAACGACCGAAACTAAAGCGAATTGAGCTGTGTGCCAATTCGTCTGGACGACCAATAGCGCGCAGTACATATGATGGCTCAAGGGTCGCTGATGTACAGGCTGATCCTGACGATACGGCTAAGTCTTTTAGCGACATCATCAACGACTCACCTTCAACGAAGTTAAAGCTGATGTTTACAATGTTAGGAACGCTGTGCTCTAAATCACCGTTTAGGTAGATCTCTTCGATATCTTGTAGACCATCCCACAGTTTTTGGCGCAGTTTTGCAGCATGGGCATGGTCTTCTTCGTAACGCTCATTGGCAAGGGCAAATGCCGCCCCAAGACCAACGATTTGATGCGTTGGCAACGTTCCTGAACGCATACCGCGCTCATGACCACCGCCATGTTGTTCTGCTTTTAGACGAATACGTGGCTTACGACTGACAAATAGCGCACCGATGCCTTTAGGACCATAAGCTTTGTGGCCTGAAAAGCTCATCAAATCGATTTTCATCTCTTCAAGATTAATGAGTATTTTACCGACTGACTGAGCACCATCCACATGGAAGACCACACCAGCTTCGCGAGTAATTTCGCCAATAGCAGCGACATCAGTAATCGTTCCAAGCTCGTTGTTTACCATCATAAGTGATACTAAAATCGTATCGTCACGTAGCGCTTCTTTCACTTGCTCAGGTAAGATAAGACCGGTGCTTGGCTGTGGCTCAAGATATGTAATTTCAAAGCCTTCTTGCTCAAGCTCGCGGCAAGTATCTAATACAGCTTTATGTTCGATTTTACTGGTGATGATGTGCTTACCGCGAGACTGATAGAAATGTGCCGCCCCTTTGATCGCTAAGTTGTCAGACTCAGTCGCACCAGAGGTAAAGACGATTTCGCGTGGATCGGCGTTGATGACTTCTGCCACTTGTTGACGCGCCACTTCGACCGCTTCTTCTGCCTGCCAGCCGTAGCCATGCGAGCGCGAGGCGGGATTACCAAAGATGCCATCTACCGTCAGATATTCGCTCATCTTAGCTGCAACTGACTTAGCAACTGGGGTGGTGGCGGCATAATCTAAGTATATAAGGTTGTTATGTTGGCTCATGCTGGGTTTGCCTCGCTGGTCGATAGGGTAATAGTATTGATGTCTTTTATGGAAATATCTTTGGTAACGGTCTGCTGACGGTCTGAGACTGACTGCACGTTTTCCATGTCTAATAATTGCGCTAAAGTTATATTTTTCAAGTACTGTTCGATATGATTGGACAGTGCACACCATAAGTCATGGGTTAAACACATTGTACCACCTTGGCAGTCACCGCGTCCTTCGCACTGCATCGCGTTCACAGACTCATCGACAGCAGAAATAATGCTCATCACATCGATTTCGTGCAATGGCTTGGCTAAATGATAGCCACCTGCCGCACCGCGGATACTCGTGACTAAGCCACGTTTACGAAGTTTAGAAAATAACTGTTCGAGATAAGAGATAGATATGGATTGCCGCTTGGCAATATCGGATAACGATACCGCTGTCTCTTGTTGGCTGGTCTGTAACGCCAGATCTAGTAACGCAGTAACGGCATATCTGCCTCGAGTAGTCAAACGCATGTGTTATCTCCCAACTTCTCAGTTATAAGTGTATTTAACAACGATCTTAGTCAAGTAGTTTTGGTAAAAGCGAACTTTTGCCTCTGTTAATTGTCTATCAACTAAGTATGTCTTATCGCTATTAAACAACAGATGATGAACCCGATGTGTGCAACGATAGAGTAATTATACTTAATCCCGAGTAATTTAGTCAAGATTAAAGTGTGGTTGAATGGTTAATCCAATTGATTACTACGATTGATAAAAACAATGGTGGCTAAGGTAGGGTAAAAGCTGGCTTGTATAATAAGGGTAAAAGCTGGCTTGTATAATAAAAGTTTTGTACCGATTTAAGCTTTTATATTTGTTTCAAGTTCACGGTTAGCAAATTAAAGCGATAAAAAAAGCGTTTGGTAGCTTATTGCAGCTATCAAACGCTTAATGGTCATTAAAGCAATCACCTAACAGGTGCATTATTATTTATCAATAAATATCACCATCATTAACGAAAACTAGTTCATCAATAGTGCTATGACTGAGCCAATCATAATTACAAGCGCCATAATAGTCACAATTATCAATGTCTTCTGTTTACTCTGCAATTCCTTTACGGTGGTTTCAAGCTCACGATTCTTAGTCGTTAATGTACTGATTTGCGTCTGCTGCTCTTTGATACGGAGCTTATAGCCATCTTTCTTTTCGGCCATTTCCGCGTCAGTCGGCTTAGATTTGCCTTTGCCGCCTTTGATTTTTTTGATCAAACCCTGAATCAAGCCACCAAGACCAAGCTGCATAATAAATTGCTTAACCAATTGTACTTGTACGGACTCACCGCGCATCTGTAGTTTTTCAGTCGTTTCGCTATCGTGGGTCGTGATGGCATTGATGACTTGGATACTATAAGCGTTGATGACCACGTCAGGCTCACTACGATCAATGGGTAACTGCGCATCTAATAACACGCCCTTGGTGCTAAAAGTGGCAAAAATCTCGACATGAGGCAAATACAAACGCAGCGCAACGACAGTGCCTTGCTTGGCAAGTGGATAAGCGGCTTTACGTAGCTCGGGATCTAAACGTAACAGTAGGGTCAGAGCCGACTCGACGAACACGAGAATAATATTAAGAAGAGAGGTGGACAACGTAGTACGCTTCATGTAAATAATCCGTTTTTTATTTGGCAAGTTAGAGGCAAAAAGACAAACAAGAGTCAAAGCCGACTCAAAACATATAGCAAGATTTTGCTTATAGTAACGTCTTTATAATAAAAAGTAACGTTGGTTTCTGTCACTTAGCAAATAATTGTCTTAAAATCATCTCACTAATGCTTAGCGTTATGTCACTAATCCCTAGAACTATATTGCTAATAATATATCGTTAACGAAACTGTTAGGATTTGCGCGTAGTAATGTCTATAGTGCTGTCATCAAAAGCTGAATAACTCGTAAAAGTAATAACTCGTAAAGGTATTGTTTAATGTATGAGTTAAAAAACAGTCAGATGTTCAGTTGCATATATTTTGCGTAACATTGGGTGTCAAATACGTAGTACAGTGCACAAAAATATGTAAAATTGCTTGCGCTCCTTATGCTGCCTTGATATAAAGACGTTAACAAAGCGAAACCTGTTTATGCGTGAGTCAGGTGGTTTTTATTGCTTAAGTGCTATGAGAGCGATACAATACCTGGCGTGAGCGTTTATTATCCCCCTTAAACTTGAAGGAAATTTTATGAATAAGTCAGAATTAATTGATAGCATCGCCGATAAAAGTGGTCTAAATAAAACTCAAGCTGGCGATGCATTGAATGCTGTTATGGAAAGCGTTGGCGAAGCTCTAGAAGCTGGCGAAAGCATTTCACTAGTTGGTTTTGGTACTTTTAGCGTAAAAGACCGTAAGGCTCGTACTGGCCGTAACCCTAAGACTGGTGAAGAGCTTAGCATTCCAGCAAGCAAAGTACCAAGCTTCAAAGCTGGTAAAAACTTAAAAGAGCGCTTGAACTAAGCCGATATAGTTAAGTCACTCTATTACAGACAAACCCTACATAATGACGTGTCATACGAATAAAAATAGCGTTTGTTGATAGTAAAATGATAGAGAATCGCTTATTGATTGGCTACAGCCTAAGTAATAAGTGAAACCGCAAAAAAAGCACCTAAATATTAGGTGCTTTTTTTACAGCCATCGTTTGTATCATATAACGTGAATATTTTGAGTCTAGCGTAAAAATCACGTATCATAGGCGCGCGATAGTGGGGTTGTTTAGACAAGCCTTATTTTGCCCTTATAACTTGCCCAGGTTTTTACCCTTGCCATTGCCTGCTTAGATAGCATTAAATGGTCTTTCATCAATATAGGTTAATAAAGCAGAGATAACTATGGATAAATTGCGCGATTTCTTAAAAAGCTGGCCAGGTCGCATTTTATTGATTTTATGCCTATCGCCGCTCGCTCTATTGGGTGTCGAAAGCTACTTTGGTGGCGGTGTCGATCCCAACCAAATTGCGCAAGTAGGTGAGGCAAGTGTTGGATTATCAGAATATCAGACTGCTGTTAATAATCGCCGTACTGAGACCTTAGAGCAAATTGATGATGCCAGTTTATTGAATGAAGATGTGCTGCATGAGCAAGTACTAAAAGGTCTGATTGATCGAACTTTGCTAGAGCAGCAAGCGGGTAAGCTGGGTATGACGGTCTCTGACGACACCATCAATCGTCTACTGCGTCAAGAAGAGATCTTTAAAGATGCGGATGGCAATTTTTCAAACGATCAGTTTTCAAACTTTTTGCGTCAGCGCGGTATGACCAAAGATCAGCTGTTTGCTGAGTTTCGTAACCAGTTAAGCCTCGATCAGCTGAATGCCAGTATCGTTGGTACGGCAGTGTATCCGATGCAAGCGGTTAGTCAGCTAATAGATCTACAGCTAGAGTCGCGTAATATTTGGTTGCATCGCTTTAATTGGCAGGATTACCAAGAACAAGTGAAGCTGAGTAAAAACGATATACAAGCCTACTATGATGCCAATAAAGACACGCTAAAAAGTGCGGCAATGGTCGACTTGGCTTACCTGCAATTGAGCCCGCAGACGGTCCAAATCACTGATGTCACGACAGAAGATTTGCAGCAGCAGTACGCCGCCTATAAGCAAGGACTGGCTGTAGTCGATGAGCGCAAAATCAGTCAAATATTGATAACGGGTAAGGATGCCAAGGCTCGAGCAGATAAAGTAAAAGCCCGTTTGGATAAAGGTGAGGCTTTTAGCAAGCTTGCTAAGACAGAATCTGACGATCCATCAGGAGAGACGGGTGGTGACATCGGTCGCTTCAATCCTTCTGTATTTGGCAATGACGCAGCAGCAGTTGAAAAAGCCTTGGAAGGCTTGAGCGTTGGCGATGTGAGTGCACCAGTTAAGACCAGCTTTGGTTATCAGATATTTACTGTAACCGAAGACAATGGTAGTAAAGTACCTAGCCTCGAGAGTATGCGTGAAGAGCTAACGGTTAAGGCCAAAGAGTATAAGCGTCAGGAAATGTATGCCGATAAAGTCACGGCAATTAACGATTTGGCAGCAGATGGTTTTAGTATCGAAGATATTGCTCAGCAAGAGGGCGTGACACTAAAGCGTATCAAAGATTATCGTAAAAAAGGCAACCAGTCAGCATTGTCGCAACCAGCAGTGATTAAGCAAGCTTTTGATGAGTTTACGATTCAAGACCAAGCGGTGACGGCAGGTATTGAAGTTGGTAATGGCACGGTATGGGTACAGCCAAGCAATTATCGTCCTACCAAAACGCTTACTCTGGCAGCGGCTACGCCAAGAATCACACAGATATTACGTCAGCAAAAAGCTACAGCATTGGCGTTAAAAGACGCTAAAAAACTGGCGGCTGGTATTAAAACAACGGCCGATATCGGTAAGCAACCGGTCAGATTTCAAGCCTTAGGCGAAGTCAATCGTCAAACCACACGATTGACAGAAAAAGAGCGCGGCTTGGCATTTAGTCAGCAAGCGGCCAATAATGGCGTCGTTGCCATTGCGAGTAAAACAGAGATGGGTGCGACGTTATTGGTTGGTGATCGTATCAAGACCGAACAACAATCACCACTGTCTGATATGCAACGTGCGCAAACGGCATCTATTATCCGTGATAATTTGGGTCAAGATCAGCTACAAGACTATCTAGAGTATCTACGTTTAGTGTATAAGGTTGAAATTAATGAGACTAATATGGCCAATGCGCAAGGACGTTAAGCCACTTATAAGGCATTTGTTAAACCCTTTGTCTGAATAAGCTTTATCAAATCTTAAGTATAAAAAAGCCACTATTGATAGTGGCTTTTTTTATGCAATACGATTTTGATTTATTCTTAAAAAATTTGTCTGAACAGCATTATCTTGACAGCAGATTAATGACGGAAATGACGCATACCAGTGAATACCATGGCGATACCATGCTCATTAGCCGCAGCAATCGTTTCGTTATCACGCATAGAACCACCCGGCTGGATAATCGCCGAGATGCCGACTTCAGCAGCGTTATCAATGCCATCACGGAACGGGAAGAAGGCATCTGAAGCCATAACAGCGCCTTCTGTCGCCAAGCCAGCATGTTCAGCTTTGATAGCAGCGATACGTGCTGAGTTGACGCGGCTCATTTGACCGGCGCCAACACCAATAGTGCGCTGACCTTTGGCATAAACGATGGCGTTAGATTTGACGTATTTTGCGACGTTCCAGCTGAACAGTAAATCAGCAATCTGCGCTTCCGTTGGTTGCACATCCGTGACGATTTTTAGGTCATTGGCAGTAATCAAACCCAGATCCTGCTCTTGTACGAGCAGCCCGCCGTTAACGCGCTTATAGTCGAGCTGGCTTTCGCGCTGCTCAGGGGTTGGTAGCTCGCCGCATACCAAGACGCGCACATTTTTCTTAGCAGCAGTCGCCTCAAGCACCCCATCTTCGATACTAGGGGCAATAATCACTTCTACAAATTGATTGTCGATAATTGCTTTTGCTGCCGCAACGGTCAATGGGCGGTTAAAGGCAATAATACCACCAAAAGAAGACTCAGGATCGGTGCTAAAAGCGGTGTTATAAGCAGCGACTTGGTCGGTATCGACCGCGACACCGCAAGGGTTGGCATGCTTAACGATGACGCAAGCAGGGGCGCTGAACGCTTTTACGCACTCAAGTGCTGCATCAGTATCAGCGATGTTGTTATAAGACAGTGCCTTACCTTGTAATTGCTTCGCCGTGGCAATAGAGGCTTGCTGGCTTTTTAGTGGATTATTTTCTGTATAAAATGCCGCGTTTTGATGTGGGTTTTCACCGTAACGTAGATCTTGTGCTTTTTCTAGCTGCACATTAAAGGTACGTGAAAAATTCTCTGGCTCTTGAGTCTCATTGATTCGACTACCTAAGAAGTTGGCAATCATACCGTCGTATTGTGCAGTATGTTCAAAGGCTTTCACCGCTAAGTCGTAGCGTAGGGACGTGGTCAGTTTAGTGCCATCACCCAAGGCTTCAAGTACGCGCGTATAATCAGCAGGATCGGTTACGATACCAACGTGGGCGTGATTTTTCGCCGCAGAACGTACCATCGTAGGACCACCGATATCGATGTTTTCGATGGCATCGTTCATGGTGACATCCGCACGAGCAATCGTCTCGGCAAATGGATAAAGATTTACCACGACCAAATCAATACGCTCAATTTGATGATCGCTCATAACCGTATTGTCAGTGCCACGGCGTCCTAAGATGCCACCATGAATTTTAGGGTGTAGCGTCTTTACACGACCGTCCATCATTTCAGGAAAACCGGTATAATCTGACACTTCGGTCACCGCAACATTATGCTCTGTCAGCAGTCGATAAGTACCGCCAGTAGATAACAAAGCAAAGCCTGCTTTAATAAGGCCTTGAGCAAATTCGACGATATTGGATTTATCGGAGACCGACAGTAGGGCAAGTGGGGCTGTACTCATAAGAAATTTCCATAAAAAAAGCCTGACGTAAACGTCTGGCAAGGTGATAATGACAATCGCTGCCGACAGTATCACAGTGGATAAGGTCATAAACGATAAATTGCCATACATAATGAGGGTTAATGACGATCGGTAAGCTCATCTGGCCGAGGTTACATTAAGTTATAGGTTTTAAGTTTTTTGCGTAACGTACCACGATTGAGACCCAAGATTTGCGCGCATTTGGTCTGATTGCCGCGCGTTTGCTCAAGGACGACAGACAATAGCGGCTCTTCGATTTGTTTTAAGATAAGCTCATACAAATCGGTGGGTATCTCATCGCCTAACATCGCAAAATACTGACGCACCACTCGCTCTACGTTCACACGCAAAGGTTCAGGAGTATGCCCATTGTTCATAAGGCTATCTAGAGAAGGCTCTAAATCACGGATAGAATGCTGATAATCGTCTTTATTATAATCGGCAAGATGCTCAGAGCTTTGGGCAAAACGATTGGCATTATGCTGTGCATGAGTTGCCATAAGATAATGTCCTTGAGATTAAAAAGAGTCAAACCATAGGGGTTTAGACGGGTATTATAACAAATTAATATCGGTTAGCATTGACAGATTGGACGTTATCTCAGCGGCAATGCCATTCAATGAAGACTTTTCAATTCCAAACTATTTCGTTACTGCTATTTATTAAGGTCTCGCTTATTACTTCTATTTATTAAGGTCTGCTTCAATAAATAGGATTAATACGGACTTCACGGATTTGAGCATTGGCAACCGGTATCGTAAATAGCAGTTGTCTGCGACTGTCAGCCGCTATTTGGTTTTGGGTACTCAATAGATAATCATCTGGTGCTGCAATAAACTCTCCGAGTAGGGCATCTGTCCCGTAAACACTGACCTTAACATTAGGGTAAAGCTGGGCTTGTGGGCTTTGGTTGTTTAACGTTGCACTTACCTCACTAAAAGTCCCCGTTTTTTTAATTTGGCTAGGCTTGTGATTGAGCTCAGTGATCGTCAAGGCAGATAAGTCAGCGCTAGGAAGGCTGCAAGCCGCGATTGTGCAGATTGTCTGTAGGCGTTCTGCATGAGCGGGATTTTTTACCAAGGTTTCTAAATTAAAAATAACATACTGGGCAAAAAGTAGCAGCGCCAGTACCAAACAGCCTAGCGTCCACAGTAGAGAGGCAATTGAATGCCGCGCTGGTGTCGGCGCGAATTTCGCTTGCGCTTGCATTTTTTTGACCCGCTCTTCATGTGTTCGGTCTTCGTCTCTAAAGGGTACACCCATGCTAAGCAATAGCTGCGATAAATCCGTATCCTCTTGGATGCTATTGTCATTTTTATTTTGCTCTTTGAGCAGATCTTCGAGCCAAGCGTTGTCAGTCGTATCATCAATATTGGCATGGATGTTATTGGCCGCCGCTGAACTAAGTGCAACCTGAGCAGGTGAGGTAGACTGCGTTGCTGCCGACGCTGATTGCGCTGCTGACTTGGGCGTTTTATCAAGCTTATTACTGGCTATAGAATTAGTATGACTACTGTCGGTTGCATGGGTCAGCCAAGCGTCCATATTTTCTAACGAGTCATATTCCAAACTGCTTTCATCTGCTTCGTCGATATCCATGTCATCATAAATTAAACCATCATGAATTAAGCTGTCAGAAGATAAGACGGCTGAAGATTGCTTATTAGAAAGTTGTTTATGAATAGGCGGTTTGACATTACTTGTGTTATTTGGGTCGGTGGTGGTGCTATCTGCCATTTTTGGTGGCGTATCGGTGGTGACGATAAGGTGCTTATTGACCAAAAAACTCTGCTGACACTGATCACAGCAAACGGCGGTGTTTACTTTATTTAACTGGGTTTGTTGTAATTTAAAGCAAGCTTGGCAATGAGGGCACTGAGTTTTTATTGGCGTGGTCATAGGGTCGAATCCAAAAAAGTATGGTTATCAATACCGCGTAGCCACTCACCAATAGCTGCCTCTACTACTCAGGCTTCTACTTAGATACTCATCGTTAAATGCTTGATACATTTATGAGTGATAGACAAGGACAGAGTGGCGTCAAATACATAACATTTGACTGCCCCTCTATCGTAACAGATGTAATTAAATGTTGCTAGCCTGTAAATGTACCAGATAAACGCTGCCAATGTTGGTCCTCTTGCGCCGTAAAGGCGTGCTTCGGATCGAGCGCAAAATAAGGCTGATACGCAGCAGTCACTTCTTCAGTTTGTGACTCGATTAAGCCGGCTAACACGATACGACTTTTTGGTGCCATTAAGGTGACAAAGTAAGGTGCTAAGCCAATAAGGGGCTTCGCTAAAATGTTGGCGACCATCACTTCTACGGGTTTGACGTCGTTTTGTTTCCAGTAATCAGTAAAGTCTTCGGGTAAAAATGCTTGCAACCGATCATCGACATGATTGCGTACGGCATTTTGGTTGGTCGCCAGCACAGCTTGTGGATCGATATCAACGGCATAGACGTGACGTGCCCCTAACAATAATGCCGCAATACCTAAAATTCCTGAGCCACAACCATAATCAATCACCACTTTATCACTCAGATCTTGCTCTGTTAGCCAGTCGAGGCATAGGCGAGTGGTGGCATGATAACCAGTACCAAAGGCTAAGCCGGGGTCCATAATGATATTGGTCGCCTCAGGATTGGGCGGCGTTATCCAGTTAGGCACAATCCATAAGTTATTGGCGCATTCTATAGGATGATAATTGCTCATCCATTCACGTTCCCAATCTTTATCATCCACAGCACTTAGCCAAATACGACTGGCGTGTACCTGTGCGCCAATTTCGTGACTTAACTGTTCAACCGCATGACGGCTACCAGTGTCTGTGCTGGCATCGAACAATCCTGTCAGGATCACTTCATCCCATAAGGGTGACTCACCAGGCAATGGCTCAAACAAGGGTTGATCCCCTGCGTCATCTAAAGCGATTGATAGTGCACCTGCTTCTAGTAACAGCGCCTCAGCCAGATCGACGTTTGCTTTTTCACACTGTAAGTGCAGTTGTTGCCATGCCATAACGATAACCTTAATCTAAAATAAAAATGAGTGTTTTGGATAAATGATGCGTATGCACAATATAAAAAGTGAGTAGATAGCAAGTTATAGACTTAGTATTTACTCACTTCGGTATGTCTTGATACTAACGCAGTGCTTGCTTTGCTTCATTGATGACGCGTGAGTTACCCTGCGCTTGCCCTGATTGCAAAATAATTTGCCAGAGCGCGCGTCTGCGATTGGCATCTTGCGAGACGCTAAGACCACGGCGAGCCATGGCTTCTGCCTTGCGCGGTTGGTTCTTTTTGAGAGCGACTTGTGCCAGATAAAAATACACCGCTGAGGATTTGGGCGCGAGGCGCTGGGCGCGGGTAAAGCTGCTCTCAGCATTGGTCAGCTTGCCTGATTTTAACTGACCAATCCCTGTTTGCATAAGATTGCGAAATGCTGGCAGGTCACTGTTGTTAGTAGCCGCTTGTTGACTGCGTTGTTGCGAGTTTTGGCGCGCGCGCTCTAATAGGTCATTGTGCGACGGTATTGAAGGTTCAGAAATTATATAGTCATCACGGGACGGCGTAATGATTACGGCATCGGGCTGTGAAAACACAGGACTGGATGGGGAGTTAGGCGCTGTGTACACTGGAGTTTGTTGCGTTAATGGGTTTGTCGCTGAAGATGGGCCAGACGGCGCATCAGACTGGATAGGGTAGTCATTTTTTTCATCATTATCGTCGCCTTCTTCATAGCCCCTGTGATCAATAATCGGCGCTTGAGTCGCAGGTTTTACGTTGGTAACCGATGAAGGCGCTGCTGTCTCTTGACGTTGTGTTGCTGGCATCGTTTGAGCAGGTGTTGTTCTCGTCGCAGTAATGGGCGCCGTTTGACAGGCACTCAAGCTCATTATGCCAACGAGCGCACCAGCAGCAAGGACCGTATTTGCTAGGGTATTCTTTTTAGCCGTGCTAATAATGTCCTGCTTAACAGATACGCTTTGCTGTATAGATGACACCATGTTAAGCCCCTTTTTAAGTTTTTAAAAACAATGTTAGAACCATTCAACCGCACGGTCGTACCAAGTATCGGCACCGCCCTGCGCATCATTATCATCTTGGCTCTCGGTCTCAACCGCTTCGCCATTTGGAATGTCTAAGCCTTCGCGGCGGCGTTGCTGATTGATAGCGCCTTGCTCACTCTGTTCTTGAGCGCGATCTTGTTGATACAATCCGATGGCACAACTACTGGCTTCTTCGGGCAAATGTGCTGACATTACTGGCAAATAGCGCGCATCAGTACAGCGCTCATTTGATAGCTTACCAGAATTGTTTTCAAGCCATAACCACTCAATACCTTCCGGCTCAGGTAGTGATACTGGCGTCAATTTTAAGCGACTCATATAGTCGACCCAAACTGGTAATGCACCTGTGCCACCGCTCAGACCGATTGGCTTATTATCATCACGACCGACCCAAACCACGCTGACATAGTTACCACTATAACCAGCAAACCAAGCGTCGCGATAGTCATTTGTGGTCCCTGTTTTACCAGCGAGATTCAGGTTGCTACCAAGCGACTGTGCTCGTTTAGCCGTTCCGCTGGCGACCACTTGCTGTAGCGCGTAATTGGTCAAAAAGTTGGTCTCAGGCGGGATACTACGCTGTGTATTGAGTCCAGTGCGCTGCAAGATACGACCGCGATCATCAATGACGCTACGAATACTATGAATGGGCGTGCGAAAGCCACCAGTAGCAAACACTTGATAGACGCCAAGCATATCCATTGGGCTAAGATTGACCGATCCTAATAATGCAGAAGGATAAGGCGATATTTTCTCTTTAATACCCATACGCTGTAGCTGCTTGGCAAAAGTATCGATCCCAAATTCCATGCCTAAGCGTACCGCTGCTTGGTTATAAGACTGAGACAGTGCAGTGGTAAAGGGGACATAACCATGATCACGCTTGTCATAGTTTTGTGGATTCCACTTCGTACCGTCATTTAGGTTGACGGTAACTGGTGAATCATCGACCGAACTTGCCAAATTATAGCGACCGCTTTCGAGCGCTGTCATATAAATGATCGGTTTTAATAAAGAGCCCACTTGACGCTTGGCATCGACGGCGCGGTTAAAGCCCGTAAATTCACTGCCGCTACCGACCACAGAGACCAGCTCACCAGTCTCTGGATTGGCACTGACCAAGGCACCTTGTAAATCTTTGGTTTTGCTGCTGCTACGACGGAGCTCGCCCAGTTTTTTATCGACTGCTTTATCGGCGGCTAATTGGGCAATAGGGTCGAGCGTACTAATAATCGTCAGACCTTCATTTTTTAAGTCATCAGAATAATAGACGGTATTCAATTCACGCTTGACGATATCGAGAAAGTCAGGAAATTGGCTTTTGCCTTCGACAGGCTTGTCAGCGATACCCAGTGATCTCTCTATGGCTTTATCATAGTCTGCTTGACTGAGCGTGCCCATCGCTAGCATGTTGCTAAGAACGACATTACGACGTGCTTTTGAATCGTTTGGATGGCGACGTGGATTATAGACACTCGGGCCTTTTGCCATACCAACGAGCAAGGCTTGCTGGTCTAAGCGCAGCTCGTTCAGCGGTTGATTAAAATAGAACTGCGCTGCCAAACCAAAGCCATTAATAGAGCGGTTGCCGTTTTGTCCTAGGTAAATCTCGTTCAGATACGTTTGTAGAATTTCATCTTTACTATAATGGAGCTCAAGTAACACAGCCATTAAGGCTTCATTGGCTTTGCGTTTTAGGGTGCGATCTGAATTCAGATAAAAGTTTTTAATCAGCTGCTGGGTGATGGTCGAACCACCTTGTCTAGAGCCGCCAGAGAAATTATTAATGACTGCACGGGCGATACCGCGTATCGATACGCCTTTATGCTCATAAAAGCCGCGATCTTCCGTGGCTATTAATGCATCAATCAATGGCTGTGGCACCTCATCTAAAGAGACGACCATACGATCTTCATTGCTGTCTGGGTAAATGCCGCCAATACTAACCGGCTCAAGGCGAATAATGCCGCTCTTAGTCGGTAAAGTGCTTTGAATCGACTCAATCTTATTACCAGCAATCGTCATTTTGATGACTTGCTCAGTGTCTATATCGTTGGAGCTATAAGTAAAACCGCGCGTATGGATATAATAGGTATTGCCAGACTTACGATAGGTACCGGTGCGATCATAGGCTTTGTTGCTTTGATAATTAAGCAGCTCGAGCCACGTCTTAATCGTGCTGTTATCGACGCTGGCACCTTGGTAAAGCTCAAGTGGCTGCGAGTATACCTTGGCAGGAATATCCCAGCGCTTACCTTCGAACTTGTGGGTAATGGTGCGATCAAGCTTGATCAAATACAGCGCCAATAGCACCATGCCAGCGATAATGACAATTAATAAAATACTACTAAAGACCAAGCCGCGCTGCTGTGAGGGTAGCGTGCTGATAGCAGACGTAGATGATGAAGGAAGCTTGGAGATTGGTCGCTTAGAATTAGATTTTTGCACGGATGATGCACCATTTAGGGATAAAAAACTGCCTCATAATGACGCAAATTGACAAATTTTTCAATCTATCATCATCAACTCAGGCATTCAGTGGGATGACTCTATGAGGGGTTATGCTGTTCACAGCACCGGCTTATAGTATAATCGATCTATTGACAGTGATGTTTATACAAAAACACAGCGCGCTTTTAATTTGCTTTATCAGTGCCATATAAGATAACAATTTACGATTATTCTAACGATGTTTTTTGTATGAATTAGCGGTTGATTCTCTATCTGTGCTAGCCGTGTCGAGCTTATTTAAAATAGCTGTTTTAAATAACATTAGGCATATTTGATGATAGCAAGTTTTCTCAAAGTGAATTGGGTTCGAGCAAACCTGTCTAAAGGAAGTAAGCGCGATTATGTCTAGTGCCCCCTCACCAATACCAACCTCCAGCCATTATTATGAAGACAACTCTATCACCGAAGGGTTGGTCCTGCCTCTTGTTGGTCATTGTTTTCACTGTGGCGACCCAGTACCGCAGCCGCCGTTTTATGCCGATATATTGGGTAAATCCCGTGAGATGTGCTGCATGGGTTGTCAGTTGGCATCGCAAAGTATCGTCGAGGCAGGGCTTGAGCAATATTATCTTGATCGTTCGGAAATCAACCGTACGGCAAGTTTGCCTACCCAGCTGACGCGCCTCGAAGCCTATGATCATGATGAGATAAAGTCACAGTTCGTTTATGCTCAAGATGGTCTGTCGGTGGCGGAATTGTCCGTTAATAACTTACGCTGTGCTGCCTGTACGTGGCTTATCGAATCGCGTCTTTATGAGATTGATGGTATCAATAAGTGTCAGGTCAATTTGACCAATCAGCGTATGCGCGTCATTTGGGACGAGAGTAAGCTGCCTATCAGCCGTATTCTAGCTATTATCAATGAAATAGGCTACGAAGCTAAGCCTTACCGTCAAGATACCCATGAGGCAATGCTGGCTAAGCACAATAACAAGATGCTGCTACGCCTAGGAATCGCTGCACTTGGTGCGATGCAAGCAATGATGTATGCGGTCGCACTATATTTTGGTGAATATAGCGGGATGTTGATATTGCAGCGCGACTTTTTGCGTTGGGTGTCGTTATTCGTCAGTATTCCCGTGTTCTTTTATGCGGGCATACCGTTCTTTACGTCTGCATGGTCGGCAGTTCGCGCGCGCCAAGTCAATATGGATGTACCGGTCAGTATCGCCTTGATTGTTACATTTTTCGCCAGTTTGTACGCCACCATTACTGGAAACGGTCAGACCTATTATGATTCGGTCAGCATGTTTATTTTCTTCTTATTGGCAGGGCGTTATATCGAGCATAATGCCCGTCTAAAAGCGGCGACGATGGCCAATGACTTAGTAGTGGTGGAGCCAGTTTTAGTACAAAAAATTGCTGAAAACAAAGGAGACGCTGCGCTCATTTTGCAGCAGTTACAACAAAATGCCTTTGATAAAGTAGATACGAGTGCTATTAATCAGGCAGTTCATGAGACAGGTGCTGATAGTGCAATAAGTGCCGCAGTCAGCGCTCCAACGAAGTATACACCCAATTTTATGCAGAGTATGGATGCCAATGTTCATCAAATAACCAATCGTATAGCTCAAGACTGGCAACAAACCAGCCGTCAACCAGACCTATTAAAGCCAGCGTATGGCGCAGAACAAAAACAAATGGTGACCGCCCAAAGCTTACAAGTGGGTGACATCATCATGATTGAGGCTGGCTCTGAGATTATCAGTGATGGTATTTTGCTTAGCTCAACCGCAACAGTCTCACAGAGTTTGCTAACGGGTGAAGGTGATTTAATTATCAAAACCCAAGGCGACTATATTGTCGGCGGCGCACAAAACGACAGTCAGCCGTTTGAGATGCTGGTCACGGCACTGCCAGAAGACAGTCAGATTGGATTAATTGATCGGCTGATGAATCGTGCCATGAGTGAAAAGCCCAAACTGGCACAGCAAGCGGACAAGCTGGCTCGTTGGTTTGTGGCGCGGATTTTAGTATTGTCAGCATTGGTATTTATCGGCTGGTATTTTGTCGATCCAAGCCAAGCTATTTGGGCAACGGTTGCAGTCTTAGTGGCGACTTGTCCTTGCGCGCTGTCACTAGCCACACCGATTGCTTTGACTGTCTCTACCAATCGATTGGCCAGCTATGGCTTTTTGACCACGCGTGGTCATACGCTGCAAACCTTAGCAGAGATTACGCATGTGGCTTTTGATAAAACAGGGACATTGACTTATGGCAAGCCAAACTTACTGAACATTGAGCTAATAAAATCGTTCAGCCAAGATGAAAACGATGACTCAAGCGCGTTGCCTTTGCAAAAAGACCGTTTCTTAGCCATTGCTGCGGCCTTAGAAGTAGGCAGTCGTCACCCGATTGCTCATGCGCTACTGACCGCCGCTTATCAATTACATCTGCCGCCCACTCAAGCCTTGCTGCATTATCCAGCAGGCGGGGTAGAAGCCATGATTGATGGCGTTCTATATCGTATTGGTCATGTAGACTTTGCTTTGGATAAAGGTGCTACTGGTGCAAAGGCAGACAATGATTTAACGATCGATTTACTGAGCCAGCGTGCCAGCTCAGCGGTTGTGTTGTCTTGTCAAACAAGCTCCTCAAGTGGATGGCAAGCGCTGGCGTGTTTTTACTTTAGCGATAAAGTGCGTGATAACGCCCGCTCAATGCTGGATACGCTCAAAAACTTAGGTATTGAGTCTGTGATGCTGACGGGCGACCCCAGTCCGCAGGCGCTGGTCATGGCGGAGACTTTGGGCATGCAGGCGGCATATAATGGTCTGTCACCAACAGATAAGGTCAATCATATCCAGCAGCTGCAAGCACAAGGGTCAGTCGTGCTGATGGTTGGTGACGGTATTAATGATGCGCCCGTGTTGGCAGCAGCAGATGTGTCGACTTCGATTGCTGGCGCGGCAGATTTGGCGCAGGTGTCAAGCGATAGTATCATCCTTAATGGACAGATTGAAGCCATCACGGCCGCCAAGCGTATCGCGGATAAAACGGAACGCATTATCAAACAAAACTTCCGCTGGGCACTGGCTTATAACAGTATCGTATTATTACCTGCCGCGTTTGGTTATGTCCCACCTTGGCTTGCCGCCATTGGGATGTCGCTGAGCTCATTATTTGTGGTATTAAATGCACTGCGTCTAAAACGTGCTTAGTTTCTTATACGTGGTATTTATCTGCATATAATACCTACTTTGGTTCAAATATAAAAAAACCGCCTTTAGCAAAAGACGGTTTTTATTTTAGGTATCATTATTATTAGCCAGTTATAGATTAGTCTTGTAGGTAGCTAAGCAGACGCATAAATTCGATATACATCCATACTAGCGTCGCAAGAATACCGATACTAAATAACCATTCGTAGTCTTCAGAAATACCAGCTGCTACGCCGCGATCAATGTTATCAAAATCAAGTAATAGCGTAAAAGAAGCGATAACAATCACAAATAAACTAAAGCCAATAGCGATAACGCCACCTTCAAATAAGAAAGGTAAGCTCGAACCGAACGCTAAAGAAAGTACCCATTGCGCAACATAAACGAGCATGATGGCAATAAGCGCTGAGGTGACGATAGAGCGGAATTTCTGCGTCACCTTAACGAGACCAGAGCGATATAGCCCTAGCATAACCGCTGCCGTCACAAAGGTTGCGCACATCGCCGTGACTGGTACGCTTGGGTACATTCTCATAAAGAATAGCGAGATGCCGCCTAAGAAGATACCTTCTAAGAGCGCATAAGGGACCGCGAAAGTTTTGGCTTTTTGTGGCTTAAAAGTGATAAAGATCGCGAGGCCAAAAGCGGCAAACATACTACCAAAGGCCGCCATGGTAATAAAACCTTGCGATAGACCTGCCATCAGCGCATAAAAGAAAAAGCCGACACCAGTGATAGCAGATAAACCAAGCAACAAGCTGGTCTTTTGGATGACACCTTTGACGGTCATCGGCTGACCGCCGATCGCAAGCTCTGCGCGACTGACAATAGGATTGGCCATACATATGTCCTTAATTAAAAATGATATAAATTACTGCTACTTTAGCAAAAGCTTGGTTATTGTCAACTGTGTTTGCGTGACGGCTGTCAAGGATTGACGCAGCCATCATCTGACTTATTATTTGGACTAGCTAGGGATGCTCAGTAGCGCGGTAAGCAGGCCATAAATGGGCGTGCAATGGTTGTTATATGGGGTTGATTACGACAGTTAACAACGATAATTGATAAAACATGCTAGTTTAAGCGCTCATTTATCGCTATCATTGCCCTGTATTTTACCGTTATTCCGAGTCGTTTTATGGAAAACTCCGCGCAGTCCGAAAGATTGCCACACTTACATGCATCAGAGCTGTTCCACGCCATCAAAAATCCAGCGTTTCGGCGTATTGGATTAATGGGGCGCGCAGGCAAGCGCAGCGTCACCCAAAGTCTGGTGCAGATTGCCCAAACTATCAATGAGATGAATCTCACCCTGATAATGGACATGCAAACTGCCCATCTACCAACCTTGGATCTTACTGAGATCGAAAAAGTCAAAATCGTTAAGCGTAGCTTGATAGGTGAGATTTGTGATTTGGTTATCGTCGTCGGTGGTGATGGCTCTATATTGCATGCTGCTGAAGCACTGGCTCGATATCGCGTGCCAGTCTTGGGTGTCAACCGTGGTCGCCTTGGTTTTTTAGCTGATGTCAAACCTGATGAAGCTGCTTTTAAATTGCGTCAAGTATTGATGGGCGATTATCAGTTGGATCATCGGTTTCTCTTGACGATGGAAATACGAGAAGGGCGAAATATTATCCATGAAGATATGGCGCTCAATGATATCGTATTGCATGCTGGTAAGTCAGTACATATGATTGATTTTCAGATGAAAATTGATGGTCACGATGTCTATAGACAGCACAGCGATGGCTTGATTGTGGCGACGCCTACTGGTTCCACAGCCTATGCACTATCTGGTGGTGGCCCTATTATTCATCCGAGTATGGATGCAATATGTCTGGTGCCCATGCATCCGCATACCTTGTCCAGTCGTCCGATTGTAGTCAGTGGCAATAGCGAAGTTTGTATTCGCATCCATGAGGACAATCGCACGCAGCCGATGGTTAGTGCAGATGGCAAGCCCAGCATACCGCTCGACCAAGAGCAGCGGCTTTATATTCGTAAGCACCCTGATAAGCTAACGCTGCTACATCCTCCAGGATTTGATTTTTATGAGGCGTGCCGTACCAAACTACACTGGAACGTCCATGCCGAAGAATTCAGTCTTGATATCGATGATGATATTATGGATGATGAATAAAAGCAGTTGTCGTATAAAAAATAGTCGTGGAGAGTGAGATGGATAAGCAAACAATATTAGCAACGCTAACACCAGACGTGGTCGATAAATTCCGTATGGCCATTGAGCTTGGCAAATGGCCAGATGGCCGTAAATTAACCCCTGAGCAGCGCGACACTTGTATGCAAGCGGTAATGGTTTGGGAGCATGAGCATCTACCTGCGGCCGAGCGTACCGGTTATATTCATAAACCTGTAAAGGACGATGGCTCAATCGTCGGTGCTGAATGTGATGTCGAGCACGAACATCATTATCCCAATATGCCCAATCCTAAGGGCGCTATCCAGCCAGTTAAGTTTCGTGATAAATAAGCTTTGTGATAAATAAGCAAGAGTATCGCTAATCACAGCAGTAGTCGCTCAATAAAAAAGCCACGCTATATTATATAGCGTGGCTTTTTTTTGTGCTTAAAAATGATTAAAGCGCAGTCGTATCAACACTTGGACGGACCGTCAATGGATTCTTTTGCATCAAAAACCCTTGCCAACCCCAATGCAAAAAATTGCGGATATTGGCATGATCAGTGCCTTTAGGCGTCTCTAGCACTTTGGTATAATGTTCACCAAATAGTTTTAGCGTGTCTAATTGATTGAGACCATGGTGTTTGGCAAAACCAAAAATTTTCGCACTGCCTTCGTTTTCGCCAGCGGCATTGTGCTGCATGCCATTAACGAAAGGGGCGGGCGCATAACGATAAAAATCATCAATAAAACTGATGACATCATTGAATCCAATGGCTTTTTTATTCAAACCATTAAGTAGAGCCGATACATCTGATTGGCGAATACTCATAAATAAATGACCTCAGAGCAGATTAAAAAGCAAAGTACGGTGCTTGGTGTGTGCTCAATGATTATTAGTGGTTAGGTGTTAAGACTCAGCTTAGCGATTAAAATAGTCTTCATCATCAAAGGAAGGCGCAAAACTGCCTTGCTCAAGATGCTGCATTTGTGATTGTACCGAACGCTCATGCTGTATGCGTTGGTAAATCTCTTCGCGGTGTACGGCAATGTCTTTTGGCGCATTAACACCGATACGCACTTGATTGCCTTTAACGCCTAGGACAGTCACACTGACCTCGTCACCAATCATTAACGTTTCGCCCACGCGGCGTGTCAAAATTAACATGCGTCACACTCCTTATGTCGCATCAACAGATTATTACTCATCAGATTACTTCTCAATTACAGGACATTACCGCCGCACTAAACACACCTTGTATTTAGCTTACAAGCTACTATGTCTAACGTTAGGCGAATAGCGGTAATGATAGGTAGATTCATTTAGCCCAAATGAAAGCCCCATTATAGGGGGCATAACAGATACTGTCACGGGTTTTCACAAAACTATTAGGTATATACCAATCAGAACAATAATAAAAATAAAAATAGGATCTAAAAAGACCCTATTTGGATAAACACATTATTGAAAGTAATTGATGCCGATGTAATCGATAACTGTTAATGCTATGTCTATATTTTTAATGGTTTTAATATAAATTATAGCCCAGCGATTTTGCTGTCGCCATCTTCACGATCAAGACCAAATGCCGTGTGCAGTGATTTAACTGCTTTTTCTAGATACTGCTCTTGGATAAGCACAGATACTTTGATTTCACTGGTCGATATCATTTGAATATTGATGTTGTTTTCTGCGAGGGTTTGGAACATGAGGCTAGCAACCCCAGCATGCGAGCGCATACCAACACCAACCAAAGAAACTTTGACGACTTCGCTGTTACCCAAGATTTCTTTGGCACCAATCTCGTCTTTGACTTCATCGTTTAACACTTTCATGGTTTTGTCCATGTCAGTACGATTCACCGTAAAGGTAAAGTCAGTGGTGCCATTGGTTGATAGGTTTTGCACGATCATGTCAATTTCGATATTGGCGCGACCAATAGGGCTCAAGATAGCAGAGGCGATGCCAGGGTGATCGGGCACACCGCGCACGACTATTTTTGCTTCGTCTCGATTAAAAGCGATACCTGAGATGATTGCCTGTTCCATATTGTCTCCTTCGTCTATCGTAATTAGGGTGCCGACATTGTTCTTAAAGTCGTCGTCAAAGCTACCATCGGTATTTTCATCAAAGCTAGAGAGGACGCGTAGCGGTACGCCATATTTACCCGCAAATTCTACTGAGCGAATTTGTAAGATTTTTGAGCCTAGGCTCGCCATCTCCAGCATTTCTTCAAAAGTAATTTTTTCAAGCTTTTTGGCTTTTGAGGTGACGCGTGGATCAGTGGTATAGACACCATCGACGTCGGTATAGATTTGGCATTCATCTGCGCCCAAGGCTGCGGCAATCGCAACACCTGTCGTATCAGAGCCGCCGCGACCTAACGTCGTTGCATTACCATCCTCATCGATACCTTGAAAACCAGCCACAATCACGATATTACCAGCATCCAATTGCTCACGAATGTTTTTATCATCGATGCTTTCGATACGGGCTTTATTATGTGAGCTATCAGTTTTAATAGCGACCTGACGACCGGTGAATGAACGAGCACCAATACCAAGATCTTTGATGGCCATTGCAAGTAACGAGATAGAGACCTGCTCACCCGTTGAGACCATTTGATCGTATTCGCGAGGATCAGGCTGGGTGCTAATTTGGCGTGCCAGATCAATCAAACGGTTGGTTTCGCCGCTCATGGCAGAGACAACGACCACCACTTGATGACCATTATCATGCCAGCGCTTAACTCGTTTGGCGACGTTTTTGATGCGGTCGATACTGCCCATCGAGGTGCCGCCGTATTTCTGTACTATTAACGCCATAAAAATCTACCTATTATTCATTAATGGCCTTTTATTATCATCGATAAGCAGCAATGTATCTGTCAATCAATGCTTGCGTAGATAAAGCCGTATTATAAGAGTTGCGCCCTATGCCTTTTGTTTATCCATTGGTGCCTGCGTTAAACTGAATGAGCGATATGAATGGAATTAAGGATATGCCCAAACGTCGACCTTTATACCATACTCGGCTTGTAAGGTTAAGTGTCAGTACGGATTAGATATATGGCGATTGGTTATAAAGCGTATAACCAATCGTATCATTCCTGCTGCTCGCCCATACTAATGACGTTTAACGCACTGAATGGCAGTCAGCTAAATGGCTTATTCACCAAGCTGGGTAGTTATCCAAGCGGGTAGCGCGTCAATGACTGCTTTACTGTTGCCAGACTTCGGTGCGCCGCCTTGGGCGTAATCGGGCTTGCCGCCGCCTTTACCGCCAAGCTCACTTGCCAAATGACGAATGATATCACCGGCTTTTACTTTAGCAGTGACAGACTTTGCGACACTTGCGGCTAAGGCTAGCTGATCGTCTTTATCACCAACCAATACAATCACGCTATCAGGCAGTTTGGATTTGATATCATCCATCAGCGTACGGATTGATTTGCCATCCACACCGCCTAAGGTGCTGATAAGAACTGGCGTACCGGCGATAGTCTGCACATCATCAAGCAAGTTAGCGGCTTGCGCACTGGCCATTTTCTGTTCTAAACGCTCTAACTGCTTCTCTAGGTCGCGCTGCTTATCCGCCATAGTACGGACACGCTGTGCCACTTCAGGGCGTTTTACTTTTAGCTGACTGGCAAGCTCGCTGAGTTGTTGCTCACTTTGCTGAATGTTTTTTATGGCATTCATACCTGTGACGGCTTCAATACGGCGGATACCTGCGGCAATACCTGATTCGCTAGTAATTTTAAAGACACCAATGTCGCCCGTACGCTGCACGTGAAGACCACCACACAGCTCAATAGAGAAGGGCTGACGCTGACCATCGACAATGCTGTCGGTGCCCATAGTAAGCACGCGAACGTCATTGCCATACTTCTCACCAAACAGTGCCATGGCACCTTGCTTCATCGCTTCATCGATAGACATATGCTCGATACGGGCTGGGGTATTGGCTTGGATTTGCTCATTAACGAGACGTTCTACACGTGTAATCTCGGCAGCAGTGACGGGCTTATCATAGGAGAAGTCAAAACGTAGCACGTCGCTTGAGACCAGCGAGCCTTTTTGTGTGACTTCATCACCCAATACCTCTCTTAATGCGGCATGCAATAAGTGAGTGGCCGAATGGTTTTTGGCACTAGCAGCACGGATACTAGATAAAACTTGGGCGTCAGCTGTTTGCTTAGTGCTGATATCACCCATGGTCACGACGCCATGATGAATAATGGCTTGCCCGGATTTTTTGGTATCTTGCACTTCAAAAACACCAGATGCGCTACGAATTTCACCCAACTCACCGACTTGACCACCACCTTCAGCATAAAACGGCGTACGGTCAAGGACGATAACGCCTTCCATACCTTCGCTTAAGCTATCGACAGGATTGCCATCTTGATAAAGGGCATTAACAGTCACGCCATTTTCTTCAAGTTGCTCATAGCCGATGAATGTCGTTGGGTTGTCTACTTGAATGACACTGCTATAATCAACATCGAATTTGCCAGCATCACGGGCGCGTTCACGTTGTGCTTGCATGTGCTCATCAAACTCCGCTTCGTCGATTACAATACCGCGTTCACGAGTGATATCGGCGGTCAAATCAAGCGGAAAGCCATAAGTATCATAAAGTTTAAAGGCGGCTTCGCCAGAGAGGGTATCGCCGTCTTGTAAGCCTTCAAGTTCGCTGGCAAGCAAGCGTAAACCCTGTGCCAATGTCTTGGCAAACTGCGCTTCTTCTTTTTGAATGGCGTTTTCGATGACGCTTTGTTTGTCTTTTAGCTCTGGATAGGCAGTGCCCATTTCAGCGACCAGTGGCGCGACCATCTTATAAAAGAAATCACTATCAGCGCCCAACTTATTACCATGACGTACGGCACGGCGAATGACGCGGCGCAGCACATAGCCACGACCCTCATTACTTGGCGTGACACCATCAGCAATCAAAAATGAAACAGCGCGAATATGATCAGCGATGACTTTTAGCGACGACTGCTGCTGATTTTCAATGTCTAAAATCTCAGCAGCGGCATCCATCAAGTGCACAAATAAATCGATTTCGTAGTTGCCATGCACACCTTGCATGATAGCGCTGATACGCTCAAGCCCCATGCCAGTATCGACACTAGGAGCAGGTAGTGGCAACATGGTGCCGTCTTTTTGACGGTTAAACTGCATAAAGACACAGTTCCAAATCTCGATATAGCGGTCGCCATCTTCTTCGGGTGTACCCGGCAAACCGCCTTCAATGTCTGCGCCATGGTCATAAAACACTTCGGTACAAGGGCCACAAGGGCCAGTATCGCCCATCGTCCAAAAGTTATCTGATGCGTAAGGCGCGCCTTTATTATCACCAATACGGATAATACGCTCGCTAGGAATACCGATGTCTTTATGCCAAATATCAAAGGCTTCGTCGTCAGTCTCATAAATGGTCACATATAGACGATCTTTATCGATAGCCAACCATTCATCGGATGTCAAAAATTCCCAAATGTACTCGATACCCGCTTGCTTAAAATAATCGCCAAAGGAGAAGTTGCCCAGCATCTCAAAGAAGGTGTGATGACGCGCCGTATAGCCAACATTGTCCAAATCATTATGCTTGCCGCCCGCTCTTACGCATTTTTGCGAGGTTACTGCACGGGTATAATCACGCGGCTCCATGCCCAAAAACGTTTCTTTAAACTGATTCATACCGGCATTGGTAAATAGCAATGTCGGGTCATTGTGCGGAATTAGGCTAGATGAAGAAACAGGGGTATGCTGCTTGCTTATAAAAAAATCGATAAAAGCTTGACGAATATCGGCTGAGCGAAATGGCTGGCTCACAGCGGCTCCTTACTGACGGATAGAATTGAATAGATAAAGTAAAATAATTTTGCAAGCGATTTTAGCACAAACGCCCAAGCTCTTGGTACAAGAGTTACAACTGCTAGGTTATTCTGCGTCTCTAAATAGTCGATGGTTTTGGTAGCGCATAAAAGCTAATTGGTCAAAATCGCCGCATCGGTCTTGTCGAGTTTGTCTTGTATCAATGGATTGGACTCAATGACTTGTACTGGCAAGTAGCGCAGCTGTAGCTTAATGGGTAAATACTCAGGGAAATTCTCTGCCATATCTTGGGTAATGACAGTTTCGATTTGTCGTACATCGTATGAGGTAGGCGTCGTCTCTCCGCGAATGACCGCACGTACGACTTTATTTTCTTTCGAGGTATCAAACTGAGTATTGGTCAGTACGTTACCCTTATCAATAAAGTAGCTGTTGATGGCTTCTTTGACGCTGCTTTCAAAGACTTGCTGCTTGGCGTTGGTTTGTAGATTAATAGTTAAATAAGTGCCCAACCCTGCTAACAACAATAGGGTCACTGCATTACGTTGCAAAAAAGTCAGGTAGGTGTTTGATTTGTAGTCGTCCTTGACCAAACGACGAAAGCCTAAAAGCCATAATACAAGCGCATTGGTAAATTGGATGGCAATAATGTTGGTAACAGCTAACAGTAAGGCGCCAAAGCCTAGCTGAATCTCGCCATTGGCAAATAAAATACCACTGGCAGCCAGTGGCGGCACCAAAGCGGTTGCTACTGCTACGCCGACCACTGCCACTGATAGGTGCGGTGATACCATCGCATAAGCACCAGCAGTACCACCTGCTAAGGCAATCATCAAATCCATCGAGGTCGGCTGAGTGCGCGATAGTATCTCTGTCGTTAATGGCTGATCTTTGTGCAGCCAACCGACGACGAAGCCGACCAGTACGACCAATGATACGCCGACGATAACCGTAATCAGTGATTTACGTAGCAATGGCATACGATGATCAATAATCGCTAATGCTATGCCAGTAATGGGACCTAACATCATGGCAACCAACATGGCGCCAATGACCACGGCAGCTGAATTGGTTACCAACCCATAACTGGCGATGATGGCAGAAAGTATATTCATAATAAAATACATTTTGCTAGGCAGAGCGTTGGCCTCGATTCTGACTCGTACTTCTGGATAGTCTACCTTTTGGTTGCTGAATTGCTCAGCAACAAACTGCTTATAAGACTCCAGTTTGGCTTCTTTTTGTTCTTTGACTTCGTCCTCTTTCTCTTCCTCTTTGTCGTTATTCTCTGCCTCGTCGTTAGGCATTTTTTCTAGTGCATCATCTTTGCTTGACTCATTTTTAGATTCATTTTCAGTAGCAGTCAACGCTTTGGCATTGGGCTGCGTTTTTCCTTTGGAGGCTGGCGTGACTAGTGTTTCAGGTTCTACTGTATTTTCTGCACTTGTACCTTGTATGGACATACTTTCGTCTGTTTTGGGATCCGTCGCATCCGCCGTGGATTCATGGTCAATTGTTTTGCTAGCGTCGGTTAGCACCCTAGAATCGTCAGTAGCTTCTGCTTCAACGGTGGCTTCATCAACTAGGGTTTCCTGACTATCTTCAGTACCTTGCTTTTCTACATCATCAGCATTTGACGCGCCAACTTCTGTTTTTTCCATGTCGGCAGATGCTTGGGTTTCTGGCTCCGATGTTTCAACACTCGCCACTACCACATCGGGTCCAAGCGACTCCATCTTTACTTTAGCTTCAGGATGTTGAGCACCTAGATCATTTTCCTCAATGCCGTCTTGCTCAATGTCATTTTGCTCAATGTCGCTTTCAGTATTGCTTGGATTTTCATTGTTTAAGGTTTCATTATCCAAGGTTTTATGAGTCTGGATTTTATCATTTGGACACGACATTTCATCGACATTAGCTTCATCAGTTGCATTATTATTAGCAATAGACTCTGACACCTGCTGAGCATCAATCTGGTCTAAGGCATCTTTTGTCGTTGCTGACTCAACAGCTGACTGTTTATTAGATAAGGTCATAGTGAAAAACTTTCTTAGCGAATGACAGAAAGTCGCTATTGTAATGATAAATGTAGAAAACCGTAGGAGTTTTTTGCGACTAGGCAGGCGAGAAGTAAGCGGATGGGAAATCAACTAATACTGATAAAAGCATCATACTTTACGATTTTTTACGATAAATAATATTGCAGATAATTCCCTTATTATAACAAGGCTTTTATGCTGAGTCACCCGTTATAACTGGCTTAAAGGTTTGGATTAAATACTTACTTTCCTTGTGGATTTAGTGTATAAAGGGAGTATACCCACAACAAAAATGAGGAATAAATTATGAACTGGCCATTATTTTCTGTCATCTACTCCATAGCAGCAACCGTCACCATTGGCGTATTCATGATTGGCGCCTTGGTTACAGGGTTTAATCAGATTCCACATATCCAAATGGCAGTAGCCGCAGGTATCTTGATCTCTATTCCTGCAGGATTGTACTTTACCAAAAAAGTAGGCAGCATCACTGGTAATGAGGAAGGCTATAAAGTATAAGTCATAGGGCAGTGGGCAATTTTTACTTTACGGGTTATATTTTAAATTGATGCTCTAAGCGAGTGCTTTACATCGTTATTTTATACCGTTACTTTACATTGGCACGTTAAATACGGAAAGCTTACTTTGTAGAGTAAGCGTGGATGTATCATAAGAAAAGCGCCAATAAGACGCTGCTTTAGGAAGCTGTTTTGCTGCTCTCTGATAGTAAGTATCTAAAAATTGAGTGAAACTCAGTCATAAAAAAAGACCCTCTTAACAGGGTCTTTTTTTCATTGAGCATTTTGTTAAACTAAACTATTTTAGGACAACGGTTGCGCCATTCTCAATGTTGGCATACACCTCTAGTACATCCCAGTTAGTCAAACGTACACAACCTGCTGATGCTTGACGGCTGATACCTTCAGGTTTTGGCGAGCCATGCAAACCATAAGACGGTTTAGACAAGCCCATCCATACAACACCGACAGGGTTGTTCGGTCCTGGTGGCAGCATATGAACCTTTTTCTGAGCACCGTCACCGACAGTCGCTTTATACCAAGGCATTTTTACCTTGTTGATAATTTTGAAAGTACCCTGTGGAGACGGTGTGGCATCGCTACCAATAGTCGTTGGGTAGGTGGCGACCAATTTGTCATCATTGTAGGCGTACAATGTTTTGTCTGCTTTATTGGCGACAACGCGGTTGATGCGCTGATTCAGCGGTCCACGGGTGTTAAGGACTGTAATGGTTTCGCCAGCTTGGTAAGCTTTATTTTTATTTAGCTTATCTAAGTAGCGTACGTCCATGTGGAAGCGTTCGCCCAGCATCTCTTTGATATCTTGATAATACAAACCTTTCATTTTCGACTTCGCTTCTGAGCCAGCAGGGGTAGGCGCGAAGTTGGTTTTGAGATCATCTTCAGTCAGTGTGTAAGTCACTAACACGGGCTTATTGGCAGGAATGTTTTTGATTAAGGCATTCCATGTTTTTTGATCCATTTTGCCGGTTGCTGGCAAACCTTTCATGGTTTGAAAGTTGATCAAGGCTTTTTTACTGTTCATACCCCAGCCGCCATCGATAGGACCCGGTGAAGCATGGTTCCAATCGAGTAATGCCTGCATTTTAATAGTCATCGCTGAGTTGACCTTCATGCTTGGTGACCAGACGGCATCATTGACTTGTTTGGCATAGTTGGACAAGTTTAGCGTGGTGTATCTTTTACCATCTTTGTCTTCGATGTTTTTGATGGTAGGGTCATCGCTAAAATCTTGACGCTTTTCGCTTTCAGGTAACTCAAAAGACAAAGGGTCAGAGGAGTCAATAGATGAGACATCGCTAGGGGCGGCAACGGCTTGACCTTCACTAATATCATCAGTGCTGTCAGATTGCTCATCTTTACGAGTCAGCTCTTCTGCGCTCATATTATCAGCAGTGCTCGATTGAGCGGCTGCCATCGGCTTTTGGCCTTGCTTTGAATCAATCAATTGCGTCATGCGGTCAGCTGGCTTAGCAGTAGTGGCGGGAGCGCGACCATCGACTGAGCGGCTACGATTCTCTTGCACATCAAGGCTCACTTTCTTAGCGAGGCTAGGCATGGAGTCGGATGTGCGTACTGGCAATGAGCGAGTATTATCAGCGGTGGCGGCAAGCGCACTCACGCTGGCACTAACGACTACGATAGATATGGCGGTAATAAGAGGCTTTATTTTCATCATATTTAAGTTACTTGTGGTTGCTACTAATGCGGCTATTATGCGCATAATTGAGACGCTTCGCAAACTTTTGACACATATTTTTATACCTATATAGTACTAAACGTCAACTGCTGACGTATTCACTACAGTTGGGCAATAATTTAGCCATGGTGTGTATGGATTTTTGCTAGATTCTAGGGCGTGTTTTCAATCCAAGCGCTTGTGTTTAAATGGGCTAAAAATGGCTAAACTTTGCCAAACGTCGTCAAACAGCTGATTAATATCTCGATATTATTTGTGCTATTTTCCTCGTTTGACGGCAATTTATCTCATTTTTATGACCATTTTTAACATGAGAACATGGCCTAACTCAATACACTCAGTGTTTTTCTGTTTTTAGTAAACTAAAAAACACAGTGATTGGCGCAACCTAGTGTTTGCGTCTATAATGTAGGGCTAGATTATTATTTAATAAGTCGGCTTTTTATAGAGAGCGATTTAACCCATCCGCATGTAGTCAGTGAACATGTAATCAGCAAGGTGCGATATGTCAGAAGACCAAACAATGAGCGCAGAAGAGTTTCAAAACCAATACTTCAATGAGACTGAGCCTAAGGGCTTGGACGGTGAGATGGAGTACGATTTGAAGACAGGCCTTCTCGGTGAGCACGATGAATTTGCCAACTTGCATGCAGAGCTCGAAGAAGCGCGCGAGCAACTGGTTAGTATTCGTGATTTTATACGTTTTTCGGTCACTCAACTTCGTAACTATGATGTGGTCGTGGCTCAAGGCACGACAGATGAGTTTGCTGAAGCATCAGCGATTGTATTGCACTCGTTGTCGTTAGATTGGTCCGCGAATGAGCAGATTCTAGACTGCCGGCTGACCACGTCAGAGAAGCAATTGGTATTGAGCCTGTTAGAAGAGCGTATCGCTGAGCGTAAGCCTTTAAGCTACTTGATCAATTTATCCTACTTCTGTGATTTGCCTTTTTATGTTGATGAGCGCGTGCTCATTCCGCGCTCGCCTGTAGCAGAATTAATACGTCAACAGTTCCATCCGTATTTTGATGTCAATGAGCTGGCGAAGCCACTGGGTATGACGGTCAATGATAAGGCTACTGCCTTCTATGATCATGGTTTGGATGTCAAGCAGCTATCACAGCCTGAGCGTGTTTTAGACTTATGCACCGGCTCTGGCTGTATTGCTATTGCCTTGGCGACGCGCTTCGTCGATGCCTTGGTCGATGCTGTAGATATTGATAAAGGCGCGCTTGAAGTGGCGATGGTCAATGTCGATCATCATGATCTTGGCCATCAAGTGAATGTGATTGAGTCGGATCTGTTTGCCAAGATTCCTGCTGAAAATCAATACGAGCTGATCGTTACCAATCCGCCGTATGTCGATGCTGCTATCATGGCAGACTTGCCACCAGAGTTTTTATACGAGCCTGAGCATGCGCTAGCAGCTGGTCAAGATGGACTGGACTTGGTACACCGCATTCTTTTTGAAGCGCCAGACTATCTCAGTCCAGAAGGCTTACTGGTCTGTGAAGTGGGTGATAGTGAGTGGGCGTTAAAGCAAGCCTATCCTGAGATTCAGTTTGACTGGTTAAAGTTCGCTCATGGTGGTCATGGGGTGTTTGCGATTACTTATGATGAGCTAATGGCACATCGTCAGCTGTTCGCTCCTTTTGTGCAGATGTTAGACAGTCATAAATAAGTATAAATTAGCAGTCAAAAATTACAAACGATTGATCAAATAAGCATAAGTTACGTTTACTTGTTTAAGGATAAATATGGCAGGCAATAGTATCGGGCAAGTTTTTACGGTCACCACCTGCGGTGAGTCGCATGGTGCCGGTCTCATGGCAATCGTTGATGGCGTGCCACCGGGTTTAGCATTATCCGCAGAAGATTTGCAGATTGATTTGGATCGCCGAAAGCCGGGCACGTCTAAGTACTCGACCCAGCGCCGCGAGTCTGACGAAGTTGAGATCATCTCTGGTGTATTTGAAGGCAAAACCACAGGTACTTCTATTGGTCTGCTGATTCGTAATACCAATCAAAAATCCAAAGACTATAGCGAAATCAAAGACACCTTCCGTCCCGGTCATGCCGATTATACTTATAGTATGAAGTATGGTTTTCGTGATTATCGCGGTGGCGGTCGCTCTTCGGCGCGTGAGACTGCAATGCGCGTGGCGGCGGGCGCTATCGCTAAGAAGTATCTGCAAGATCGCTTGGGCGTACAAATTCATGGCCATGTGACGCAGATTGGTAATGAATATAGTCAGGTCACCAACCCCGAGCAAATCGATTGGGACTTTGTCAATAGCAACCCGTTCTTTTGTGCGGATGCTGATGCCGTCAGTCGTTTTGAAACCTTGATAGATAGCTTGCGCCGAGAAGGCACCAGCTGCGGCGCCCGTCTAGAGATTATTGCTAGCGGTGTTCCAGTCGGTTTAGGTGAGCCAGTATTTGATCGCCTCGATGCGGACATTGCTCATGCAATGATGAGTATTAATGCTGTCAAAGGCGTTGAGGTTGGTGATGGTATGGCGGTCGCAGGGCAGTTTGGTCATCGCTCTCGTGATGAGCTGACGCCGGACGGCTTTACTGCCAATCATGCTGGTGGTATTTTGGGCGGTATCTCATCGGGTCAAAATATTCGGGTCAGTATCGCGCTCAAGCCAACCTCTAGTATTACTACCGCTGGCAAGAGCATCAATACAGAGGGTGAAGCAATTGAGATGCTAACCAAAGGTCGCCACGACCCTTGCGTGGGTGTCCGTGCCACGCCGATTGCAGAAGCCATGTTAGCCATTGTCTTGCTAGATCACTATCTGCGCCATCGCGGTCAAAATGCGGATGTAAAGCCACCAGTAGAATCGATTACTTAGTGGTTTGATTTCGCTAATTATTCAAGAAAAGTCTTTTCCCTGTTGATGGATTTCATTGATAAGGTAAAAGACTTTTCTATTTTAGAACTTATAAGCTATTTAGTGATCTAACCGTAATGCACTTTACCACTCAGCTTTTATATCTTGAAGCTATTTACCCTTCTGTGACAATGATATTTTTAGCGGAATGTAAGAGTATTCTTCTATAACAAAAATTCTTGTTAGATCCTTTAGCTTCGGCGTATTGCTCATGAATAATGATGTCGTAGTCGCAAAAGCCATCTTCTGAAAATATGAAGGAGCTACCTTGACTGTCTATCATTGAGATACGGTCGCCATTATTATCATATACGCGCGTATCCCAACCTATTGAGATGTCTATTGGGTGATTTGCTGTTTGCGCGCTAAAACGAATTGAATACTGCTCCTCACTTTTAGGTGTGATAACTAACCTTTGTTGTTTATCTATCTCTTCTGAGCTTACGTCTGTGCTTTTAGAAAGATACTCGCCTTTTACTGAGTAAATATCATAGTTTGTTTTATTGATTAATTTAATATGAGTAGCAAAAAATTCGCTGTAAATAAACCATACTACAAGAAATAGTAGTAATACTTTTAGTGGTTTGTTTAGTGATGACATGTTAACCATATTGGGCACTTAGTGATTTAAGCAAGCAATGGATAATCATTAACCGCCACACATTGCTGATGACGAAACACCAGAAGTAATTGCTGACTAGGAATGGCTAGCCAATGCCCAAAATCAATACTATCAATACCTTCGCATGACAGCGCTTGTAGGCAAAAATGACGACTACCGCCTAAACAGTTTTCTAGAACTTGGGTTTGATTAATAAGGTTTTTCATAGTGTTTCTACTTTTACTGTTGATGACGAATTTGAATAACAGCATCATAAAATAAAGAGATAGAAAACCTGTGTAGGAATGATGGAAGTTTAATGAATTGTCATAAATTTTTATTCTTGAGCCAAGGGTAGGGTAATGCTGACCATAACCCCAGAACGTTGCTTGATACCCGCAAATTCTCCCTCACTATGCGTATGAATATTATTAATAGCGACCTGACCACCGTGATGCTCGATGACTTGTTTGACCAATGTTAACCCCAGTCCTGTGCCCTTTTTGGGTGTAGGCGCGGATGCGGTAGAGGAATCTGCTTCATTAGCGTTTTGGCCAACGCCATAAGTAGCATCGCTGTTATGTGGGTGGCTGTTATGTGAGTGATCGTGATGCACATGACCGTGATGAGACAAGCTAAAATAGCGGTCAAACGCTTTAGTCACCGCGTAATCTGGCAATAACTGACCATCGTTAAATATATCGATCTTGACGCTTTGTGCTGAGCGGTGAATATAAATGTTGATTGTGCTTTCAGCAAAATGAATGGCGTTGTCCAAGACGTTTTGCAGCACTTGTACCAACCAAAATTGATCGGCAAAAACGTTAATATGAGCGGATATATTTGCGTTTAAAGGTGATGATTCACTAACTACTTTATCATCTACATAGATATGAATAGGGGCTAGGTGCTGCTGTTGCAACTTCGCGGTATTGTCTTTTGCAAGGCTCTGCATCAACGGTAATAAGGGAGTAAGTTGTTGATTCAGTTTAAAGGTCGGTTGTTCAATCTTAGCGAGTAACAGTAGCCTATCGATTAATTGCTGCATTTTTATACTTTGTTCACCAACGGTTTGGATAAGTATCTGCCGATCGTCTTCATCCAAGCCGTCGTCTTCTAGCAGCTCGCTACTGGCACGAATGGCCGTCAACGGGCTTTTTAGCTCGTGGGTCAACGTATGCACATAGTCGTTGACATAGCCTCTATTCTCTAAGCGATGCTTCATGGTTTCAATGGTATCGGTCAAGCTATTGAGCTCATGACCTAAGTAAAAATAGGGCTTTTTGGTGTCTTCTGCCAGCGCCTTGGTATATTGGGTCACAAGGCTGATGCTTTGTTTAAGCCACCATGCCACGAGCCCAGCTAAAATAAGAGCGACAATACTAATGAGCAAGGCAGTAATCAGCATACGCCGACGAGTATTGTCCAAGTAAGGCAGCACGCTCGCGACTGGCTTACCGACGCTAACGACGCCAATTATATTGCTTGCCTCATCCTTGATTGGCTGCGCCACATACATGACCGTACCATCGCGCTGATTGTGATCTCGTGTCGTACTTCTCGCGCCGTATTGGCCTTTTAAGGTGAGATAGACATCATTCCAGCGGCTATAGTCCTGTCCTTCAGCATTGTCAGGCGTGCGGAATGAATCATAGATGACCGTGCCTTGCTTGTCTGTGACATAGACTCGAAAGCTACTATAGGTTTTTTCATCATACTTGATGTCTGGGCGGGTTATATTGTTGTTTGCTAAGGTATTAATAAATGCAGTATCAAGTTGGCTTTGATAATCCTCATCGTACAGCTCTTTTGATTGCAGTGGTTGCTGTAGGCTGGCTGCTAGTAGTTTACTGGTGTCTAAGAGCGTGTCCTCAATCACTTGCTGCACGGTCGGCTTGACGTAGCTAAAAAGCTGAGTAAACACGACGATGCCGCAAATAATCAGCACTAAAGCCACTGCCAACCAGATCCTAAAAAAGATACTTAAATTCAGCAGTTTTTTTGGGTCAGCCGTTTGTTGTGCCGTGCCAATGGGATGCAGTTTTGCATACCAATTACTTTGGCTGGTATTAGCACTATTATTGGTTTGATGAGTCATAGGTTTGATACTGCTATTAGTACTCGGTAAGGTCGCTTTGAGCGTATAAATATACTATTTAGCAGCGAATGAACATCAAAGCCTAAGCTGGACATAACGCATAGCCAAGACCACGATGGGTATGAATGACTTCAATGCTAGAATCGACGCTTGCCAGCTGCTTACGAATGGATTTGACATGACTGTCAATCGTCCGTGCCAAGCGATGGTCAGGATAATCACTGACAGCATTGAGTAGCTGTTCACGGCTAAATACTTGATTGGGCGCTTTTAATAAGGTCAATAAGATTTTGCGTTCAGTGTTACTCAGTTCAAGCTTTTGCTCTTGCCACAGTAGCGAGTAATTGAGCGGTTGATAATGCCAGATACCAGACTGACAATCAAACGTCAGCGCTTGCCCCGACATGTTATTAGAAGAGCCATTGCTTAGTGAAGTATTGTTAGATAAAGCGTGGTCGGCGCTATTATTTGCTGTTACTGTATGGTTGTTGGCAGCCTGCTCATAAAGTAATTGCTCACGTCGCCAAATCGCTTTTAGGCGGGCGACCAACTCTCTAGGGCTAAAGGGTTTGGCACAATAGTCATCACCGCCCATCTCTAAACCTAAGATACGATCGACCTCATCACTACGTGCAGTCAAAAATACCACAGGCACATCCTTGAGCGTTCCTACATCAGGCGCATGACGTATCTGCTGGCATAGGCTTAAACCATCACCGTCTGGCAACCCTACGTCTAAGATAATCGCTGATAAATCTTGCGCTTTTTCGCTACGTAGCAACGGTAGTACGCTGCTGGCATTATCTAACCAAGTGATTTGCCAGCCTTCACGCTTGCAAGTCACTTTAAGCGACATAGCAATAGCGGGATCATCTTCTACCAATAAAATATGAGTCATAAGCGTTATATCGTTTTATAAAAAAATTAAGCTAAAGTAGCGTCAATCACAGCTATATTTACAAAGATTGGAAAATGTTAATAAGGTGTCATACAGTAAGTATCAATCCATTAAATTATCGTAGCATAAAAGTAGTGCTACATTTTGCTAGCACTCATCAATCGCTGTGAAAAATTGATGGAAAAGCTGAAGTATGATAGTTAAATAGTACCGATACTATCAAAAAAAACTTCAAATATTTTAAATTATTCATTAAAAGCATTAATAAAAAAGACCAACTCAATCGATGCTAAGTTGATCTTTTAAATGCTAAGTTGGTCTTTTAAACGGGTAGTTTCTAACGACGTTTTTTGATTCAACGCATACTATTTTAAGCCTTTACAGTTGGCATAGTAGGTGACGGTTGCAGGCCAGTCCGAAAAAATACCTTTCACGCCAACCTCTTGCGCCAGCACATCAATATAGCTCATCATATCGCCATCATTATTAATGGCTTTGCCTAAGTCGCTGTAATACCAGTCGCCGCCTGCCGCTAACGGCCCTGAGCGTTCAATTGACCAAGTAATGATATTTAAGTTAAGCGCTTTGGCTTGTTTGGCATAGGCTGATGGTATCATTTTATCGTTAGCATCAGTAGTAACCAATATCCAAGGCGGTGGTGCGATGGTTTTTATACCACGTGCTTTTATGTTGGCCAGTGGATGCTTCCAAGTGGCGGGGTCGTTTTTATCAAAGGTTTTACCAATTGCTGTCTCATTGCTATCATCAATTAAATAAATAGCGTTAGCACCAAAAGCAGGGTCATTTTTGATCCAATAATCTATATCCTCAATATTAAATGACTGTGGATACACGTCACTGGCTACCACACCTGCACTTTTATAAGTGTCGATAAGTTGCTGACGATAAGCGTCTAAGCTATAGCCGTTGAACGGCATATTGACCACTGGAGACTTCAGCTCAGGCGTGTGCTTCACACCTAGTCTTTGTGCCAGTTTAATATGTTCTTTTAGCGTTAACACTTGACCATTTTGTGAGTATAAATCGGTTCGCCATGCAGCAGTTGCATTCATATAGCCACTGAGGGTGGTGGCTTCTTTATTGACTGCGTCCATTTTTCCCGTCAGGGTTTTAAAGTCGCTGCCACTAATGTCTGACGTTCGACATTCAATGCTGTCTGCATTGGTTAGTACACCGTTGGCATCTATGATGGGCGGCACAGTACATTGCTTGGCTAGCGGGGTGGTAAGAATATTGGTGGTGGTGTGCAAATCGTTTTGCGCGTGGCGGCATACCAGCTCACCGTCGTTAGTAAAAGCAACATCACACTCTAATATGCCTGCGCCCATTTGTGCTGAGGCAATATAGCTGTCATAAGTATGTTCTGGCAGTTGCAATGGCGCACCGCGATGCGCAATCGAGAAATCTGTCTTGCTAGGGGTTTGCGCACTGCAAGCCATGAGCTCATCTTTCAATGGTCCTGCATCCATATCATTGACCAAATATAATGGACGCACGCCATAAGTATAAGACTGAGGCTTAGTAGGCAAGTTTTTTGATGCCTGTTTTAGTGAGGGCTTAATAGTTTGAGTGGATGTTTGAGCCAATATGCCACTATGCATATCGTATGCGGCCGTCGATGGGGTGCAAATGATAGCCAGTGCCGTCGCTATACTGATCTGCTTGATTGTTTTAAATGGCGATTTTTTAAGTTGATTGAGCCTAGCCACTGAATTATCCGAAATTGTCATGTAAACTGTCTCCATAAAAAGTGCAAAATAATAAGAATAACTTTTATTGTCATTTAACTAGCACTCAAAGTACCGAGTTATGTTTAAGGAATGATGACAACCGAACCTATTTTGTAACTTTAACCCTATTTAAATTTTTGAATATTATTAAGGATAAATGATGAGTGAATATCTAGAGTGCGTTATCGTTGAGCATAACCCTGCCAAAAAAACGATAGATCGAGCCGTTATTTGGCTACATGGTTTGGGCGCGAGTGGTCATGATTTTGAGCCAGTGGTACCACAGCTCGGTTTAGCGGATGATATGGCAGTGCGTTTTATTTTTCCACATGCACCAAAGCGCACAGTGACGGTGAATGGTGGTATGGTCATGCCAGCATGGTACGACATCTTAGAGATGAGCCTAGAGCGTAAAGTCGATGTCGCTCAGATTGAAGAGTCTGCGCAGCAAATCCGTGATTTGATCAGCCGTGAGATAGAGCGTGGTGTTAAGCCTGAACACATTGTAATCGCAGGATTTTCGCAAGGTGGAGCAGTGGCATATCATGTGGCACTTGGCTACCCACAGCGTTTAGCTGGCTTGATGACACTCTCTACTTATCTAGCGACTAATGATAATATTAGCTATAGCGCTGCTAATAAAGATATGCCAATATTGATTGAGCATGGTACGCATGATCCAGTTGTTCCTGTAATTTTGGGCGAGCAGGCGCAGCAGTTATTATCCGCTAAAGGCTATAATGTTGTTTATCATACTTATCCGATGGCACATCAAGTTTGCATGCCGCAGATTCAAAATATCGGTAAATGGCTCGATAAAGTACTGGCTTAGAGAGTGCAGCTGTAACGTAATGTAATATAGATATTATATAGGTTGAAAGTCGACGTATAAGTCCTATATAATAGATGACCTTATTGGGGATGTTCTGGCTTCGACGCTGGTAATGAAACTCAATGATGCATGTCGAGAGTATATGTCCTCTCGTTAATCAAACATATATTGTTATAGTCGCAAACGACGAAAATTACGCTCTAGCAGCTTAAACCCTGTTTACATGGTTTAAACCTGTTTACTTAGTTGCTGATCACCTACAGTTGGTCAACTAAGTTGAAGCGTCCGCATGTAGGCTCGCCACAAGTGATTGTCTCAATCGCTTGGGTTCAAAAGTAGAGAATCGTCCAATCCATCCTGACTGTCGGATCGGTGCAGATTAAAACTAAAGACAGAAACTAAACATGTAGATTCATGAGCGTAATGCTGGCGGACGCGGGTTCAACTCCCGCCATCTCCACCAAATATTTTAAATAAAGTCAGTCACTTAGGTGGCTGGCTTTTTTTGGTTTGGTTTTAACGTTTTTAGTGCAAAATAGTGATAAATTGCAAAGTTAATGATCAATTTTATCTCTAAGGTTTATTTAGCATAGCTAAATCAGCGATATCATTAAATATATGAAATCGAGCTGTATTACAACCAAATTAGGATTCAAAAGGGTATGAGGTATAAATCGCCAAGACAGGTGTAGTTTGACTTTTACCGTCAGGCTGCGTAACTAAAATCCCCCAAGTTGTTGCTACGGATTTGACAGCAGGGGGCATGTTGATACTTGAGTCGTAACTTGGAGAGAACGAAGTGTTTGCGTCACCAGTACGTGCTTGGGCGAGACCTTGATAAGTACTGCTGACAAAAGACAAGGCGCTGGGATAAGGGCAATAGGCAATGGAGTACTCTAGCAGACGCGCGGATACCCAAACGCCAGTGTCACGGGCGATGATGTAACCGTACTGAGGAATGGAGGTAACAGGGCTTAAGTCATTAGCTAGATTGTTGATCTAGAAGCTAAAAGGACAGTCTACAGAATCTACATTGGCAAAAAAACTCATTTGATAGTTGTAAGTATTATTAACACAAATCTCTGTTCTGTTGACAGTGTCAAATTGCTCTGAGGTCATGCTAATAGAATGGGTGAAGTCAATTACTTGCTGAGGAGATTCTAGATCCCTTGCTAAATCATTAGCACTGAAATTTATAAAAGCAACATTATTTTCAATTTTCACCTGAAAGCTATCATTACTAAAATTACTTGTTTCAAACCCTAGTTTTTCCTCCTCTAGTGTTAAACCGTTCAAGTATTCTTGGATGCTGTTTTTTAGGGGTGAATCTTTACTCACATACCGAATAACATAGCTTGAGTTATCTGAATTTGAGTTTTCAAAATAAATTTTTACAGCTATTTTACCTTCGACAGATTTTCCATTCATTTTATTGAGGTAGCTTTCATAGCTTTCGGCATATACTTTTCCAATAATTGGATTGGGTTCATTTGCAAGATGAGGTTCTGTATCAGATACTCTTTCGTCTTCAAAGGGAAATGGAAAGTACTGATCACACTCTTCTTGATAGCATCCGAAACTGTATTTAGAGCCATCATTACATTCTGCATAACCATAAGCCCCAGCATTCAAGTCAATTTTACAAATATTATTATCTACTTTAATATCATCAAATTCCATTGCGCAAGTAGTAATAGAATTCATAATATAAATGTTTCGAGATGACTCTTGCGTAATTAACGGTATCAGATGTTTGATATCATCCGTAGATAATGACCACAAAATACCCTTTTCAGGTATGTCGTTCGCAACTGTAGTATCTGTGTCAACACATAAGGTTTGGTAAACTTCAGCCTCCTCTTGACAAGCAGCTAAAGATACTAGAATTAATAATACGCTTATAGTTTTATAAATAGTCTTTGATAGCATTGTATACTGTCCTCCCTTCACCTTCTGTCTTAGCCGCAACATCCTCATGCACTGCTATATTAGATTGATCCAATCCATAATGAATAAGTAAATATCTTGTGAGGCAAGCAACACTTTGAGTCTGGTCAGTAGTTAATTTTTCCCATCTGACGACTGGTCTATCCTTAGTACCCATTGTCGTTTTACCATCTCGGGCTAAAGGCATACCAACAACTTCAATTCCTACTGAATAGGGGTTTGCATTACCAGCATGTATAGTAAGTTTATTCAAGTTGGCTGTTTGATAAATTTTACCATCTTTGTCTACTACAAAGTGTGTGCCGTATGGTTTTGATCCACTATTAAAAGAGTTAAATGTTGATTGAGCTGAACTATTCACGGTTCGATGTAAAATTATTTTCTTAATTTTATTAGTATAATTTCTTCTTTCAAGCTTAGGAGTGTGATGCTTTATTATACGAGAATGAGTTAGAAAACCAGATCGCATTGGTAATTTTTTTGTTCTATTGCAAAAACAACCTAATATATTTGAAGGACAGTCACTACTACTTGAAACTGGTTTCTCAACAACGCTAAATTTTTCACAAGCTCCAAATGATCTATACTTTTTACCATCTTTTATGTAATGTTCAACTGACTGTGCAATTTCAGACTTCATTACCATTTCATCGCCATTAGGATCCATGCGGTTATTTGGATAACCTGCTACTCTAGCCATTTTTCTACTTTGTTTTTCATTAGGTAGATCCAATTTACTAAGGCTGCTCGCAAAAACTACGTGCTCGGGTAATCCACTTGAGATAGGGAACAAAACTTGGAGATAGAAATCTATAAATTCTAAATCTTTATTTTTGATAGGTTGAAAGTATTTTTCAACAACATCTAAGTACTGTATTACAGTCATATTAGCAAGTTGTTTAATTCTATTTAAGGTTTTGCCATGACCCCAATAATTTTCTATTGTTTCTAGGATAGGCTCTTCACCAGTCAAGTCTTTGTATGTAGATGGTATTATTTGAATAAGTCCTGTCCCTCCAGAGTTTCTTTGGTTGGGAGCACCTGTCTCAAATTTCTCTCCACTTTCCCAAGCAAACACAGCCATCAAATTATTCGCTGTTTTTAAATAATTATTTGGCCATAGATTTTGGCATATCTCAATCACTTTTAGCCTTTCATCACAATTAAAATTTTTACCCCAGATCAAATCATGCGCCTTACAAATACAAGCACCATTTGTTGTAGCAACATCCTTTGGAGTACCGTCAGAGCTGTTACTTGGTTTTGTCGTAACGTTAACAGGACTATCTGCTTTACTTGACTGAGAGGAGTTACCTGTATTTGAACTGCTAGAGCCACCTTTAGGAATCTTTAGCTTATTACCTGGATGAATAGTATCGGTTAGTTTCAAGCCATTAGCACGAGCTAAATCATTAGTATTAACACCATGCTTTTGAGCAATACCACTCAATGTATCGCCACTTTTTATAGTATAATTACCTGATGTAGATGAATTGGAGGAGTTACTATTTGAATCAGTGCTAGTTGCAGGCGCTTGACCAGAAGGTTTATCATGTTTGTCACCGCTCATAGCGTCATTGATACCCTCTATACCCTCTTTTGCCTTGTCACCTAACGCGCCTAAACCATCTTCTATACTTTCAAGCAGACCACCGAAAAACCCTTCATCTTCATCAGAAGAAGACGGTTTTGATGATTGCTTTGGCGTGGGTCTAGCAGTGGGGGTGGGTGAGGGTTTTGGTGTCGTGTGAGTTTGTGCTGAACCATCGCTACGTAGCTTGATCGTTTGACCTGCTTGCAATGTTGTTGGGTTAGTTATCCCATTCATACGTTGAAGCTGTTCTACTGACACGCCACTTCTTTGTGAGATGCTAGATAACGTCTCACCTTTTTTCACTTTATAATGAGTCTGTGAGGTTAATGAGTCAGGTCTCTCATTAGTTTTGCCCGTTAATCTACTGCCCGTTGGCGGCACTTTAATAAATTGACCTGGAACTATTTTATCAGGGTCTTTGATGGTCGATTTATTGAGCTGCGCTAGTATTTGCCATGTTGTGTCATGCATTTTAGCAATGGTGTATAGATCTTGACCTTTCTTAACTTCGTACTCATCTTTACCTGCCACAACTTTATGGGTACTTCTTTTGTATGAGCCGCTAATTTCACTAAGTGCTTTGAGCTTGGCTAATTGAATATAAAAAGGTGCTTTTAGAGTGTATTTACCTTCTTTGGCAGGAACACTAATATAACTCTTAACCTTAATCATCTCTTTCGTCAACGGATGACGAATATGAACCACTAGTATAGTGCCAGGTGGTCGGCTGATCGGCGTGCCAAGACCATCACTATCAGAGCGAGCACTACTAATAAGGCGTCCTGCTTCTCGAATTTCATGATATAAATTAGGAAAAGGCTTATTGAGAAGATCAACAAACTTGAGGTGAAATACAATACTTTTAGTTTTACTCATCGTTGCTCTCCTGATAAGAGTCTTGGCCTAAAGAATCGTTTAACTCATTGCCATCATCTTCATCAGACATTTCTGTCTCTTCATCCTCGTCAGGTTCAAACTCAAGACCCCAATCCGTATCTTTAAAGCCCACTAGTATTTCAACCTCTTCTTCTTTATCACTAATAACTGGCGCGGTACGTCCATGCTCATCTAATACACCTTCTATCAGCTGCCCATCAGGTCGTAGCATCTGGAACTCGATATCTTTAAAATTGTGCTGATAAAACAAATCATAAGCATCAAGCTTATTACTAAACAACGGAACAGTCTCAGGCATCATCGGTAATGAATAATTAGCTCTTGCCCCACCCACCAAACCCTTCTTCACCGCTTTTATCTTAATCACCCCCGGACACACCAGCTTAATGCCGCTATCATCGATAGTAATTGACGCTCCTGCACTGGTTTGCAGCTTAATCCGCTTTGGACTTGAGATATTCACCTGACCCGACTCACTACCGATGGTCATGCTAAGTTGGCTATGCAATTGCAGCTCACCGCCTTGTGCTTGTATCGCGACAGGCTTGGTATTCGCACTGATATGTAGCCCTGACTGATCCGCTTGACCACCAACCCCAGAGAGCGAGTCAATCGTATTTGCCGTCAGCGTATAATTGCCTGCCACCACATCCGACTGAGTAGCGCCTGATTGCCTGACGATCGTTTTCGTCGTCCACAGGGTATTATTTGCAGAGGCCAGAATGCTGTCTTTGCTGACCAGCATCACATCGGCTGCGCCAAGTACTTCGGTATCTAGCGTCTCATCAATGATTTGCGCCGTACTTTTAAACCCTTCTATTGACGCTCGGGCATTACTGAGCGCTTCGGTCGATTGTAGATGCGCCTGCTTAGCCTCCGCTAACGTCTCGCTCAGCTCAGCTCCTAAGCCTAATTGCCGCTGTCCTGCATCATTAACCCAAGCCGATTCGTGCTCGCTTTGACTATGTCTGATACCGAAAGTGGAGAGCAGCACGCCTGACTCACCGGTGATTTGTAAGCCATGGTCGCTTGCCAGATTAATGCCTTGACCGCTATCGCTTGATTGATGATTGCTAAAGCGATGACGCAGTATGCCAAGCTCAAGCACATGCTCATCAGAGGTAAAGGTGGCGCTAGAAGTGATGGTTGGTGTCTCAGCATTGGCTTTGCTGTCCGTATTCACCGTCCACTGGAGACCGACTTTATTAGGCGTGTCATCAAAGCTCATGGTCACCTCAGAATCAGAAGTCAGCCCATATTGAGCAATACCAGAAATCCAACCACTGTGAGTATCATCTTCACTAATTTGCGAATGACCCAAACCACCACCATGCCAACGAGGAGAAGATCCTCCTTGCAAGTTATGTCGATTAGATAAGCCTGCATCACGAGTGGTGATGTCTTTGTCATCGATATCGCCCATACCGATACCGTCATAGAGCGATCTGCTAATCACTGGACTGTCAATATCGCCGTACCAATGGTTAAGCAGGACGGATTGTCCAAGCCGTGGGGCGAATTGCCAGCCATGGGTTGCGCCCGATGACAGCTGCAATGAGCGCAGTGGCAGGGTAGTTCCGTCATCGTGAGGGCTGATACCTGACCAAACAGGCGTGGTGATGGTTTGTTGTAGATTATCAGTGCTGACACTAGAGTCATAGCTAGGTGTGGTAGCGCTGCCAGTACGCGCTTGGGCGAGACCTAGGTAGGTACTACTGGCAAAGGACAAAGAACTGGGATAAGGGGCGTAGGGGATTGAGGCGTCAAGTAACGTCGCTGATACCCAAACCCCAGTATCACGAGCGATATCAAAGCCATGATCGGGGAGGAATATCCCGCTCTGTTGCGTCGTACGTTGTAACCACGCTTTGATAAATACTTGATGATGATAAGACACGCTGTCGCTGTCCGGCTCAATCCCAACCATCTGCGTACTGATACAGTAGCTAGTCAAACGACCGATAGTAGGTAAATTATGAATACTCACAGGACTACCGACCACCATGCCTCGCATCGCACCAGTCGCTTGGTAATGTTCACGCTGACAGCGATTGGCATTCACCCATTGCTGTGCCAACACCGTCGCTGCGCTATCGCTATCGACGCGTGAGGGCGCGCCTAAAAGCACAGTCGTGTCATCTATTGCTAGTGCTGACTCATCAGCGGCTTGGCCTTCATAAATAGTATCCGCGCTTAAGCCATCTGCTTTTACTATTACCGTCTGACTACCCAGTTGCTGCGTGCTCATTTGTAGCTCATTAACCGTATCTTGTCCTGACTGGATAGAAGACTGGGCATAACGATAATCTAATGGTAGTAACTCTGTCTCATCAAAACTGCTTAGTAGCATCAGATACCCTAAATTATCTAATGAATCACCCGATATCCATAGGGTACTGACACCACTATCAGCAAGTAGCCCGGTTATAAACTCCCAATCACTGACATCCGACTGGGTGCGCATAGGAAGCTGAGAAGACAAGCGCTCTGATGCCTGCAAAGTCTCAGATAACTGCCAATCAAATTCATAGTCGGCAAAGAGGGTAGTGACGATATCGAGCGTAGATTGATTGATGAAACTGCGAGTATGAATGCACTGGGTTAATTGCCAATCGGGGCTGACGATGTCTAACGTGTAAAAATGCAGTGCGCCATCTGACTGCTGGTAGTTGACGGCTTTAATAAGCCCAGTGCGATGACTGGGTTCACGGGAAACTGAAAGGGTATTTAAGCAGACAAATGTATTTATCAAAGATAAACAAGAGTTTGAATCTATAAAAGCATGTGAGTAGAACAACAGCTGACTAGTAGCTACTTTATCAATGGCGCTTGACCAAGAGAACGCAGCAGGATATAAGGTGGTAATGGGTGTATTATTGGTATCAACGGTAATTTGGTGTAGACGAGCGGTTTGCGAAGGCATAAGGGAGGTTCCCGTGACTGCAGATTTAAGGGTACAGTCGGTCGCTTAAAAGTAAGCACTGCTAAAATATATACTAAGAAAAGTATAGAGTTTATTGAAATATTGTCAAGTATCTGTATAATCGATTTGCAACAAGTTTTTCATTAAAGAACTTTAGTTCTAAATATATTCTATTATAACGTCATACTTTCTCTTATTCTTTTTGTTTTAATGATGATGATTTGCTTATGAACTCTATTGATTGTACTAAGCTGAAAGGGGTAGGTCTGCTATCTGTGATTTTCAGTGCCAGTGTGTTACTGACAGCGTGCGGTGGCGCCGCGAAGAAAAACACACAGCCCTTAACGGTTTCTAAGCCAACAGTGGCTAAGCAGTTGGATGAGCCTTCACCCTCTTATCTTTCTGATGCTATGAAAGTCGATGATGGGCGTGCAGTGACAGCCCAGCAATGGCTGACCATTGCTCAAAGCAACTATCAATCAAAAAAGTACGCCCGTTCATTAAGAGCGGCAACCGAAGCATTGAGTCTCGATGATCAGCTGGTAGGAGCGCGTCAACTTGCTATGCTCTCTGCGGTCAAAGTAACGGAGAGTAATATTGACGCTTATAGTGACAATGCGGTGATGAACGATAATGATAAAGCGAGATTCAAAGACACTTTAACCAATATGACGACCTTGGTTAGTACGGCTGATTAACCATTATCGAGTCAACAGATGCATACATCTCATATTAATAATAGCGAGCACCGATTTACGATGATAAGTATTAAAAACGCTATCAAAGTCACTAATAAAATACCTAAGACGATCTTGACCGGTCTACTTATTATGGGATCGGTTATGGGTACAGCTCATAGTGAGCTTTCGATACAAGAGCAAGATCCAGGGTCAAGCATCATCAACCAATATGCTGCCCTTAAAAATGCGGATGCAAAATCACCGCAGTTGCATCAATTGATTGCCGACTTAAATCAGAGGCTAACTCGTAATCCGAAGGATTCTTTGGCTTGGGAGCTGTTGGCTCAGATTTACGCCAACAATGGCTATCATGCTTATGCTGTCTACGCAGCGAGCGAAGCAATTGATTTAGGTCAAAGCACCACCACGCTCAAAAGCATCCTTATAAATAGCAGTGCTCTTGTCTCACAGAGCCAATTACAGTCAGATTACTTGACGGATGATATGGATACGGCATTTTTAACTGAGTATCAGCACGCGCTTAGCAAGATATATGGTGAAGTCTACGGTTTTAACTATGATGAGTCTTTGCCAAAACCACCTGCGCCTGTGGTGAAGGCTCGATCGACTAGAAGCAAAAGCGTGTCCAACGCGAAGCGCCGCGCAGCCGTCAAAAGACCAGCCGCCCCTGTTAAAAGAAAAGCAGCAGTGAAACAAAAGTCACGTCCAGTGCCAAAAGCGAAGCCTGTTCAGAGACCGGCTAAACCATCATCCCCTAGAAGTAGCAACACCAAATCTACTGATCCATTCAGTATATTACGTTGAAACCAGAAACTGCTGAGGTAACTTATTATGGCAAAGCAAGACAGTGTACAAAAGAAACTGGCAAAAGTACGTGCACCTCGGGTGCATTTGACTTATGACGTTGAAGTGGGCGATGCGATCGAAACGAAAGAAATTCCGTTTGTCGTTGGGGTGTTGGGAGAGTTTTCAGGAGATTCTACTCTTGAGCAACCGCGCTTTAAAGACAAAAAGTTTGTCGAAGTAGATTTGGATACCTTTGATGAGGTGATGTCAGGTCTAGCACCGCGTGCGACGTTCCGAGTAAGCAATGACTTGAGTGATAAAGGCGGCGAGTTCGCAGTTGATTTGGCATTCAATAGTATCAACGATTTTCGCCCTGAAGCGGTTGCTGATCAAATTGAGCCATTAAAGCAACTGGTACAAGCACGAGATCGCTTGGCAGATTTACGCAACAAAATATCGGCCAACGAAAAACTTGAAGACCTATTAGATGACGTGCTTAAGAACACTGAGCAAGTCAAAAAAATGGCGGAACAAAATCAAACTGACGGTGAGGATTAAACGATGAATGCTCAAGCCCAGCAGCAGATAGCAACGGATCCATTGAATAGCGAGAGCTATGACTTACTCGAAGAAATCGTCAATAAAAGTAACGTTGCCAAGTCCGATGACGAAAAAAATCGCGCGAAGTCGCAAATTGCAGAGCTGGCCAATGAAGTCATGCAAGGCACGGTGACATTATCAGACAATTTAGCCGCATCGATTGACGCGCGTATTGCGCAAATTGATGCGTTGATCTCCAAGCAGCTGACCACCGTCATGCACGCGCCCGAGTTTCAAAAGCTAGAGTCTAGCTGGCGTGGGTTGCATTATTTATGTAGCCAGACTCCGTCGGAATCCATGCTAAAGATTCGTATGATGAATACTACGAAGCGCGAACTGACTAAAGATTTTCAATCGTCAATTGATTTTGATCAAAGCACGCTGTTTAAGAAAATATACGAAGAAGAGTTCGGTAGCTTCGGTGGTGAACCTTATGCCGCTATCGTTGGCGATTTTGAATTTACTCGCCAAAACTCTGATATGTATCTGCTTGAGCAGTTGTCTCATGTTGCTGCTGCTTCCCATGCACCGTTTGTGTCGGCGGCTTCTGCTGAGATGTTCGGACTCGATTCCTTTACTGATATTGGCCGCCCACGCGATTTATCAAAGATATTCGAAACGGCTGAATACATACGCTGGCGCGCCTTTAGACAGTCAGAGGATGCTCGCTATGTGGCGCTGACAGTACCTAGTTTTTTAGGTCGTCTGCCTTATGATCCTAAAGATGGCACAGTGGTAGAGGGCTTTAACTTCACTGAAGAAGTCTCTGGTAATGATCACAATGATTATCTATGGGTGAATGCCGCTTATGCTTTTGCTTCACGATTGACCTCAGCCTTTTCTGATTATCGTTGGTGTGCGGCTATTCGCGGTGTGGAAGGTGGCGGCTTGGTTGAGGGTTTACCTGTCCATACCTTTAAGACTGATGAAGGGGACTTGGCGCTTAAATGCCCAACTGAGATATCTATTACCGATCGCCGTGAGAAAGAGTTAAGTGACTTGGGTTTCATTCCATTAGTGCATTGCAAAAATACCAACTATGCCGCCTTTTTTGGGGCGCAGTCGGTACAAAAAGCCAAAACGTATCAAAACGATGATGCCAATGCCAATGCGGTGCTATCCACTCAGCTGCAATACATCATGGCAGTATCACGCATTGCTCATTACCTAAAAGCAATGATGCGCGACAAGGTTGGTAGTTTTTTAGCGCCTGGCAATGTCGAATCATTTTTGAATGACTGGATTTCGCGTTATGTTTTGCTAGACGACGGAGCCTCACAAGAAGCCAAAGCCCAGTACCCACTGCGCGAAGCTTCTGTACAAGTTGTAGAAGTGCCAGGCAAACCTGGTGTCTACAAGTCCGTGGTCTTTTTGAGACCACACTTTCAGCTTGACGAATTGTCTGTTTCTTTGCGTCTGGTCACTCAACTGCCGCAGTCTAGCAACAGCTGATCGTTTATTAAAACCCAACGTTAAACTTTAATTTTTTAAAAGGTGTGTGATATGAAAGATATTTATATTCAGTTCCGTGGTAAATACAAAATTGACGGTGAGTCTCGTGATAGCGAGCATAAAGGTTGGCTTGAAGTAAATACATGGGATCACCTGATCCGTCAGCCAAAATCAGCGACAGCAAGTAGCGTTGGTGGTCACACCTCTGAGCGCTGTGAACATGCCGATATGACCTTTATGAAAGATTTGGACTCGACCAGTCCCAAGCTATGGGAAGCGTGTTCAGCTGGCTATACTTTTGATGAAATTCAAATCGATTTTTATCGTGCCAATGGTGACAAACGTGTTAAATATCTTGAAGTGAAACTTAAGCATGCGCTCATTGCTAGCGTTGAACCAACGGTACGCTCAGAAGGCGTGCCAATTGAAAAAGTTGGTATCAAGTATGCGGCAGTTGAGTGGACTTACACCCAGCAAGATATCGATGGTACTGCCAAAGGTGCTGTGACGAAGAAATGGTCACTAGCCAACAACACTGCTACTTATACCGCTTAAGTCTGGGTAGTATAAAAAATAATGAGTACGTTACGATAAAAGAGAAAGGTTTACATTTGGACCTTTCTCTTTTCCGTTTTATAAGACAGGAATGCGATCAACAATGAACTATGCTGCCAAAGCTTCAAATAAGGAAGTCGGATTTCGACCAAATTTATTTGAGCAATTATTTGATGATGCCCCTCGTCATCTAGCACATGAGCTTGTGGTTCGCAGGCTTAATATCGATGAGTTAAAGTCTTCAGTAGCGCAAGATTTAGAGGCGCTATTAAACACACGTTGCGTGATATCAGAGCGCTTAGAAAGTTACCAGCATGTACGTTCATCGATACTGAATTTTGGCATATTGGACTTTGTAGGACTAAGTAGTGCCAATCCTGCAGACTGTGATTATATCTGCCGACAAATCGCGCAGACGGTCGAGCAGCAAGACAGTCGTCTGCAGAATGTCAGAGTATCGCTAGATATTGGCGCGGTAGATGTCAATCAGCTGTGTTTTTCTATCGAGGCTTTGCTCAAAGTTTATCCTGCCCAAGAGTTGGTGAGCTTTGATGCGTTCTTTGAGCCAAGCTCGCAACGTTACCTAGTAAAATAATCGACAACATGGCTAAATCGGCAGAGTTAGCAGTGATAAATATATTGAGGCATCATGGACAGTCTACTTCCTTATTTTGAGCATGAGCTTAGTTTGTTTAATAAACAATCAAAAGAATTTGCCAAAAAGTATCCCAAAATTGCCAATCGGTTATTGATGGGTCACGATACGGTAGATGATCCGCATATTGAGCGCCTTATTCAGGCTTTTTCACTGATTAGTGCCCGCATCAATAAAAAGCTTGATGACTCATACGCAGACTTTACCGAGTCTCTACTTGAAGTGGTCTATCCCGATTATCTTAAGCCTTTTCCTTCGGTGTCCATCGCTCAGTTTAATCTGGGGGTGCAGGGCAATGCGATGAGTGAGGCTACTTTAATCAATAAGGGTCATGGTTTTACCACCCAAAAAATTAATGGCACGGCTTGTCAATTTCAATCAACCCAAGACGTCACGTTATTACCGCTACAGATAGATAGCGTCGATTTTGAAACGCGCCAAGAAGTGTACGATAATCAGCATGGACTGCTTAACGGCTGCATTAACATTAAATTCAAAGGTCTTAATCCGAGCTTTGACTATCAGGCTTTATTCAATCATTCGTTAGATTTATATATAGATGAGGATGCTAGTCAAGGCACCAGCCTCTGGGATATCTTGTGCTGTGATGTCAAGCAGACCCACATCCAAGGTCAGCAAGTCAACAAGGTGACAGGCAGTCCATTTGAGGTTATAGGCTTCGATCCTGAGCAGCAACTTCTACCGAGTCACCGCGTGAGTAATGCTGCCTCTGCTTTATTAAAAGAGTATTTTTACTTTCCAGAAAAATTTAACTTTCTACGTCTCAATCTTGGTCGTACTTGTCCAAATTTAAAGATAGATAGCAGTGGTTTTGAGATTCGCTGTTATTTTAAGTTTGATAAAAAGAACACCATTCGCCTAAAAAACTTGCAGCAGTTGAGTAGCAGTAGTATCAAGTTATTCTGTACGCCAGTCATAAATCTATTCAAGGCCGCCGCCAAGCCCATTCAAGTCACTCATCGCTCTATTTATTATGATTTGGTACCTGATACTCGTGCGCTCTTTCAGCATGAGATTTATGAGGTCAATAAAGTCATAGAGTCCAAGCAAAGTAATAATCGTTTGATACAACGTGAGTATCATCCATTTTATGCGCTCAATCACTATGAGCAGCAAGATGACGGTCGTTATTATCATATCAAACGTGATAAAGATATGGCTGAATTTAAGCAGGGCTTCGAATATCAGATTATGTTTGTAGAAAAGCAGCGTGAGGATGTATCAGGTGCGGTCAGCATAAGTGCCGCTTTGCTATGCACCAATAGAGACTTACCCGCGCAAGTGGTATTCGGTCAAAGCCGAGGTGATTTGTTTAGTGAGGGAATGACGGGCTTTAGTAGTCTGTCATTATTAAAGCAGCCTACCAGAACGGCACGTTTTGAATACACCGGTGAGGAGCGTTGGCGCTTAATATCGCTGATCAGTTTGAACTTTTTATCACTTGCCGCCCAAGATGCTGAGCTGATGAAAGAGTATCTGTCGCTATATGATATTACTCAATCTGCCTCGAATAAACTGCTGGTAGAAGGCATCGTCTCTGTCACCACCAGTATCAAAGCTCAGCGGATTCAGCGCTTGCCGCAGCCTGGTTTTGTACGTGGTACGGTGATCGACATACATATTAACCAAAAGAGTTTTGCTGGGGTCAGTATCCGTCAGTTTGCCTATTTATTGGCCCATGTTTTTGGCTATCACGCCAGCTTAAATAGCTTCGTTGAAGTTGCCATCAGTGATGCCGTTACTAAAGAGGAGATATATAGATGTCAGCCACGCAGCGGTCTCAGTCCTCTTATTTAACGGATTTGACTGCCAAGCCGCAAGCCTACGAGCTATTGCAGGCACTACGTTTGGTTCGTCATGAAGCCAGTATGGGGCATGCACCTATCGAGGTGCGTTATCGTGCTTCCTTGTCATTGGTCTATCCGCAAGCCGAAATCGAGTCGATGGCGCTCATTGCCGAAGACAACATGAACGACAATGCTACTGTAATAAATACCAGTGAAATGAAGGTGAGGCAATTAGAGGTTTACCCAGCGGTTATTGGATTGACTGGCCCATTATCGGCCTTGCCAGCGATGTATACCGATCATTTGGCCTCGCGAGTACACCATGCAAAAGATAAAGCCGCACCGGCATTTTTAGACTTGTTTAATCATCGTTTGACGGATTTATATGTACAAGCCAGCTGGTTTTATAACCTGCCATTACAGTATGAATTAAACCATAAAAAAGACAGCTACCTACTGAGCTTGCGAGCACTGGCACGGCAGCCAAAGAAGCTAACGGCAATCGATAGCTTGATTGCCTATGCTGGCATGATTGCTCCAGGACGTCTGACCGCTGACCAATTGGCGCATGTATTGTCACATTTTTTAGATAGTACGGTCAGCGTTCAGCAGTTCGTGCCTGAGTGGTTTGATCTGCCCGCTAGCGAGCAGACCGCACTCGGTGGTCAGCATGCGGCACTTGGGGTGTCAGCGTTTTGTGGCGCACGGGCTGTACAGTTCGATAGCAAAATTAGAATCGTCTTTCATCAGTTGGATGCCAAACGCTATTTAAGACTGTTGCCTGCAGGGGATATGTATCGCCTCATTATCGATTTTATTCGTAAATGGTGCGGTGTGAGCTTGGCGGTCGAGATGCAGCTGGAATTAGATAAGCAATATATTAGCCCTTTGTCGTTATCTGAGGATGGCTTTGGTGGTTTAGGACGCGGCGGCTTTTTGGTATCGAAGCCTGCGACTCAGCATCATGATGACACCCGCTATGCGTTGCCTATTCAGTAAAGCTTTTATTGCTAATAAGTAAATTGCTTGTTTACTAATAACGCTCAATAGTCACTCTAATTTTGATGCATCCGTTTAATAAACCAGTTTAATAAAAATAATGTTATACCATTCACAAAAATTAGAGTGGCAAGGAAAACGAGTGAAAGTACTACGACTTGTAGGCTAAGCGAGTTTGACACAGCTAATCTTACTTTTTGGGTTTGGTATTAAGTCTAATAAGAATGCTAAAGGAAAAGATTTATGAGCCAGTTAAAAGCTGTAATTACCCGCTTGAGTCCGAGTTGCCGACAGTGTTTGCAGCAGGCAGCTAGGCTTTGTATCAATAACGGGCATCGCGAAGTTGATACTGTTCATCTGCTACATGAACTGATTGCCACGCCGCACAATGATGTGGCTCAGATACTCAAAGTGAATAAAATTAATCAGCAATCATTACTAACAGACATAACCGATTTGCTTAATACCTTTGGTCAAGCAACAGGCTCGACCCCTGTTTTTAGTCAGGATTTGATGGCGTTGTTAGAGGATGCATGGGAGCTGGCAAGCAGCCAACATGGTCAGAGTATTGATAATAATAACGCCTTAGAGATCCGCTCTGGTCATATATTGCTCGTGCTATTGGCATATGAGCGTTATCAGTCGCTACTCAAAACCCTTCCTGAACAGCTACAGTATATTGATCGCTTCACGCTCAAAGATGATTATGAGCGTCAATGTCTCGGTAGTACTGAGGGCAGTGGATCAAGCAGTAATAAAGGCGTCAATAAGGGTGCTGATGATGGTGCGAATAGTGCAGACGATGATACTAACAATCAAGAATCTTTAGACACTAAGCAAACTGAAGCTAAGCCAACCCCTGCGTTGGATAAATATACTTATGATTTGACTGCTAAAGCCAGTGCAGAGCAAATAGATCCAGTGATAGGGCGTGAATTTGAGATTCATCAACTGATCGATATTTTGATTCGTCGTCGTCAGAACAATCCTATTTTGACTGGAGAGGCAGGTGTCGGTAAAACTGCAGTGGTTGAGGGACTGGCGCAAAAGATAGTTGTAGGTCAAGTACCTGACCAGCTCAAAGACGTGACGATACGCAGTCTCGATATGGGGCTATTGCAAGCAGGAGCGAGTGTCAAAGGGGAATTTGAAAACCGTCTCAAGCAAGTCATTGAAGAAGTACAAGCCTCGCTACAGCCAATTATTCTGTTTATCGATGAAGCGCATACTTTGATTGGTGCTGGCGGGCAGGCGGGTCAAAATGACGCGGCTAATTTACTCAAGCCTGCGCTAGCACGTGGTGAGCTTAGAACCATTGCGGCGACGACGTGGTCAGAATATAAGAAATACTTCGAAAAAGATGCAGCATTGTCACGTCGCTTTCAAGTGGTCAAAGTCGATGAGCCTGATATCGAGACAGCAGTAGCCATGATTCGTGGGTTGAGTGCCAAGATGCAAGATCATTTTGGCATATTAATAGACGACGATGCGCTACAAGCGGCGGTTGAGCTATCTGCACGTTATATCAGCGATAGGCAGCTGCCTGATAAAGCGGTCAGTGTGTTAGACACGGCGGCGGCACGGGTGAGCTTATCCAAGACTGCCATACCCAATCAGCTCGACAGATTAAAAGCCAAAGGTGTGCAATTAGAACAGCATATTAATAATCTCAGTCAACAACTTGAGCGTATCGGCGGTGTGGATGAAAAAGAGAAAGTCAGCCAAAAAATAGCGGTACTCGATGAGCAGCGTCAGTCGAATCAACAAAGCATTGCTGATATGACCAGTCGCTGGCACGAACAGCGCGAGCTTAACAACCAGCTTGATGCGCTTAATAAACAACTGAGTGGCAAGGCAGGTGGCGCTGATAGCCTTAGTGCAAAAGCGCGCTTAGACAAACAAGCTGAGTATCAAAGTATTGAGCAATCGTTAAAACAAGTACAAGAAACGCAGCGCCTTATTCATCCTGTATTAGATCGTCAGGTTATTAAGCAGATTATCTCAGATTGGACAGGGATTCCACTCAACGATATGGCGGGGAATGAAAAAGATCATATCTTAAGTTTGGCTGATACCTTGCAAGCGCGTGTCATTGGCCAAGATCATTCTGTGGCCGCTATCGTCAAGCGCATTCATACCGCCAAAGCCCGCCTAGATGATCCTAACCGTCCACAAGGTGTCTTTATGTTAGTAGGGCCAAGTGGTGTGGGTAAGACGGAAACGGCGTTGGCGCTATCCGAGATATTATATGGTGGTGAGCGTAACCTTATTACGATTAACCTATCAGAGTATCAAGAAGCCCATAGCGTTGCTTCATTAAAAGGCTCGCCGCCAGGTTATGTTGGCTATGGTGAAGGCGGAGTATTGACGGAAGCGGTCCGCCGTCGCCCTTATAGTGTATTGCTACTCGATGAAGTCGAAAAAGCCCATCCAGACGTATTGGATTTATTTTATCAGGTCTTTGATAAAGGGGTCATGGAAGACAGCGAGGGGCGTTTAATTGATTTTAAAAACACCCTTATTTTATTGACCAGTAATATTGGCTCATCGCAGATTATGCAGGCGTGTATCAATACTGATCCGAGTGTTACGGACTTTAGCCTGCCAGACAGTGATAGCTTAAAACAGGCTATTAATCCGCATCTGTACAAAGCCTTTAAACCCGCGTTTTTGGGTCGTCTAACAGTGATACCTTATTATCCGTTAACGGATAACGCGCTGGCAGAAATTATTCGTCTTAAGTTGGATAAAATTACTGGCCGTATTCGTGACAATTATGATGTGCCTTGTGTTATTGACGATGAGGTGATCGAGCTTATTTTATCGCGTTGTCACGAGGTCGATTCTGGTGCACGTAATGCCGATGCGATTATCAGTCATACCTTGCTACCGCAGCTGGCGGGTCAACTGCTGGCTCATGATGACAGTCAGAGTGTGTTAAAGAAGATTACAGTATTCGTCGATGAGGATGATAATTTTGCCTATCGTCTCGATACTGATGCTGTTGTAGCGCTCAATCACATAGCGCAGTACAGTGAGGTCGAAGGTGACGTGAGTAAAGCGCCTAGCAAACAAGTTGAAGCTAAGAAGCCAGCTACCAAAAAATCTTCTACTAAAAAAGAGCCTGCTAAAAAAGAGCCTGCCGTAAAAAAGCCATCAGTGAAAAAAACCATCAGTAAAAAATCTGTTAAGAAGGATTTATTATAATGAATATGGGCAATTCCTTACTAACCGATATTGACACCCTTATCGCGCCTATCGATGGCAGCCATCATGGGGTGGGAGAAGATCTCATCTTTGATCCACGTATCGATGCCATTGTGGCCGCTCGTCAAGAAGACGATCCGTTACTGGCACAAGGCAATTGGGTTACTGAACTAAAAGTGGCCGATTGGGACTTTGTCAAAAACCAATGTGCCGATTTGCTCAGCCATACCAGTAAAGATATGAAGCTGGCACTGTGGTACGTCGATGCACTGAGTCATACCAATCATCTAGCAGGCATCAGTCATGGATTGAGCGTACTGCAAGCATTTAATGACGAATATTGGCTCACCATGTATCCACCATTAGATGGTGAAGAAGACAGCATGGATATCAGGGCAGGGCTACTGTCATGGTTCGTCAAGGCGCTCACTGATGATATCAAACAGCTATCGCTCGCTGATAGTAAAGCAGGAAATTACAATTATAACTACTATCTAACCGCGCGCGATCATGATAAGCAGCGTCAGCAAAACCCCGATAGCGAAACGTCCAATCAATTAACACTAAGTGATTATAACCACGCTATAAAAACCAGTAATGAGGCATGGCAACAAGCACTGATGAGCAATCTTAATAAAGTTACTGAGCAGTGGCAAACACTGACCGACCAGCTCAATAATCTGATGGGTATGGATGCACCAGTATTCGCACCAGTCACGGACTTACTGGTTGCTCTGACCCAACATTTGCGTCCATTGATACCAGAGTATTCTGATGATAATAGTAATTCTGCTCAAGATAGCGTAGCCGATATTATGGACAGCATGGGTGATAGTGACAGTGTGATGTCGGATAGTAGTGGACAATCAGCTAGCGCAAAAAATATTAGCTCAACCAGTTTTAATCCTAGCAACCGTGATCATCAAAGCAATCGTCAGCAAGCGCTTAAGTTGCTGGGTCAAATTCAAGACTACTTTGCGACCAATGAGCCCCACAGTCCGGTGACGTTTTTACTCGGTCGGGCGATTGATTGGGCGGATATGCCGCTCGACCAATGGCTGACTCATATCATCAAAAACGAAGACCAGCTGGCGACACTGTCTGACATGATTGGCATTCAACCCAAGCGTGATTCATCTGACGATGGCTATTAATTGAATCAACGACAAATGAATACTTGGTTAACGGGCAATCTGCACGCAATTTATAATCTTGCAATATTAAACTTTCCACCTTTGGACTGATAGAGAAGGGCTTGTCATGGTATGGACTCAAACAAAGCGGCATGTGCAACTGAGTAGTGCCCATCCTGATATTGCCACCAGTATTATTCAGCAAGCTGACTTGGTTGAAAGCTTGCTCGGCATGCCATTGCCCGACAGTGTTTGGAGTAAGCCCGCTCTTATGCCAGCGCCTAATGCTTATCCAAGCCCTTATCATCAAGATCAACGGGCGCAGTCTTATCAGCAGCGCCAGCTCGCCCTCTATTGCGGCTACCGTATTAGCATCACCTTACTGCATCCACGAGCAGGACTGGATATAAAACAATGGCTAGGGCAAAGTCTCTCGATACATTGGCATACGGGGGATACGCTACTACCAAGCCAAAACCGTCACGGCATCATCACCGAAGCCGTTGCCCTTGGTAGCAACAGTGGCATGGCCGCCTACCGCATCATCTGTGAACCTAGCTTAGGTCAATTACGCCTAGCTAGCCATAATCGCCGTCATCATCATCTCAGTCTGAGCGAGCTTATCACCGATATTATCAGTCCATACGATATGAACGTTGAGATTGACGAGCGTCTCAGTGATGACAGCAACTATCATATACAGCATAGCGTCCAATACAACCAAACCGATCTCGCTTATCTAACCCAATACCTTGCTCTCTATGGCGTCACAGGCTATTACCGTCATGAGAGCGACAAGCACACTCTAGTCTTGTTACCTAGTGATGGCGAAATACTGCGCCCTGATACCAATGATATCCAAAGCACCTTAAGTCAAAACCCTGCCAACCTTGCTGATAGACAAGACCGCATTACTGCCATTCGTCCGCGTATTGCGCAGCATACTCAGCAAAGCGACCTACATCGTTATGACAGTCGCTTGATGAGTATCTATACTGGCAGTAGCAGTAGCGAGCAACCTATCGACTCATCAAACAGCACGCATCAGCGCTTTTTGCACAGTCATAGTTATTTAAACGATGATGGACTCACCGCACTTGCCACCCGTTACCAGCAGAACGCGCAGCAGTGTGCCAATCTAGGCAGCTTAACCGGCAATATCCGTCACCTACAACTACCCAGCGTGCATCATATTGACGGCAACCCTTATTTGATTGATCCGCTCAGTCTGGTCTCCATACATCAACACATTAACAATCATATTCCCGCAGATTGGCTGGGGGCAGCATCCTTTGACCCCATTACCTTACAGCCAAATACCAACTATGATAATGATGACGACAACGATGACAACGTCCATCATATCAATGCCTGCTACCTACCGTTTCCGCATCATCACCATATTCCTTATGGGGAACAGCTTGCTACACTTGGACAACCTCATCCGAGTCTGACAGGTCTGATGAGTGCCAGTATTATTGATACAGACAGCAGCGCCATTACTCATGATCGTAACCATCGTGCGCATATTAGATATCACTGGCAAAGCGAAGGCGACGATAGTGCGCATTGGATACCCATTGCTAGTCACCTCGTCGCCGACCACATGGGACAAACCCATCCCCTGCGTCATGGGCAACACGTCCTTATCGACTTCATCGATGGTGACATCACTCATCCCATCATCATTGGCAGTACCCATAACGGGCAAGGCAATACTGATGCTCAGCATAATAGCATCGTCAGTGATACCGACACTATTGACGCCACCAGTCCAACTTGGTTTATCAATCAAAGCCATGCTCATCCTATTGATGGGATTAAGACTCAAAGTATCGATAGCAGTCGCACAGGCGATGCCACCAAAGACAGCATCACCAATGGCTATAACCAGCTCATGTTTGACGCCCATCCTGAGAGTCCGCAGATCAACGCCTATAGCAGCAGCTACCAGTCTAGCTTAACTATCGGTCACCTATACCAGCACAGCGACCACACTCGTGGTCAAGCAAGAGGACAAGGCATCAGCATAGAGACTGAAGCTGCCGCCAATATTCAAGGCAGCACAGGTATTCATATCAGTAGCAGTCAAACTGCCAGCCAAGCATCAAACGCTCATATGAGTCACAGCAGCCATGGCAAACTGCAAACCGCGGATCAGCACCAGCAAGCCTACACCCAGCTGGCTGATACCCATCAGCCAGTGGGATTAGAGGGCAGCAGCAATAACAAGCAAAGCAACAGTAAAGATGCGCAAACGCCATTTGCCCAATTTAGCAAAGATACCAATGACGAAACCTTAAGTGAGTCTGGACAATGGCAACAAGCCAATCTGCTGATCGACTCTCAGCGTCATCTAGCGTTGCTAAGCGGACAACACAGCCAACATACCAGTACCCAAAACACGCACAGCCACGCCACCGATAGCACGCATCATCATAGTCAAACGCAAATGAATCAGTTGGTGGCAGGCGATGTTCATTACTACTCAAACAAAGCACAAACCCATACTGCCGCGCATGGTGATGTCACCATACAAGCGCATCAAAGCGAGATGCGACTCGATAGTGAGCAAATACTGCGCATCCATAGCCGCGACAGTATTGAGATCATCGCGCCTGATACGTTGACGTTAAAAGCTGCTGGCAGTGGAATTGAGATGTCTAGTGGTAATGTGACGTTTATCACGCCAAGACAAGTGGGCTATAAGGCGAGTAAGGTGGTTTGGGGTAGTGGGGGTGGATCAGGTTCTCCTGCTGTACATTTACCGACAGCCAAACTACCTGAAAACTTAGACTATTACCTACGCTATATAGTACATGACCAAGATGATAACCCGCTTGCTTTTACCAAATGTATGCTGATTAAACCTGATGGTTCAACAGAGATACATACGACAGATTATGAAGGCAAGTTAAAACTATTGATTGATGATGAATCGAAGGACTATGAGTTGCATGTCATTGTGCATGAAGAAATTGATTTAGACGACGATGATAGCGTAGAGGAGGCGGAATAGTTATGGCAGCCCAATATACAAGCCTTATTTTTATAGTTCCTTCTACCGTGGATATACATAAATTTCGCTATGATTTAGTGATTCAGTATAAGCCTGGAGAAGCAACTTATCAAAGAACAACAGGTACGAAGACAAAGCGATATATTGATCAAAAGTTTAACAATCAAGGCAAAACTATCGAACGTCAATTACCCAAAGGTGATATTCAAAAAATTAACTATCATATTAAGGTTAACGGCCAGTTAGTCAAAAATATTTCTACCAAGCCCAACAAAAGCAAAGGCGTGTTTCGTAAATATGAATTAAAAACAACCATTGCAGGTACTAAAAAAGACCCTAATACTATTAAGAAAATGCTAGTCGATACTACTGAGGTTGCTTGGTATTTAGTAAAAAGACAAGAGTCAGTTAAGGATTTCTTGAAAAGAATATACATATATACACCGACTTCAAAAGAAGAGAATATTTTCCGAGCAAACAACTCACATCTGACAGGCACTCCTATTCTTACTTTGCTGCCTGGTGATGTTGTTGTGTTATCTAACACATCAAATAGTAGTAACAAAGAATTAGCAAAAATAAAAAAAGAGGCTAAAGCCGCTAAGGTTGAATTTGAGAAAGCTAAAAAAGAGTTTAAATTTGATGCTGAATCGTTCGCTTACAATGCAGACGCCTTACAAGGTATGCTTATGCAAGCAGATTATGTAGCTTTGACTAAAAGTCCCGTAAAAAGTTTAGATAAACCATCAGGTGGTATCAATCTTGCTGCCCTAGCAGCAGGTACATCTCAAGGTATTGTTACTTTTTATGAAAACAGTAATGAATTAGTTCAAAAAAACTATGCAAAGATTTACAAAGCATTGGAGTATGAAAAATCAAAAGGATCTAAATTAGCAAACCCTAAGAATTTTAAGCTATTTAGAAAAAAGTATGCAAAATTGTTCAAAAATTATGATCACGCATTTTCACAAGAATTCTTCAAATATGAAACAGGTATTCAAACTAATAACCTAAGAAAGCAAATTGATAAAAACGTTTTTGCAAGACCTCATAATTATAAAGGAGGCATACCAGCCTATACTGATAATCTTAGAAATATGGGTAAGATTAGCAGGTTCACTTATCTTGGCGGTAATGTCCTCGTTGGAATAGCAGGGGCTCAAGCCTATATGAATATTGAAGCTGCTCGTAAGACAGGTGACAGTGATCATATAACAAAAACAACTATAACAGAGACTCTAAAGTTTGGTGGTAGTGTAGGTGGAGGATATTATGGTGCTCTTGCAGGTTCAGCCATTTTGGCAGTTGCTTTTGGGGTTAGCACTGGTGGCTTGGGTTTTGTTGTGTTAGGTGCAGGAGCAGTGATAGGCGGTACAATTGGAGGTTTGGCGGGCGGTGAAATTGGAGAGTTCGCTGGAGAACGACTTGGAGATAGGGTGAATAAACTATGATTACTTATGACCTTTTAGCAGATATTAGCGTTCTTATTTTTGTTGTAGGTATAATTATTTGGCTGATATCGCAACAACTTGTAATCCGTTATACACAAAAGAATTTAAAGTCGTTATGTTATTACCTTTATGGAGATGAATACTTTTATGAAGGTAAGCTAAACATGTATGACATGTTTTTTATGACTTTTATAGCTAGTCCTATTTTTATACAATATCACTTTGTATATAAAAGAAAAGGATATCTGCCAATGTTTAAGGGTGGTACTAGTGTGATGCATGCTAATTTAGACGAAAAAAACGCACTTTTATTAGTTAAGAAACATTATAAATGGTTGGTTTTGAACTTCATATCTTTATTACTTGGTTTTTTTTGGTTATTTGGAAGCGGTTTTTTCATGATGTGGGCGAAGCGAGTAGGACAATAGCAAATACTTATAATTGGAATCGATCGGATAAACAAAGCAACTAACAAAAATATCTTTAATTATATTAACGAAGCAAAATTTAAAGTAATCTTAACAGCCGCAAAAAAGAGCCGTCAAGACAAAGCCGCTATTGCCGCTGCACGTCAAACCTTTGTCGAGGCCATTACAAATCCAGAATTTGCTAGGGTAATGCGTGAAGACTTCCCTAAAAATGATGAGGACAGTCATGTAGGTTACGCGCAAATTATCGCCCAAGCCATTCAAGGCATCGGTATTGACGAGAGTAATATCGGCATACCTGACAGCATATGGGCAGACTATCAGCCTGAGCAAGCATCTGGCATGAGTGCCAAGCAAGAGTTTGAACAATCGCTACTACCCTGTATCTCAGGTGAGAAGCCTATTGAAGATAACTGGCTGATTAAAGCGTTGATTGGGCTTAATCCAGAAGACAACCAAAAGATGGAAAATGCTCCATCCTTTGAAAACTTAGCCCGAGCCGCTGACTTTGTTGGTACGAGCACCAGTTGGGTATTAGCATTTAAGAACAGACAGCAACAAAATAAAATCAATACTGCTATCGCTGCTCAAAGGGATAGTATAAACAAACTCGCCAATCATAAAGCTCAGATACTACTCACTATGAGCACTAATATGGCTCACATTAAAGACAACAATAAATTTTTGTATAAACTTGATCTGTGGTCACAAGCCACTGTTTATCAATCTACAGGCTTTCGTCTTGCTCAGAAAGTGCTTAAATATAGCCCAGAAGTTATATTAAATTATGGTAGTCAAAGGCTAACTCATACTATTAATAAAGCCAAACCACATAGTGCCTTGCTGCCTGCGAGCATAGATACTAACGCGGTAGGGACATCCTCTTCAACCAAAGCGCCTATTGCAATCGACTTTCAAAAAACCTATGGTATCGGTCAAAAAATGACGGATGTCTTCGACAAAGCCGCAGCAGGTAACAAAACTGCGCAAACGGTCGTCACTATGTACACGAGTGAAGAGTCAGCACGCGCCACGCAAACGATCAATCAGGACTTAGAGCAACAAGTGGCACAACTAAACCGTGACCTTGACCCTATTAGTGGTCAACATCGACAGTTAGAGCGCCAATCAGCAGGCAAAGCGGCACTAGTATCAGTAGGTATTGGTCTGTTTCAGTTACGTAGTATTTGGATGGGCAAGAGCAGTTTTGGTAGTATGGCAGCTCGAGGCGATCGGGCGGGTCTTGAGTTTATGACCGCTTATGCCAGTACGACGCTTGCGCTCACGACTGCCAGCCTAGATGCTGCCAACGCGGGATTACAGATGAAAGCGGCGCGTAGTGCATGGGTGGTAAGGCTTAGTTTAAGCGTGGGTGTACTTGGCGCTATAGGGGCTGGGTTTGAGGTGTATAGTTTACTTATCAGTCGTGAAAGACATGTGGAGAACAGAAGTAGTGTTAGTGCAAGAGCTACAAACATAGCAATGATTTCAGCAGGTGCGGCAGGTGTCTCAGGTGCAGCAATTGCTTTAGGTTTTACGATGCCATGGCTTGTAGGTATTATGGCAGTCGCTTGGGGCGTCAGTCTTATCGCTCAGTGGGTCGCGTTTCGCTATGACAAAGGTCACATTCTACCGATTCACTATTGGCTAGATGCTGGCGTCTTTGGCAATAAGGCTATGCTAAATAGCAAGTATCCCAATAATCCGTTTAAGATACAGGCAATGGGTAGCCTTGAGCAAGATATGCACGCTTACTCCTTAGCTTTAACTGAGATACAAGTCAACCCCAAATTTGCGACAAACACTGCTAATTTTAGACAAACATTATCAGGACAAATAGAGATAACATTAAGTCAATGGAATGATGATAGTGAGCTTGTCGTAGAGTTTATCGGTATCGGCAGTCGAGAGCTAGGACTAGATAGAAAGTCCTTCAACATAGAGACGCTTAAGCGACAAAACAAAGCCATTGAAACCTCAAAAGGACTAGAGGTTATATTAGACATTCCCAAGACCAGTCACTTTCAAGCGCAGTATTTAGGCTCATATAGGGAAGGGACGCGAGATCCCAGTAAGGAACGCGATATGCAAGAAGCGAGAGAGAGAGCACAAGCCAATACTGGTCGCGAAGTTGATAAACTCAGAGCCGTTGTGAAGTATGCGCTCAACCCAAGTATGAATCCATATTATCAACTACGTACAAGCGTCACAAGTCAATAAGGATAATATCATGCAATTACGCGACGACTTCGCCAAACATATCAGTGAGCTGCACAGTCCTATTGACCGTCCTTATACCACCAGTATAGATAAAAGCTTATTAGAGAGTACTGAAGATATTGAACATCTTAATAAAGAAATTCACGACATCAATCCTGATTACCTAACATTCCTACCTGCGTACTTTTGGGTATTTTATTTTGCTATTGGTTGGGTGTATTTTTCTTCTTTCATATTTTTTATTAGTTCTATTAATGAAATATTTCGCTTAGAAACTTCTAATGTCCCTCTACTAGTGTTAGATATTTTTATATTATTATTAATGTTTATAGTATTCTGTGCACCATTAGTATTACTTCTCTATCAATTTATTAGAAAGTATCTCATTCGCACCCAGTATTACTTCTTAAAAAAGCAGCAAAAAATAGCCTACTACTACCGTCCACTCTGGAAGTTTAGACAGCCCTATGCGCTTAAGATAGTGGACTACAAAGACGTTATTCCTGATTTGCATCAAGATCCATACAATCGAGCTTATACACCGCTTAATCTCTACGTCGCTGACCCTGAGACAGGAGATATTACCTATCATATAAAGCTTGAAGACTATCGGGTTAATCCGCGCGTGCAATGGGCCTTTATCCGTACCTATATGGAAAGCCCTGTAGATGAGTTGCCAGTAGATGCTAAGTTCTGTGAGGCTTATCCCGCTGACACAAGCAAATCACTATTTGCCTGTGCTGATATTATCTATCGCAAAAGCGGCATACTGCCTAGAGATCATTCTGGCGGTGGTCAGATCATGGTCTTTATAATAGGCTCACTATTTACACTTGGCTATCTATTGCAAGGAAACAATTATCAAACTGCCAAGCAAGCCATCTTACATCCTGATGTGCAAAAGCTGCTGACATGGGACGGTCAAAACAACCCGTATCCGATACAGCCCATAACTGATGAAGCCAAACTAGCCTTTGAAGGTAAAAATTGGGAGGTTAATGTCAGATGGGTATGTATCATACTCATCAACGTTGGCTTATTTGTATGGGCAGTGGTGGCTTATAATAGCTAGCAAGAATCAACAGATAAGTAAATAGCGCACAATTATGATATTACCAGTACCACAAAAACTCCCTATCGGTAAGATTATTGGACATCCTTATAAAGGAGAAATCAATAATTTCAAAGAGAAAGAATATAGCATTGATAGATTAAGTTCGCTGATTCATGAGGTAAACCCGGATTATTTGCTGTTTCATCCTTCTATCAACTCTATTCAATCAGTAATTCTGTTAGCATCTTATGGGGCGGCGTGGTTATTTGGACAAAGTTTTTTTATTTTCATTGTAGCAACGGTTAAATATTTTGTGATTGAAGAGTTTGAGTTGTTATCTTTATTTCCGATTGGAATGCTCATTCTTTTATTATCGATACTGGGCTTCGCTCCTTTTCTAACCCTTAAGCAACTTAAAACAAAAAAGTCCCGCTATTATAAAATTCTATTACTAAAACAAACGCAACAAATCGCCTACTATGAGCATAATCGCAAGCAAGAACCTGTTTTTCATCTTCTTAATTATAAAGATATTATTGCCTCTGTCAGAGGTAGTGAAGGTACTAATCTTGAGTCTCTCAACTTGCATATTATTGATAAAACAACAAATGAAATGATTCATTCAATTAAATTTGATGACATGCGACTTAACCCCTACGATCAATGGGCATTCATTCGCACTTATATGGAGCGTCCCGCAGAAGAGCTGCCTTTAAACACAGAATACGCTCAAGCGTGCCCAACGGACATGAGTCAGTCATTATTTGCCTGTGCTGATATCGCTCAAACCTCCAAAGAGTTTTATGATAAGAATCCTACTCATGAGTTTCGTCTCGCTGATTGGATTATTAGGTGCTGCACTATCAGCTATTTAGACCTTGCCGAAGGCAACATCTATCAATCCAGTGCCAATCCTGCACTACATCCGGAAGTTCAGCGACGGCTTATGTGGGATGGTCAAAACAACCCATATAACATCTTGCCTGTCACAGCAGAGCGCCAAGCAGCTTTTGCAAACCAAAACCAAGCGGTAAAGCTGAAATGGTATTCAGGTATCGCCGTGAATGCGACATGGTTTATTGGCTCGATATTGTATGTGATGCTGGTGATTGCTTAGATAAAAACTTATCAGCCAACCTCTATTAAACAGTACGAGAACCGCTAAAAATGAACAACTACATCATCAGACCTCAAGCAATCTATTTATTAGAACGTTACAGTTCACCCGTTTATTTTAAAGAGATGCGCGATGCTTTTGCGAATATGCTAGACGCTGCTGAATACGCTCTAGAACTATTCGTCAACGATTTACCCTTTGATTACCGTACGCGCTCCTTAAACCAACAACCTGATATCGTTTGGGGCGAGCGGGTATTGCCAAACCTGCGTGATACTCTAGACAGCTTAAATGTTGGCTATCAAGAGCTGTTAAATGGCGATTTAATAGCAATAAGATATGGTGGTAATGTTGAGAGTGATTTTCGCGCTATCAGTATGGATTATGATACCGACTGGATGCCAGAGCAGCAACAATTGGATTATGAGAAGTGGCGCCAAGAGGCGAGTTTGCGTGCTTTTAATATGGAAATAACCAGTTATTTTGGTTGGTGTATTGGTGATTTAATGGAAGATTATAGTACTGAATCGCGAGGACCGCTTAACCCACCCGAATCGTGGCCTATTTATCGCCTCAATCCTCAATATAGCGTTGAATTAGATGAAGTTGTCCCTGTTGCAGGTATTTATGTACCTAGTAGAGCAGATGCCAGTGCTCAAGTGTTATTGGATGGCATGTTGGCAAATGAAGCCTATGTCGGTTATGACCCAGAAACCATGCAAGCGGTCGGTATGGCGCCTGTTACTTGGATGTTGGTTGAGCGTATCGCGGATAGTGGTGGTGATAGCCAGAATGTCGCGCCAAAACGGTTACGCTGCGAGTCGGGTAAGCCCTGTCCACAGACTGGTCACTGGTGGTCACCATCCAGTAAGGATGTTAAACACTTTGAAGCAGGTGACATCATGCCAAAGATGAAGCGACTTGAATGGAAAACCATTTGGTATTTTAATGAGACCAATCAGTTGGATGATTAAGATAGCCCCCTATGGCAGGATAGTTGTCACCCCTAAAGAATAATCCAAATGGGGGCACAAGGACCAATCATGCCACGTTATA
>NZ_JBEOOY010000013.1:0-85133 GCF_040309585.1 Psychrobacter sp. GW64-MNA-CIBAN-0177
TTATCTAAGTGTTGCAGCAACCCTCGATAAAGCGGATTATCCAAGACGGCAGGTAAAATCTTATCGATATTTTTAAGGTCTTCGATGGTTTCAAACAAGGGTGCGACGGGTAAGTCAGCGGACAGTTGCCCTTCGTCATTCACTGTACATAAGCCTGCAAAGCGCATGAGTAGTAACACTTCTAATAATTGACTGGCGTTATTGGTCATTGATATGACGTAACTGCCGAAAGTATCTTGCCCGACCAGTTTACGTAAGGTTGCCACAGAGTTCATCAAAGCCAATTGTTCGCGTGTTTTATCACTCAAGTTATCGGTATAAATGAGCGGTGTACCGGGCTTTTCAAGTAAGCGCGTTAGCCATTCTTGGCGCTCAGTTTCAGTGAGCATTTGATAATCTGGCAGATTAGAGGCATTGGCAAAAATATCAGCTATCACCTCGCTATGATAAGAGGACTCTTGACGAATATCGAGCGCTGCCAAATGAAAACCACAGGTTTTGACCAGACGAATCGTATCAAGTAATAAGCCGTCACTATGTGCCTTGTCATGAGTATTGACACTTTTCCGAATGATGCGTAAATCTTCTAACAATTCTTGCGGATTGGTGTAAGCATCTTTTTCAGCCTCGCTATCACTACCTTTGCTTTGAATATGGCTATTAGTCGATTTTATTTTGGCAAGAATAATCGATAACAGTCTTCGGTACGGCTCATTGTTGTAATCGTCAGTATTGTAATCAAAGACTCGTCTGTCGAGCTCACGATAACTTTCAATTTTTGTATACACGTCAGGTTCGATAGCGACAATTGTATCGCTGTGAATCAGTTCACGACGCAATTTTTTGATCAACACTTGATAGTGACGCAAGACGGTATTGGCATGCATCAATACGGCCATTTCTGTGGTGTCATGAGTGACAAAGGGATTGCCATCTCTGTCACCACCGATCCAAGAACCAAAGCTCATGAACGCCGGTAAGGGATAGTCTGTTAGCTCAGGATAGATATCAACAATGGCGTCTTTAATATTACGGTAAACTTTGGGAATGGCGCTGAATAAACTGGCATTGAAATAATGCAGGCCATTATTGATCTCGTCATAGACTAAAGGTTTACGCGTCCGTACTTCATCAGATGACCATAATAAATCAATGGTTTGCGCCGTTTGTTCTTTCGCTTGCTCATAGGCGAAACTGTTTTCAGGAAGATTATTCAAAGCATCGCTATGCTTGAATAAACTCTGCAATAGATTCATCGTCGTACGGCGACGCGCTTCAGTCGGATGGGCGGTGAATACTGGGATAAATTTTAGTTGCTCAATCAGCTCTTGCATTTGGGCGGGTTCAATATTGCGCTCACGACATTCAAGCAGCGTACGCCGAAACGAGCCTTCCCAGCTATGTTCCGATTGCATACGCAAGGCTTGACGTTGTTCTCGTAAGTAATTCTCTTCACTTAGATTGGCTAAGAAAAAATAGATAGAAAAGCTGCGGATGACATTTTTTAAGGTTTGGTTATCTAATGAGGCTATGAAGTCGATGAGTTGTTGCTGGTTCGCTTCGTTAGGCGCGCGTCGTTGTTGGATAAAGCCTTTGCGCAGGGTTTCAATCGTATTAAGCGTTTGTTCACCCGTTTGCCGAGAAATCGCCTCTCCTAGAAATGAGCTTAATAAGCGGATGCGTTCGCGTAGTACGTGGTTATCAATAGTCATCCTTGATCTCCTGATCAAATTCATTAAAAATAGTCGTGCCGTCTTAAATGTAGGTTTTCTATGGTGTAAGCCACTTAACCTGTTTATGTGGATCTTGAAGCTCTCGCTTCTCATCAGCCAAGACGTTGCTAGCTTTAGGTATTAATCATTTATTTTTTGGTGATACTGGGTCAGCCAATTCTCTAAGGTATATCCGTCTATCCCTAGTAAGTCAACAATATTATGAGTTTCACTCTTATGCTTGATGACTAAACTGACGGCTTCAAGTTTAATTATCCAGTTTTGCCAAACAGTCAGAATTAATATCAGCAATCGTTTTGGCGCCAGTCAAGGTCATCGCGACGCGCATTTCTTTATCTAGCAATTCTAGCAAATTACTTACCCCTGCACCGCCATCCGCTGCTAAAGCATAGATAAAGGCGCGCCCTAGCATGCAAATATCAGCGCCTAAAGCTAACATGCGCACAATATCTAAGCCATTGCGTATTCCAGAGTCGGCTAAGATTTTAATCTCTCCTTTCACCGCATCAGCAATAGGAGGCAGCGCCCGTGCACTGGATAAAACACCGTCTAGTTGTCGTCCACCATGATTGGATACGACTATACCGTCTGCCCCAAAACGCACCGCATCTTTGGCATCTTCTGGGTCCAAAATACCTTTGATGACCATAGGTCCATCCCAGTACTCACGAATCCAATCTAAATCTTTCCAAGAAATAGAGGGATCGAAGTTATTACCTAGCCAGCCTATATAATCTTCTAGCCCTGTTGGCTTGCCTAAATAAGTAGAGATATTGCCCAGATCGTGCGGACGGCCATTTAGTCCTACATCCCATGCCCATTGCGGATGCGTCACAGACTGTAAGTAACGGCGCATAGTGGCATTTTTACCGCTCATGCCAGAGTGCATATCTCGGTAGCGTGCGCCTGGTACCGGCATATCCACCGTAAAAACCAAGGTCGAGCACCCCGCAGCTTTGGCACGCTCTAAGGCGTTTTTCATAAAGCCTCGGTCTTTTAATACATAAAGCTGAAACCACATTGGACGGATGATTTTAGGCGCCACTTCTTCAATCGGACAAACCGAAACCGTCGACATGGTAAACGGAATGCCTTTTTGATCGGCTGCCATAGCGGCTTGTACCTCCCCACGACGTGCATACATACCTGTGAGACCGACTGGTGACAATGCGACAGGCATGGATAGGGTTTCGTTAAATAATTGCGTCTCGAGACTGAGCTGTGACATATCATTCAGTACACGTTGCCTAAGAGCAATTTTTGATAAATCTTCAACATTACGCTTTAAGGTATATTCCTCATAAGCACCGCCATCTATATAATGAAATAGAAATGGTGGCAGTCGGCGCTTGGCAGCAGCCCTGTAGTCGTTTGGAGATGAAATAATCATACGCTTACCCTTTTTATGCTGTTAGATATCTATGTAATATTTTTGAATCTCTAATGGTGTGTTGATTAGTGCCAAATGACATATCTTTTTTTATTCTAGCTTTGTACTCGTGCTTCAGCATAAAGATCAGCGATAGAATGCTTAATCATAATGAATAGAACTGACTTGCTTTTGAAGCATAAAGCTCAGCCTACACTAACTATTACACACAGCACGAGCAGTTGCGTTTATTTTTTGATGTTTTACCAATGCCAGGATTAAAGGTATTGGTTGGGTCTAAACTTTTATAGAAGTTCTGCAAATCAGGTTCTGCTTCATATAAGTGTCCGACATTATGTTCAGCAGGATATTTTGCGCCGCGTTGATTCAACAGCTCTAGCATCATCGTTTTCACATATTGAGCATCACTACCCTTTTTCAAAATATAATCTTGATGAAACACATAGCAAAAGAAGTGTCCGTAATACAGCTTCATCTCTAAGTGTTTTTCAATTTCTTCAGGTAGGGTTTCAAGCCATTCTAATTCATTACGCGGTATGGCAATATCTAATGCCAATATCTCACCAACTTCTTTTTCATGTATGATTTCATAGCGTAATGCGGCACCGGCTGCCGCAAAACGATTTAAAAGCGCGCTTTCTGACTCTTCTTTACTACATTCAAAATAGCTACCGGTTTTTGATGCCGCAAAAAACGACTGCAAAAATTCTTGAGCTTCCACTATCCCGTCATCACTCATTTTTATTATGAGATGATGCTCGTACTTATCACGGTACGCTAGCATGCGCTCAGGTAAATGTTTTGGAAATAAGTTAGCTATAAACTGCATGACTTTATCGGTGAAATGCTTTGGCATCCACGACCACTTATGAAATTTAGCGTCAATAGCGCCTTTGATAGAGAATAACCTTGGTAAGGCATCTGTGCCGAGATGCTTGATACTTAAAAAAGTGTCTTTACCGTATTTAGCGGATACATCAAATATATCGCGATGCATATATTCGCCAACTTCGGGGGTATTTTTGAAAGTTGATAATATCTGCCTTCTTAACTGGGCAAGCTCACTGACACTATTACTGCCTATATAGAAAGCTTTCTCTTTTGTAGCGGTTGGATAAGTATCTAGGCGTACTGCAAATACCGCCAACTTGCCTGCACAGCCACTGGCTTCATACAGTCGGCGCTTATCAGCATTAAAGCGGCTTGGCGTACTTGCATCAATATCTTTTACTCTGGCGATATATTCTTTGTCTGATGCCATCTTGCCACTATCAGGTAATTCTCTTTTATCAAAATTACCATTTTGCAAATTAGTCAGTATTTCTTCTGGCGTATCACCTAGCTCTACGTCTAGATGATTAACCAATACCAACTGACCTTGTGTGTTAATCTGCGCAAACAAAGCCAACTCAGTGTAAGCAGGGCCTCTTTTTACCAAGGACCCTCCCGAGTTATTCGAAATCCCACCAATAATAGACGCCCCTAAAGTCGAGGAACCAATCACCGAATGCGGCGCTCTATTCACCGCTTTCAGCTGACTTTGTAGTTGGTGTAGAGTCGCCCCAGCCAAACTGATTACTTGCTCATTATCATTTATCAAATACAATTGGTCTATTGCCAGCGTATTAATCACCACAACTGGTCTATCGTAGTCATTACCGCTTGGCGTTGAGCCCTCGGTTAGGCCTGTTTTTGCCGCTTGCATGATAATAATGCAGTTACCCTCAACGCACACTTCTAGGCAACGCCAAATTTCCAGCAAGGTTTGCGGAAACAAAACAGCCAAAGCGCTGCCGCCACCAGAGCGCCACCCCATTCTATAGTGTTCGTTTTTCTCTGGATCAGCCTGTACATTACTGGCTCCCAGTAAATGAGTTAGCTTGTCTAATACTTGCTCAGGACGGAGTATGTCTTGGTCTTGATGCGCTATATTCGATGAGAAAAGGTTTGATGAAGCTCTATTTAATGACGGCATATGACGCTCTTTATTTGGTGATTGTGTGTCACTCATAATGCTAAAGGCCCTTGAAAACCAAAGAGGTAAATGGCAGCCATGACGATAATCCCGCAGAACAACACATAATAGATGGTAGGTAAAATAGTACGCCTAAGTGTGGCGCCCTCCATACCAAGTAAACCCACCGTTGCTGATGCAGCCACCACGTTATGTATGGCAACCATATTACCGGCTGCGGCACCAACAGCTTGAGACGCTATGATTAAAGAAGGTGAAATACGTAGGCTCACCGCCGCTTCATACTGAAATTGACTAAACATCATGTTAGAAACGGTATTAGAACCCGCGATAAAGGCCCCTAGTGCACCGATGGTAGAACTAATTAACGGAAAAGCGTTGCCAAAAGTACCCGCAAACAACTCGGCACTGGCGACTGGCATACTCGCCACATCTGATAAGTTTACCCCTGAATTGATAAAGATTCTGACCATTGGAATCGTAAAAACCAGTACAAAACCAGCTCCTAAGACCGTTTTAGTTGATTCTTTAAAGGCATTATTTAGTGCACTACCTGGTTTTTTAGTTTGCAGAGCAGCGGCAACCAAGGCGCTTATTACTAACAAGCCTCCAGGTAAGTACAGAGGACTAAAACTAGCGCTTACATCTGCCTCTCCTAAAACCGTCGTAAAATCTAACGTTGCACTGGTTAATAAGGATTCAAATCCAGCGAATACTCTTGAGCACACCAGTAAGACTGCAACGAGTAAATAAGGGAACCACGCCATAACCGCAGACATCTTTTTACTGGTTAAATCAAGCGTCACATCTTCTTTACTGACCACCAGTTTACCCATCCATTCGCTTGGCCAGTTTTTCTGAGGCGCAAAATCCCAAGTTGTTTTTGGGACTAAAAACCCTCTTTTAGCAGCGTTTACAACAATGGCTATACTAACTAAACCTCCGACCAGTGAAGGAAACTCTGGCCCTAAAAAAACACCGGTTATCATATAAGGGATTGTAAATGCCAAGCCTGCAAAAATCGCAAACGGCCAAATAGCGAAGCCTTCTTTCCAGCTTTTATTCTTACCAAAAAAGCGGGTGAGCATCATCACCATAAAAAGTGGCATAAACGTACCAATGACACCGTGAATAATGGCGACTTGACTGGTAATCAGTTGTAAAAAGTCGCCCCACTGTAGTCCTTCTTGTGCCAGTTGAGCGCTAATGGCCGCTTTATCTAACCCATTATTTACCCCAATAACGATAGGCGTACCGACCGCACCAAATGATACAGGTGTACTTTGTATCATCATGCCCATCAACACTGCACCCAGCGCTGGAAATCCTATCGCCACCAGCAAAGGCGCAGCAATAGCGGCAGCTGTACCAAAACCTGAGGCACCCTCAAGAAAGCAGCCAAAGCACCATGCAATAATAATGGCTTGCACACGCCTATCTGGCGATACATTGGTAAACCCAGCACGGATAACGGCGATTGCACCAGTATTTTTCAATGTATTCAGCAAAAAAATAGCACCAAAGACAATCCACAACACCGAGACAGTTATCACCAAACCCTGAATAATAGATGATGACACTCGGTTAAGCGTCATATCCCATATAAAAATGGCAAGCGCAGCGGTAACAGCTAAAATAATTGGCATTGTTTTTTTGGCCGACCATTGCAAGCCTATAAGAAAAATACCACAGAGAACGATTGGCAGTAATGCCAACAGCCCATATATTGTTTGATTCAAAATTACATCCTTTTGATTGTGTGATCTTCCTTGAACCAAGTCATCGCAGCCTTTATTTTGACGACTCAATGATGACTAAGTTGTATTAAACATTCACAAACAGGGACTGCTAATTTATCCAAGCCGTCTTGTAGACAAAACCGAGCACGACTTGCGACAGTCTATGGCCCATGTTCAAAAAGCCCTAAAATAGTCTACGCCTTGTTAATTAATTGATATATTGCATCAATGGACAATGTTATTTTCCTTTTTTGCTATAATCTAATCCGCATTACGCCAATTGGAGCACAAGTATGGTCAAAGCTGACGATATGGTTTTATTTGTCCAAGTTGTTGAGGAAGGGTCATTTTCTAAAGTCGCTGAAAAGCTATCATTAACCAATTCAGTAGTGAGCAAGCGCATTGCAAGATTAGAAGAGAACTTAAATACTCAACTCATTTATAGAACCACTAGAAAGTTGAGCTTAACCGATGCCGGCAGGACGCTTTACGACAAAGCTAAAATTGCTAAACATGCCTTTCAGGAAGCTGAAGATGCAGTAACGGGTTACAGCGAGGATATGAAAGGCACCATACGAATAACCCTGCCTGTGGTCTCTGCAAATTTGATATTGAGCGAATCTATTGCTGAATTCTGTAAACAACATCCTGAAATATCGGTGGATTTACAAATTACCAATCGCTTGGTTGACTTGATAGAAGAAGGTTTTGATTTGGCAATAAGGACCGCTGAGCTTGAAGACTCATCGCTCATTGCAAGACGTCTTATAGATAGCCGATGGGTGATATGTGCGACGCCAGACTATTTAAAGCGATATGGTACGCCTCAAACCCCTGAAGAATTAGACAATCATGAGTGCATAATCTATAAGTTAGATAATACCTCTAACAACATATGGCCAGTATGTATAGACGGCACAGAGCAATTAATGCCTGTCCATGGTAGGTTTCATAGCAATCATCTTAGTGCGATTAAACAAGCCACGCTCAGCGATTTAGGCATTGCTTTTTTGCCCCAAGCGTTGGTCCATGAGGAGATACAACAACATACACTTACTCAGATTTTGCAACGGTTTACACGAAAGGAACTGGGCATGTATGCAGTATATCCTAAGGCCAGGCAACCAGATCAAAAGTTAAAACTGCTCGTTGCACATTTGCGAGACTCATTACATCGGAAACAGGCTTACTACTGCTAAGTAAAAAGCCTGTTTTGATGTCTATAAAAAGATGAATGAAATAAAAAACTAATAGAGCCTTTCCTAAAAACTGTGTAACTGCTTATAATCCAATAACAGGAGAATAAGCAGTTACACAGAATTCAGGATAGCCTCTGCCGAATTTAATTTACGATCTTAGTACTAAGAGCCTTAGCCCAACCTACTGAGTGTTGACAACGGCTACATTCTTCATTTAGATCTGATATATATTTCACATAACCACAATGCATACAAGCGTAGGGCTGCCCATTCTCTATGGTTTTCGCTGCCTGAAACTCTTTGGGGAAAATAGGTAGCCCATACTGGGTCTCATTGCGTGGAAACAATAGTACACTAAACTCACCATCTGTTTCGAGCAATCCTGTCTCTACTTGTCCTAAATGACGCACGCCATATTGACGCATTTCAGCAAAGAACTCATCATGAGACATTTTATCTTTCTTAACATCTTCAAGTACAAACAAGCCATTTTCAACGATATAAGTAGCTTTGCCTTCTAGTAAATTCTCAAAAACCTTATATTTTGCGGTAACCCAAGTACACAATCTATAAAGTAGCAGCACAATACCCATGATAAGCACAGCTTGAATAAGCGGCAAATCTTTAGTGAACATGGGGTCACCAGCGATAGATCCCAGTGATAGAATAATAGTTAACTCAAAAATAGAAAGTTGGCGAATGCCTCGTTTACCCGTGAATCGTAGAAACGAAATAATCATAGCAAACATCACTATCACACGTATGACGATTTCAGCGGCAAACGACCAAGTCGTGTCATAGATAAAAATACTAGCCCAATCCATTAATTACCTCCCTGTGTATAATGTCTAGACCCTGATCTAGATTAAAGATGCTTTAGTTTTTATGATGTTGAAGAAGATTTAGTTTGAAGGTATTGAGGTAAGACGCCTCTCCCTCCTTCTTAAACTTTACGCACTTACTGGTATGAATATAGCTGTCTGAGGTTTGTAAGCTGTCGATTAAGCTTGTTTGACAGGATTTCTAATTAATATTTTTGAAGTATATCCACATTCAGTAATAAGTAAGTAAAATCTGATAGTGAGTATATTAATATAAATTATTGTTTTCTAGATTAGCTAAAAACACTGCAAAACCTTCTGTCGCCCGAGCTTTCAAGCGGCTACTGGTCAGCACACGAACGCGATTGCTCCAAGTAATAGCATAGCCTTGGTCTTCAAACTTTTTAACCAAATCCACATCTTCATGGCATGGCAGATGCGTAAAGCCGTCAACAGCTAAATAAGCCTCGCTGTTAAAACTTAAATTTGCCCCATGAATATGACGATGTCCCATCCTATCTTGATAATGAGCGATATAATCTTCGCGCGTTTGCGGCGTCAAATGTGCCCAGCTATCAATGTCTACCACGCCGCAAATCATATCAGTCGGCTGATAGATAATATGTTCAATTTGCTGTACCAACCAATCCATAGGCACAACTGAATCAGCATCTGTACAGGCAAGCCATGTCGCACCATTTTCGATCGCATAACGAATTCCAATGTCTCTCACTTGTCCCACACAGTGATAGTTACAGCATAGATAATCAACGCCCGTGGCCTTAACCAATTTCTGCGTATCATCAGTACAACTATCGAGGACCACCAGCGGGTACGCCTTAATGGTTGAAGGTAATTGATCGATAGCAGATTGCACTGATGCTAAGCATTTAGCGATAGTCATCGCCTCGTTATGAGCAGGAATTACAATACCGATTCTCATATCTCCTACCTTTGCCTATTTTGCTGAATGCTACACTTTGTCATACCAAGTTTTCTTGCATAGCTACCGAGCTTGGGGAGCGTTGCCAAACATCTAATAAGAAATCGCTGTCTATTATTTTGCTTTGATGAGTGAACGTAACCTGATGCTTCTCATTATTTGTGAAATTAAAAACATCGTGCAAGCGCTGGTGCACGGTCTCACCTGTCATCGTGAAACCCTCAATAGCATACCGCCAATGACAGCATAGTAATGTACCGCCTACAGCAAGGTTTTGCTCAGTCCAAGCGATTACTGTGTCAATATCATTGGGTGATAAATAATATAAAATCTCACTAATGACAATTAAATCAAAGGGCGGCTCATTAACAGGTGTACTAATCGATAAAAGATAAGTATCCCAAAGGGCATCTTTTAAAGTCAATAATCTATTGGGAATAACCCCTTGTATCACCTTAACATGAGGTAACTCTGCTAAGCGCTCTTTAGCAAGTTGCACCGCCTGCTGATTGCCATCAATACTCACCAAAGCATGACAACGTTGAGCCAATAGTTCACTCAGTACGCCGTTGCCACAGCCTAATTCAATGCCATGCTTATATTGAGATTGCGGCAGTATCGCTAGACACATATCACGTTTTCGTTTTTCATACCAACGAGTTTGATACTGCCATGGATCGGTATTGTCATTATATAACGCGTCAAAATACGATTCTGAATAAGCAGCTAATTGGTTGCTAATAGCAGTACCGTCAGCGGAGACAGTTTTAGAATACTCTAAACTATCGACTAAGTTACTGATATCCATTGGTGGCTTAGGTTTAGGGGTGTGACTCATATAAATAGACTTCCCAAGGTTGGCTGATTCTAGCAATCGCTTTCGCCGATAAGATTGGTGGGCTTCCCGTGCTGTCATCTGCAGTAATTTGACTTTTAAAGCAGGTGATGGCTTGGAGTTTACGCTGTAATTGCTCAGTGGTTAAATTAACTCTCATTGCACAGTGCCAAGGGATACGGCTATCGCCAGGTTTTGCCCAATGCCACGCCCAAATTAATACTTGATAACAAGCTAGGTGCTGCTGCTTGGCAAATGAAGCGACCACTTGTCCAGTTGCCTCATGATCAGGATGTCCGTCATTTATAAAAGTGGTTATTAAAATATCCTCAGGTTGAATAATTGCGGATAATTCTTGGTGAAACTGATCTTGTTGGGCAAAGACATTGCCATCTGCTAAATTTAGAGCCATAGTCGTGACCTGATTAGCCACACCCAATACTTCCAGCGCTTTAACACTTTCTTGTGGTCGGATAGTATCAAGGCTTTCTTGAGAATAAATTTGCGAGTTCGGATGACTTTGTGTGCCATTGGTCACGTGAATAAGAACAATAGGATTGCCATTTGCTGCCAGTTGTTGCAACAGACCCCCACAGCCTAGTACTTCGTCATCAGGATGCGGGGCGAAGATGCAGACTCGTTGATAGGGCGTAAAGCTTTTTGTAATCTCCAATTGAGTCAAATCTTGCAGCCCTACCCAATTTTGCCAAGCTTCTTGACTGGTGCCATCACCTTCAATAACACGGTCACCCACGATCGGATGGTTACCTTCAAAAATAGCAGCATTCGCGACGGCATCATCTTTGGGTATAAGCTTTGTAGTGTTAATAGATACTATAGTTGCCATATATTATCCTGCCTGTCTGTTAACTCATTGGCTAAAACGCTAGTTAACTCACCGATTTTCTGTAAGTCAAAAGCGCCATGGCTTTGGCGGATAAACACGGGCAGATCCGCTGACAATCTTGCAAAATGAGCATTGCGACAAAATGGCGCTGCGCCCAATGCCTGTCCGACAACCTCCACTACTTGGCGAGCGACTTGCTCAACTTGTGACCTTAACTGGCGTATGGCAAGTTCATGGCTGATCTGTGGCTGACTATCGATTAAATCAGCAACATAATGAAAATATTTCTGAGTAACTGCCAATGCCGTACTAATTTGACCCAAATACATGGCTTTATAATCGTTTGGCTTTTGCTGATAAGCACTGATTAAATAGTCTGCTAGGTAAGACGTTGCTCCATACCAGCAAGCCGCAACGCCTGCCGCCCCATGCCAAAAACCCACCCGTTCTAGGTATTCATTGGCTCTCCCAACTTGAATAGCCGATACTTCATGGAACTGTAATGTCGCTGTATCAGTGGCTTTCATCCCTACCGCTTGCCACTCCTCGTTATCAATCTCAATACCAGATTGCCTCATATCTACGACAAGCAATTGCGCTTGATCATTGGCATTACGATACGTTATGAGTCCATGATCTACCATATTGGCCCCTGAACACCACGCTTTGGTACCACTGACTTTTCCTTGCTCATAACCTATAGGATTACCTTCTGCTGCCCAAACAGCCCACCACCCTAGATCCGCTTTATCGTAGCCTACTTCATGTAAAATGCTTAGCGCATCCAAGTGCGACTCAAACCATTTTGCAATCGTTAAATCAATCCCTGCCACATAGGCCAGAATCTGCCAACGGCTCAACGTACCTGAGACTTCACTATTTATAGGGCTAGCGCCACTTGCCGGATGCGGGATTTTATCGCTATAGGTGATTAAGGTTTTTAAGATATTATGACGTAAAGTATCAGTTAAGCTAAGTGTACTAATGGCTTGATTATCAGCCAGCAAGTTATTTTCTATACTGGCTTTAATCTCTGATAATAAAGAGTTTTTTGCATTTAGCAGTAACATGAGGCCTCCTAATTATCCTTATGAGTCAGATATTGGAACTGAGATAGGGTTCAAGCGATCCGTTTGATGCTTTTTGACATCATACAAATCATTTAAAAAATTCTGCTGCCAAACCTGTAAGTCATCTTGTTGTAGTCCCTGTAGCAGCGATTGATAGCGCGACTGCCGCTCATCTAACGGCATCGTCAAAGCAATGCCTAAACCCTCTGTCATACTTTTTGGCTTATGTGGATCGATAATAATCGCGGCTTGCATTTGCTCGGCCGCTCCTGCATAACGTGAGAGCAATAACACGCCAGGATTGTCAGGGTTTTGTGCGGCAATATATTCTTTGGCAACCAGATTCATACCATCTTTAAGCGAATTGACCCAGCCGATATCACTTTGCCAAAATATGGTCATTAACGTCTCGTGGCTTATGACACTCTCACAATAGTTGATCGCTTGCCAACTACCCATAGTATTCTCATTTTCAGAAATATCATTTCTACACTTGCTGAGTGAGAACTGTTGATTTATATCATTAACAGCAGTTTTCACATCGTCATAGAGACGCTGATAAGTAGGCACATTTAGGCGACTAGGACAGGCAATTTGTACTAACGTCAGCTGATTCTGATATAAAGGATTTTGCTGTAAAAAATCGCGGTATGCCGAAAAACGCTTTAACAACCCTTTTGAGTAATCGATTCTGTCCACCGCAATAATTTTTTGGGCAGCAGATTTTATAGTGTTTATATTCTGATTGGCTTTAGCATATTGCAAGGATAAATGGCTAATTTGCTGCTGTATTCTTGTCACATTTATGCCGATTGGATAGGCATCAATCCGCAAATAGTGAGGATAATTTAGACCTAAGTTAAGCATAACCTGCGTATTTTTTGACTGAGTAGAGGTACTAAAACCTTGCGGGGCATGTAAGACGTTTATTAGCAAATCTTTTAAATAATAATTGCATACAGCAAAGCAGTTGGCTCTCCCTTGCTGAGTTTGTGTACCAAGCACGTCATAATGAGCAAGATGCCTAATGAGCTCACTGCTTTTATCAAGTGATTGCCAGAAAGGTAATGAGACAAAGGGGATGTGGAAAAAAAAGCCGATACGATTGCAAATACCCAGCTGCCTACAATGATATGCCACACTTAAAAAATGATAATCATGCACCCAAATCACATCATCAGGCTCAATAATCTTCTTTAATTGTTTGGCAAAAAGGCGATTTACCGTTTGATAGCCTGCGTAATCCTCTGGCGCTTGACTAATTAAATCAGTTCTCTCGTGCAATAATGGCCACAGTACATTGTTGGCAAAGCCGCAGTAAAACTGCTGATACTGCTCAGTGGTAAGTGCAGTGGTCATATAAGTGATGAATATATTGGCACACGGCGCATCAGCGCCTGATAAAGCAGTTTGTTTGATACTACTAAATTCATTAGTATAATCATCATTATAGCGCTCGACAATTTCACCATTCCAGCCCATCCAAACGACTGATTTTCCGTTTAATACGTCTTGCAGTGCTATTGCAAGTCCACCTGCCATTGGGTTGTTATCAGGCATTTTGACCCGATTAGACAAGACGATTAAGCGGCTCATACCACGTGTCTCCCTCTCACTCTCACGGTTTCTTTTACTAACTCATTATGTTGTTGGCAAAGGCTTAAAAGGCTATCTAGTAAAACAGTCACCTCATGAGTGTCATGGACGTAGTAATTGGCATGAGTAGGCTCACAACCGACCTTAATCCCCATCCCTTTTATTAACTGTGAGTCGTCTTCTAGCAATTTACTGTCACCTTGTACAGCCACAAATCCTGCTTCATCAGTAATATCATCACCAATAAAAATAGGAAAAAGAGGCTTAGGGCTCTGTATTTTTTCTAATAAGGTTAGAATGGCTGTGCCTTTACTCACTCCTTTCGGCACTACTTCCCATACATATTTACCGGATTTCAATGACCAATTATTATGAGTTTTTAAGGTTTCTGTCATGATGGTATAAGCCACATCGGCCAAAGCATGATTTTTTCGGAAATGGAGCGCAACGGAATAGGGCTTTTTTTCTATGATAAGATTATTGTAGGGTCTACAAGATTGAATGATAGCCTGCCTTATTGTCGCAAGCTCGATGGTATCAATAGATACGATATTTTCATCGTTACTAATACTATCATCATCAAACGCTATTTCTAATCCATGAGTTGCTGCGATTGGTAATGTTAAAGGAAACAGCATTTGCTTTGCTTCAGCCAAACTGCGTCCTGTCACGGCAGCAATTTTTACGCCATGGTTTTGTATCTTTTGTAAAAGTATTAAGGTTGCATTTGGGATGAAGCTGTTTTTAGGATTAAGTGTGAAATCGGCTAACGTGCCATCTATATCTAGAAACAAACAGTACTCTTGCTGATGGAATAAATGGTCAGCAAATTTTTCTGGCGAGATATAGATAGGTTCCCTATTTATGCTGGGGCTTCGTCCTGAAGTCACGTTTCTTCCTTTTTAATGTAGCGTCATGTTTCAGACAAATATGCCATACATTCGAAATAATTTGCGTATCAAAAGCCTTTGCGGTTTCTAATATATTTTTAATATGGACCTAAAAAAGTCTAATACTAAGCCATTGAATTTAATAAGAAGTGTGCCATAGCCACAGTAAAAATCTAGTGACTGGAGTGTGCTGTTTGATGTGAGTTCTGTAACTCACTAAACATGATTGCTATTTATGTTTTATTTTTTAAGAAAGCATTTAAACTACCATATTTAAACCGATTACAATTCACACTAAACCACCTAAGACTTCTGTTCATCAACTATAGATTAGACAACTTATAAAAGACATTTATTGAAATATAGTTGACTAATACAAGGCTGGAATAACTGCTTCATTGAGCGCTTCCGTCATCGAATCGGCATCTTGTAGCCATAAAATTCATGGTCCTCATTGTAACCACCTTGACTTGAGCCGAGATGGGAAAAATCATGGACAAATTAAATTGCAGTAATCCACTTAACCATCTTGAAACCAAGCTCGTTTTCACACCGCAGTCGTAGTGGCGCGCCATGTAGAACACTGAGTGGATCGTCATTCATATCGAGGGCCAGAATAGTCAGTTCGTGCTGCATATTCTCCATTTTGTGGCAGTCGTAGTAGACGCCGCCATGAGCGCCCTCAGTGAGAGAGTAGAAGACGGCGTAGCGCGCCTTCGGCATCGGACGAACCAAGTCGAGTATATGGCGCATTGGCATGCCAGTCCACTTAGCGACATCGCTCCAACCTTGAATGCAGAAATGAAATGGGTTGTAATTTGCTCCTGCTGCAGCATCGCCCGTAACTCATCCAGGGAGTATTCGCTTGGTCGTTCGACCAATCCATCATCAATGCGCAACTGATATCCGGCGAACTCATTTACTGCAAGATCATCAAACTCTGTTGCCGGGGGTGATTTTTTCTTCAAGTGGATCACGAATCGAAGGGGTATTATGCTTATTGACAGCAGTATTAGGATTTTGATCAGACTTACTCATAATACATCCTTATTTATGGATTAAGATTGTCTGGGTAAGACTGAATAATTAATACTATAGATAGTCTGTTGGCTCAGTTAGCAGTCTTAATAGTTTGTATAACTTGAGCACATGCTTTGCGAACTGTGTTTGACAAAGTACACCGTGGTCTTATTCGAGCACAGTTTTCATCCTTCATCTATTTTCTTAGCATGCTTTTTAACACACTATAGTCACCTGACCACAAAAATGTTATAAAATAAATCAACTAAACGACTACCACAATAAATAACCATGACTTACTCCCTAGATTTTCGCAAACAAGTTTTAAAAAGCTTAGATGAGGGCATGACCTTTGCCGAAGCTGCTGTTTTCTATGATATCAGTCCAACGACTATCCAGAAGTGGAAAAAGCGTCTTCATAGTAAAACCACCCGATATATTAAGCCCTACAAAATAGAGGATGGAGCCCTAGCTCAAGATGTCAAAGACCACCCTGACGATTATCACTATGAGCGAGCACAGCGTTTTAATTGTAGCCCAACAGGCATCAGCAAAGCCTTAAAACGTATTGGTATTAGCAAAAAAAAAGACACTTGAGCACCCCAAAGCTTGTCCACTAAAGAGGGCTCACTACCTAAAAAACTTAACCACTACATCGCTCAAGGGTTTGCTATTGTCTACATGGATGAGAGTAGCTTTGAGAGTGAAACGATGCGTCCTTGTGGTTATGCACCCATTGGTAGCCCCTGCATTGGCAGTTACAACTGGCAAGCCAAAGAGCGAACCAACGTGATTGGTGCGCTATATGGCAAAATGCTGTTTGCACTCGATTGCTTAAAGACCAACATCAATAAAGAGGTTTTCTATCACTGGTGCAAGTTCACGCTGATACCAAAGCTTAAGAAAAAATGTGTCATCGTTATGGATAATGCGACCTTTCATAAGCGCGTTCAAAAGTTGCTTAACAGGCATGGTCACAGGCTTCTATTCTTACCACCTTATAGTCCTGACTTAAATCCCATCGAGAAAAAATGGGCTCAAGTGAAGTTTTTACGCCAAGGCTGGATGGAAAATGACTTATCTAAATTGTTTTATGATATTCATCCAAATCATAACTCTTTTGTAGTGCAGTGACTATATAACAAATAAACGGCCATCTCAGAATTCTGAGTGATTGCTAATGGATGTTCAAACTTAAGCTCTTGTAATGCGCCCGATTCAAGATATTCAGCCAACGCCCATCGCGTTGACATTAGAATACCGTCGCCCGCGCAGGCTTTTTTTGCCAGCCATGGGCCATTGTTTGAAATTGCTACCACTGGTCCTGAGACATCATGCCACTGATCATCCATAAGACATAACCATGGCGTCATTCCTAATGGCGTCTTAAAATAAAGACCCTTATGTTCTCTTAATTCTAGTGCATGATTCGGTACGCCATGTACTTCCAAATAATGTGGTGACGCGACTGGAATAAAACTGTTATCCATAAGACGTTTTGCAATTACCCGCTCATTTGGTGCATAACCACCGCGAATCGCAATATCGACATCATCGCGTCCAAGTGTTGATCGCTCATCACTTAAACTGACATCGAGCACAATTTGAGGATATAACGCACTAAAATCATCCAACACAGGCAGCAATATCTTCTCGCCAAAACCCACCATTGCGCTGATGCGTAAACGCCCCATTGGCGTTGTCTGATAGCTACGAACGGTCTCTTTGCTTTGCTCTAGTTGATTCAATATGTGCTGCACATCGTTATAATAAACTTGACCCACTTCGGTCAGTTTAACGAGTCGAACGCTTTAATAGTGTCGCACCCAAACTCTTTTCCAAATCCGACACGCGTCTTGATAATGAGGATGGCGGTACATCGAACACCTTTGCCGCTTTAGTAAAGCTACCTGTTTCGACGACTTTACTAAAATATCGTATCGCACGCAGTTGATCGAATCCTTGTCTCCATTCAATAAATATTCAATTATTATCATATAAACATCAATATTTGAATGTTTTGACTCTATTATTGTCTTAAAAGCAATAGTGATTCACATTTTACGCTATATATCACCCTATTAAAAAACAGGAATAATATGTTTAGCTTGAGCACTACAACTAAAAGCAACCTTCACGTTAATAACGGAATAATAATTTATGCTTACTTTGCACGGTTTTGCTGCGAGCAACTATTACAATATAGTCAAATATGCTCTTTTGTATAAAGAACTGCCATTCCAAGAAAACCTTATATTCGCTGGTAGCGATGAGTTACTACGCGTCAGCCCAGTGGGCAAAGTATCTGCTATCACAACAGATGAGGGCGTTACTCTTTCAGAATCGAGTGTTATTTGTGATTTTATTGAAGAGACCTACCCTGCTATACCGCTCTATCCTGAATCTGCGACAGAGCGTGCAGCTGTCCGTCAAATCATGAAAATATCGGAGCTCTATTTTGAACTGCCAAGCCGCCGCCTGATTCCTTATGTATTTTCAGGCACCAACGCCCCTGACGCTGTCAAAGAAGAAGTACGCCAAGTATTAACTCGAGGCATAACTGCCTTAAATCGTCTATGTCAATTTTCACCTTGGATTGCAGGTGAACAGTTCACGATGGCTGATATTTATGTTCATTATGTAAACACAATCGTCAATGCCTTTGCCGCAACCCAACTTGACTGGGATGTGCTGGCAGAGATACCCGGCATGAAAGAATGGAATGATAAGATGAGTCAATCTGACATTGCCCAAAAAGTAGAGGCAGATCGCTTAGCAAATATGCCCAAATTTATGCAACACGTGAAAGCTCAAATACAAGCTGCCCAATCTAAATAATGTAGCTGAGAATACAATTAAGACTAAAATACAGCCCATATCAATCAAAGCAGTGATGCCACGCATCATTTGCAGGAGCAAAAATTATGACTGATAAAAATATCCAACTGGTTTCAACCATCAGTGACGACAATAAATTAACGCTATCTTTACAAAATGTTGAGATGCCGCAGCCTGGTGCCGATGAAGTCGTCGTTCGTATTGAAGCGGCACCATTAAACCCCTCTGACTTTGGGGTGATGTTTAGCGCGGCTGACATGTCAACCGCCGTACAATCAGGTACTGAGCAAAACCCTATCGTTACCGCTGATGTTCCCGCAAAGTTCATGCCAGCACTGAAAACACGTGTGAATAAAGACACACCTGTGGGTAACGAAGGCGCTGGCACGGTGGTCGCAGCGGGTTCATCGCCAGCCGCACAAGCACTAATGGGCAAAATGGTTGCTGTGATTGGCGGCGGTACATATCGTCAATATCACTGTGTCAATGTAAAAAGCTGCTTGGAATTAAAAGAAGGCACGACTGCTAAAGAAGGCGCTTCGTCTTTTGTGAACCCACTTACCGCACTGGCAATGGTCGAAACCATGCGTGCTGAGGGTCACAAAGCCATCATTCATGCAGCAGCGGCATCTAGCCTTGGACAAATGCTTAACCGCATTTGTATGGCTGATGGTATTGATTTGATCAATATCGTACGTAAGGAAGAGCAAGAAAAACTGTTACGTGATATGGGTGCAAAATATGTGGTCAACTCAAGCAGTGATACATTCATTGCGGACTTAACCGCAGCGATTGTCGAAACAGGTGCCACGATTTCATTCGACCCTATCGGCGGCGGTCAATTATCCAGCGATATTCTGAACTGTATGGAAGCCGCTATCACTGCTGATGTAGAAGAATACAACGTTTACGGTTCTACCACTTTTAAACAAGCGTATATTTATGGGGCATTAAACCGTGGTCCTATTACCCTAAATCGTAACTTTGGCTTTGCGTGGGGTGTTAATGGATTCCTATTATTCAATGCGCTCGCCAAACTGGGCACTGAAACGGTTATGTCGATGCGCAAGCGTGTGGCAGAGGAAATTACCACCACATTTGCCAGCAGCTATACGCATGAAGTCACGCTACAAGAAGCGTTGCAGTTACAGTCAATCGCCGCTTATGGTAAACAAGCCACTGGTGAGAAGTACTTAATCAAACCTCAGGACTGATCATTGCTTAAAAATAATGACTTAAAAAGCGACTTTGAAATACAAAAAAGCAGATATCGATTATGATGTCTGCTTTTTTATTGACTATTAAGGGAAGTGATAAGCTCTTAAGTCGCTCTAGGGCGTGTCCTCAGTTCAACCGATAGCAATCTAAATGGTGATAAAAATGGTTAAATCTTGCCAAACATCGTCAAATAGCTAGGTAATATCTCGATATTATCTGCACTATTTTCCTTGTTTGACTGCAATTTACCTCATTTTTATCACCATTTTTAAAATAAGGACACGCCCTAGTTTGAGTATAATCGATTGATTGCGATTTAGAGTCTAAACAAGGATTAGTGTGTTTAACTGTAAACTTTGACGGCAGCATAACGGCATAGGCTGTATTTGTACTGGTCAATTCCATCACGCCCAAACTCAACAATTTAATGTCAATTAATAATCATTATTTAGGATAATCTGATGACCCCAATCCACATTGCCTTAGCCGTATTGGTTACCTTTATATGGGGTGTGAATTTTACCTTTATTGCATGGGCGCTTGAAAGCTTTCCACCACTAATGCTCACTGCCCTACGCTTTTTCTTTACTGCCGTGCCGTTGGTTTTGTTCCTCAAGCCACCTAAGTTCAACCGTACGCTATTTATTTATGCCATCGGTACCTTTGTCATGCAATATGCCTTTGTATTCACCGCCATGCATTTGGGTGCATCGGCAGGATTGACGGCGTTATTGCTACAGGTTCAGATTTTTATCACCGTATTACTGGCTTTTGTCATACTGGGTGAAGCGGTGAGTCGCATGCAAATCATCGGTATGGTGGTCGGTGTGCTAGGACTGGGTGTCATTGCACTCAATCTCGGCGGTGATATGCCTTTGATTGGTTTTATCTGTATCTTGATTGCGGCCATAGGTTGGAGCTTTGGCAATATTGCTTCAAAACAAGCCTCAACGCAGCAAAGCATTAGTAACACCTCTACTACCTCGCCTATTAATAGCAATAATAAAGCTTCAAATAAGACATCGGCACTGTCTGCGCTAGCACTGGTAGTATGGGGCGGTCTGATCGCTTGTGTGATTTTGACGTTATCATCTCTACTATTCGAGACCGAAGCATGGCAGCTTGCGACATTTACGCAGGCATCGATTAAGTCTTGGCTATCGCTTGGGTTTATTGTCTATATCTCAACCCTGATTGGCTTTGGACTATGGGCGCATCTACTGGCGCAAAATATAGCCTCTAAGGTTATGCCCTTTGCCCTACTGGTGCCTGTATTCGGTATGGCAACTTCAGTGCTGTTCACAGGAGAGATAGTAACGTGGTGGAAAATGCTGGCGATGACGCTCATTTTATCCGGACTGATATTGGCAAATGTGAAGATGGGACTGGGAAGAAAAGCTGCTAAAACTTAAGCCACTATTAATAAAAAATCATGAATGCCGATACTATTATTATCTTTTGTCTACGCACTGTTTTCGTGCAGGACAGCTGATTAAGTTACCTCCGTAATTTTAGTCGTTACAGTGTTTTCAATGTTAGCAAATACACTTTTACCCAAAGCGCCAAGATTGTAGGCGGCAAACTCATGATATAAGGTCACCACATCGCCCATAATTAAAAGCGCAGGGGTTGGCAAATTCGCGCTCGCTTGCTGACTAGAAATATTGCCAAGCGTGCCGATAAGTAACTGCTGCGTGGGTAAGCTGGCATGGCTAATAATAGCAAAAGGCGTCTCGCTGTCGCGACCTGCAGCCATCAATCCCTGAGTCATCTCATCTAACCGATGCAAACCCATATAAAACACCACCGTTTGCGTGCTATCTAGATGCTCATGATAGTCGTTGTTAGGCGCGCCTGCCTTTTTGCAAGCAGTGACAAACTTGACAGACTGCGCATGATCGCGATGGGTCAATGGGATACCTGCTCGGCTCGCAGCGGCACTGGCGGCCGTGATGCCGGGGATAGACTCAAAGCGAATGCCGTGGCGCACGACTTCTTGGAGCTCCTCACCGCCGCGCCCAAAGATAAAAGGGTCGCCGCCTTTGAGTCTGACGACTGTTTTGCCTGCCAGCGCATGCTTAACGAGTAGCTCGTTGATGCCTTCTTGCGGTAAGGCATGATTGGATCTGCGTTTACCGACGAATATCTTTTCGGCGCTCGGCGCGCACATATCTAAAATATCCTCCGAGACTAAACTATCATAGAGCACGACGTCTGCCCGCTGCATCACACGCAAGGCTTTTAGCGTTAATAGCTCAGGATCACCCGAGCCTGCGCCAACTAAATAGACTACGCCTGTACATACAGAGTCTTGTCTATTTAATGAATTAGCATTTTGAGCACAATTTTGATTCGCCAAATTATGGGTTGCAAGGTTTGGAACAAATACAGATGAATGACTCATGGCGATAGCTCCTAATAACAGTATGAATACAGCAAAGTGAATACTTGACGAACAAATAACTTGAATGACTTGGTTGCCCTGATAACAGTCCTTTTAAACGGTAACTGACTTACCATTAGTAGTACTTATCAGTTGCAAGTGATGTGCCATTTGCCTCTCTAAGTTTGCATAAGTGGCGCGTACTATGCGCGTACTGTGCGATCAATTCATTAATCTGACCGATACATGAGCCACAGTTGGTACCCGCTCGGCAAGCGTTGCCAACCGCTTGCGCGCTACGACACTGCTCATTGGTAATTGCATTAATAATGATGTTTTCTCCGACTGCCATACACGAGCATACCAATGGACCTGGGTCGATATAACCTGTGGCTGGACGACCTGCGAGCAGCCACTTATAGCGCTGATCAACGGGTATCGCCTCGGTACTGGCAAAGCAGCTATCGAGCCAATGACTGCTCGGTAGTTGAGTCACTTCTGGAGCGAAGTAAACCGCGAGCAGTAGTTGGACGTTATCTTTCGTAGCGCTTGTAATATCTGATGCGTGACCATCTATCTCTACACCATTCGTATCCGATTGCGTTGAGATAAAGCGCAGTTGTCCTGCCAATTGATTAAGGGTAAAAGCGCTATTAAGCAACAATTTATCTGTTAGATCATGTTGATAGGTGTCGATAAACTGTTGCCAAAAGTTAGGGTCGAGTAATTGTTCGACAACGTTATTAATTGGACTAGCTAAAGTAATTAAGACACTATTTACTTGCCGACTGATACTCCATGTCAGCGCTGGCAATACTAAATAGGACGAATCATTCTCTGTATTTAAATTTGAAAACGATGCTTGCTCTGATAATTGGGCTCGCTGTTGTTGCGCAAGACGACTGTTTATAGCCTGCAAGTGCACCAGCATGGCGTCTTGGAGATTAGGATGCACCAAAATCTTGCCAAGCGTCTGCATCGGTACGCGACTGATAAAAATGGCTGAGTTTTTAAGCTCAGGCTGCCCTGAATGCGGATCGACTACGGTTGGAATGAGCGTACCTACGCGGGCAAAGCTAGCAAAAGCATCGCTCCAGTGCATCGGCATAAAGCCATCACCGATGCGCATACTATCGCTGATGGCGACTTGTGCCAGTACCTTAGCATGCTCATTTGCATCAATCGACTCACTATCTTTTTCCCTACTTTCATAGCGAGGATGCAACTGCACATAATCATCCTTATCGATACTGAGTTTTTTGGCATCATCGGGATGCAGGGTTAGCGTCGGTACTGACTCATGCTGATTGAGCTGCGACGCCAGTCCCGTACGCGTCATGGTATGCCACTGATCGCGTAGTCTGCCGGTAATTAGTCGTAGAGGTACCGTCAGTAATTTATCACTATCAGACTCAGAAGTAGCGCTCCTGTTATCGCTTTTCTTATTATTCACTTTTGATTTTGAGCGATACTGATGCAGATTGGGCAAGCTGGCCTTGGCGGCTGGCGTGATAGCGATAAGGTTGGCTTGCAGGGGCACGATGCGCGCACCGCCCCATTGAAAGGGCGTCATGGTTTCATAGTCGTCATGACTTAAGAAAGGTAAGATGGTCTTTTGGCTCTTATGATGACTATCTAGCTTTGAGCTAACATGCATCACTGACAAATCTTTTGCTACATTCAGATAGCGCGGTTGATTGGTTGAAGATGCAGGCTGGCTAAAATCATTCTTAAAGGCAGTCAGGGCTATATGCTCATTGAATATCTCGCTAGGATGCTGATAATTAAAGCCTGCCAGCCCCATACGCGTAGCGACTTTCGAGAGTATCCACCAGTCGGGCTTGGCAAGACCGAGCGCAGGCATCAAGGTGCGTTGGCGTGAGATACGCCGCTCAGAGTTGCTCACTGTACCTGATTTCTCACCCCAACCTTGCGCTGGCAAGACAATATCCGCGCAGTGCACCGTATCACTGTCTACCGAGCAATCAGACACAATAACCAAATCGCAGTGAGCGAGCGCTTGGCGAAATCTGTCGGCTTCAGGTAAGCTCACCACAGGATTGGTCGCCATAATCCAAATGGCTTTGATACGTCCATCCAAAATCGCCTCTTCAGCATCGCAAGCTTGGATACCCGCTGTTGGTGCTATAGGCTGCGGCGTTTGCCAAAAGTCAGCTACCCATTGCCGATGTACGCTGTTATTCAACTCTAGATGCGCGGCTAATAGATTGGATAGCGCACCGACCTCACGCCCGCCCATGGCGTTTGGCTGACCAGTAAGTGAAAACGGACTAGCCCCTACTTTGCCGACCCGCCCTGTCAGTAGATGGGTATTGATAATGGCATTGACCTTGTCAGTGCCGCTTTTGGACTGGTTGACGCCCATACTAAACGCGGTCACTGTCTTATCATGGCTAGCGACTAGCTGATAGAACTGGCGAATACTTTGGATACTGACTTGGCAAGCGCTTGCCACTTTCTCAATGCTCCATGTTTTAGCCGCACTCAAAGCGTCATCAACACCGCTCGCATACTCAAGATAAGCCTCATCTGCGCATTCTTGCTCGCTAAGATAATGCAGTAGTCCATTGTATAAATGCGTATCGGTGCCCGCAGCGATAGGCAAATGTAAATCTGCAAACTCGCAAGAGTCAGTACGGCGCGGGTCAATGACTATAAGTTTTTTATGAGCATCCGCTTTTTTGGCAGTAAGGAAACGCCCGAACAATATAGGGTGACACCAAGCCATATTGGAGCCGACTAGCACCAATAAATCGCAAGCTTCCAAATCCTCGTAGTTACTGGGGACGATATCAGCGCCAAACGCACGTTTGTGTCCTGCCACCGCTGATGACATACATAGACGGGAGTTAGAATCGATATTGTTATTACCGATAAAGCCCTTGATAAATTTATTGGCGACATAATAATCTTCAGTCAATAGCTGCCCTGAGACATAGAACATAATGCTGTCGCGACCATGCTTGGCAATGGTGTCATTTAGGCGATGAGCAATATCTTCTAATACCGTGTCCCAATCCGTATTTTCTATGAGCGCTTTTGTCGCAGATGCGTTTATAGCTTTATTACTAGAAGCTATATCTAATGGCGCTATTGGTATAGCCTGTTGTCGTTGCATAGACATCAGCTTGTTTTGATAATAAGGCTCAGTCAATCGGCGCTCAACTCCCAGCGTTTGTGCCAGCGCACTGCCCTTTGAGCACAGTTTGCCAAAATTGGCAGGATGCTCAGGGTCGCCTGTTACACTGATAGTGCCAGCTGTATCAACCTGAGCTAAAACCCCGCAGCCGACGCCGCAATAAGGACAAGTGGTACGAATGGTCGTTACCGAATGGTTGTTTAAAGCGCCTAGTGGCGTTATTTGAGTAGGGTTTGTGGTTGCACTTATATCTTGCGTCGCAATGACTTGGCTTGTCATGTTTTGGGTATTTTTAGAAACCTTTAGAGTCTTTTCGCTGAGGTTGTCATTCATAAGACTTCCTCTACTGCATCCTTTGCTATATTGCTTGAATTTAGGGTATTCAAATCACAGTAGGCCGCACCATAGATTAAATGCTCTCTTATCGCTGTAATATCAGTGCTACTGTTAACCAGTTCACTGTAAAAACCGCCTTCATTTACCTCACCGTAGAGTACCGCGCCGACGAGCTTGTTGTCTCGCAAGTAGAGGCGGTGATAGTGGTTGATGCTGGTTTGCTGATAGGTGATGGTTTCTATATTTAAGGCATCACTTTCATCAAAATCAACTTGTCCTGCTGAAAAAGCACTGATACCAGATACCTTTAGTTTTAATGATAAAGGTTTGCTAATAAAGGGCTGCCAGTTTTTTTTGGGCTCTGAGCTGTTAACTACTATCCCTTCGTCTTTTAACACAGAGTCCTTAAGCACAGTATTTTTTGATAGGGTTTTTTCTAATACAGTATCTTTTAATAAAGCGCCCTTTAATACAGAAACCAAAGTATCGACTTGCTGATTGACGGGCGCGACCATCCCAAACAGCTCACCGTCCAGCTCCACACATTCGCCAATAGCATAAACATTGGGGCAACTAGTGCGCATATAATTATCAACGATAATGCCGCGATTGACCTCAAGATCACTGCCCTTTGCCAGTGCTACATTTGGCACGACGCCTACTGCCATTACGATAAAGTCAGCAGGCAAGGTGCGCCCGTCTTGTAGCAATAACCCGCAGACCTTGCTGGCTGTCGTCACTATACGTTCGGTAATAGCCGAGACTTCTAGCCTGATACCGCGAGAGACCAGTTCTGCTTGCAATAAGGTAGCAGCAGGCAAATCAAGTTGACGGTTAAGTACATAGTCATCCATGTGTACAACGGTCATCGACGCCCCCTGTGCGGTTAATGCACAAGCCGCCTCCAGCCCTAAGACTCCGCCACCAATGACGATCCCTATCTTAGCTTGACGCGCATACTGGCTGAGCGCCTTAACATCGGCGACCTCACGAAAGACGTGAACGCCTATAGCATCATGATTGGGAAAAGGAATAACACGCGCGCTCGAACCTGTTGCTAGTACTAGCTTGGCATAAGTTAGCGTCTGCCCATTATCCAATTCTATTAACTGCTGAGCGCTATCAATCGCATCGACGCTGACACCTGCAAGCACAGTGATACCAAGCTGCTCATACTCTGCTTGGTCGTAAAGATAAGTATCCTCAAACACGGTATCGCCTGCTAGTACAGGGGACAGCATAATACGATTGTAGCCTACGTGTTGCTCTTTGCTGATAAGCGTTATCGGTAAAGAGCTTGAATTTTCCGACGCCGTTTGCAGCCGGGCGCGCGCCAGCTCAATAGCAAAACGGCTGCCTGCCATACCCGCACCAATGATGACGATGCCTGTACTGTCAGCACTAGCATGTAGTGTGGTTTTGGACTTCTGGCAGTTCTTAGTTGTAAGTGGTGCTTGATCATTTGATACCAATGACGACATCATAAGAGTATTCCTTAGCTGCAATGTACAGTAGTAAATATATAGCGTGTCATATCATTTTTGGTTAAAGCTCACCTTATGTGAAATAAGCCAACAGCGATAAAATGAGTACAAACTCAATAAAGCAAATGCTATGCCATACCAGTAGTGGACGGCGGACAATAAGCGGTTCAGGCTCACTAGTATTGCTAGCATTATCAGGGTTAAAATCCTGTAGGAATTCGCCAATCGCTTGGTAGCGAGCTTGGGTATTAGGATGCAGCGCACGCAATAACGCTTGCTGGCTAGCAGCGGGTACACGGTACTTGCGTAAACGTTCGGTCGGCAGGATTAAGGTCTGGTTGGTTTGAGTCGCATTCATGAGTGCTTGCGAGCTAAAAGGACGAGTGCCAGTTAGCAGCTCGTAACCAATCACCGCTATAGAGAATAGATCAGAGTGCACTCCTTTTGGTGCATCGCTGTAATATTCTGGTGCAGCGTAATGTAGATCGCCGTTGGGAGGTCTGGTGCTGTCTTTGAGTATTGAGGAGCTTGCCGAACCAAAATCAATCAGTTTGATCGCACCATCAGCGCTTATTAGGATGTTTTCAGGTTTGATATCTTGATGCAACAGGTAGTGCCGATGCATCACTCGCACTGCCATACCGATCTTGGTGAGTAAATCATAAGTTTGCCACACATCACACGGTGCGTGACGATCAATAAAAGCTCTTAGACTCTCGCCTTCAATGTATTCAGTCAAGTGATACAGATAGTGACTGCTGGCAGGCACAGGATAATAGCGAAGCAAGCCTGACACACTATGTGCTAGGTTTTTGCTTAAACCGGCTTTGTAATTTGATGCGCTATGCGTGTCTGTAAAGGTATTAGGGTCAGCTTGATTATAAGCGCTCTCGCCTGCTCGCTTATGTTTGGATAGGCTAAGCCCTATGCTGCGCTCCTTTAAAAACTCGCGTAGATAATTGCCATCTGCTACAGTATTTAGGCTTGGGGACTTGATAACGAATGTCCGTTTATACTCGTCCTCGACTAAATACACTTCGCTACGAGCCGTACGCGCTATCACCTCAACGACTGTGAAGCCATCGATCCGTGCGCCAACGTCTAAGCCCGTTAATAACTGATAACGATAGATATCGTGAAGGGCAAACGGGTCATTATTACCATTGTCATTATTTACATTGTCACTACTGTCGTTAGTATGATCACCGTCGCCTGTCTTTTTTTTATGGAGTAATTGCGTCTTTATACCGAGTATTATCATCGTTAAATTGTCATGACTGCCCTCATTAAACGCCTGCTCGCATAGGTTTTGACTGATAGAAATATCATTCGCCAGCTTTGACGTCTCCATTGATGTACCTAGCGCTCGTGCTGCTGTACACAGCTCAAACTCAAGCTCTGCGGCGTTAATAGACTCATAGACGCCATCGGTCATTAGTGCCAGACATTCCTCTTGATGCAAGGTAAACACCGACTGCTGCAGCTCAATGTACATATCTGCGCCGATAGCCGCAGACAGCGCCCCTTTATCTTGACCACGATGGACACGGTGGTCTTTGGTCAGCACTGTCGAGCTATTGATATCGATACGATAAATGCGCGAATCTCCCGTATGGAATAAATGGATGCGATCGCCGATGCATAGCAGACCTGACAAAGTGGACAACAAAGGCGGTACGCGCTGATAAACCTGCGGGAAATACAGCGCATCGTTGGCTTTGTTCACCGCTATTTTAATTAGGCTAGCGATTTGATGATCATCAAAGCTTGTCGATGCTGTTTTATCAAGCAGCGTGTTTTCAAGCGCTAAAGTCAGGTGATGAGCCACCGTATTAACCACCAATCGACTGGCCTGTTTGGGAAACTGACAAGCGCTAACGCCATCGGCTATCAATACCAATAAAGGGGCGTGATAATGCTGGTTATTGATACCAATAGTCTCAGCTATCTTGCGATATGGCAGACAAGTGGTCACCAGCAAGCTGTCTTGGTTTTCAGCTCTGCGTCCTTTTGTCGTATAAAAATCCAGCCACCACAGTGCTTCATGCGCACCGTCATGGCTCGTTGTATCTATACTTTGAGCGTTTAGCGTTGTATCTTTTTGCATAGTTAGCTTACCTGAATCTGCGCAAAACTACCGTCAGGCATTTCTTCAACAATCACGCCTTCAGGTTCTTTTAAAAAGAATAGCGCTATGAATCCAACCACGGCGGTTGCCGCAATGACAAAGAAGAACGCTTGGTAGGAGACGAGGCTGAGTACGGTCAGATAAACCACTGAGCCGACATTGCCATATGCCCCTGTCATGCCCGCGAATTGTCCGGTCATACTGCGCTTGATCAGCGGAATGACCGCAAAGACTGCGCCCTCGCCGGCTTGTACAAAGAACGAGCAAAACATGGTGATGAGTAGCGCCAGTGCAATCGGCCACGTCGAGTCGACAATACCCATCAGTACATAGCCGACTGCTAGTCCTGCGGTCAAAATCAGTAGGGTAATCTTGCGCCCAAACTTATCACTTAGCCAGCCACCGCCCGGACGCGACATCAGATTCATAAAGGCGTAACTTGAGGCGAGCACCCCTGCCATGACAATCGATAGATTAAAGGTCTCTTGATAAAACAGCGGCAACATAGACACCACCGCCAGCTCCGAGCCAAAGGTGGCAAAGTATAAAATGTTTAAAATACCCACTTGCTTGAAATCATAACGCTGCGCTTTTGGCACCGGCGTCGTAAATACCTCTTTATTAAAGCGGTAACTGCTGACAAACTCATAAATAAATAGCAGGGTCAGACCGATATAGACTATGTTCACAGTCGCCTGACTGAGTAAGCTGACACCCTCTGGTGATAGCTTCCACGCTAAGAGTGCTAATGCCAAATACATCGGTAGCTTAAAGGTCATCATCAGCCAAAAATCGCCGGTTGAGGTCACCATCATCGCGCCAGATTTTTTGGGTTTAAAATAGGTGGCACCCTTGGGCGTATCACGCACCATCTTATAAAAAATCACGCTATACAGCATCATCACCACCCCCGAGGTGGCCGTCGCATAACGCCAGCCTTCATCACCGCCTAATATAGCAGCGGCAGCAATAGCAACCGTTGGTAGTAGCAATGCAGCCGCAGCGGAACCAAAGTTACCCCAGCCGCCATAAATGCCTTCAGCCGTCCCCAGCTCACTGGCAGGGAACCAATCGCTCATCAAGCGAATACCCACTACAAAGCCTGCCCCAACGAAGCCTAGCAAGAATCGAGACAAGGCAAGGGTGTTGTAATCTTGCGCAAAAGCAAAGGTAAAACAGGGAATCGCGCCAATAGCTAAAATGGCGGTGTAGATGAGTCGTGGCCCAAAGCGATCAGTCAGCATACCGATAATGACGCGGGCAGGTATGGTGAGCGCGACGTTCAATATCAGCAAAGTTTTGATTTGATCTTTGCTCAAATTCAAGGTCTCACCAATGGCAGACAAAAAAGGCGCGTGGTTGAACCAGACAAAAAAGGTTAAGAAAAAAGCGATCCAGCCTAAATGTAGAATCTTATTTTTATCTTTAAAGGAGAAAATATTGAGCTTATCTTGTGTTGGCGCAGCAGATTTAGAGGTTGGCGATGATGACATAAACGAGTTCCTTAAGGGGCTAACTTTACAGTTGTCATAATAAGTAATGGTGAAAAAACTTATCAGTTAGAACACTTAGGGCGGTGCAATGGCTGTGCCAGTAGAAGACTTAGTGGTGATTATCGTTATATATCCTAATTATCAATAAAAGGGTCTACGCCTTGCTATCAAAGACATTCAAGCCTTAATGAAAAGATTAACTATATTTCATTAATAATAAAAACTGTCTTGATTTGGTTATATCAATAAAAAATACTAATAGCGCCATTAGTAATCAATATGGTGCATCACGTCATCTATTTTGGTGCATAACTGAACGCTGTTGCCACTTTTTAAAGCGTAGTCGTTTTTAGCCACTCTTTATTATCCCAATCTCTTTTAGGGCTTTTAGCGCTTTGATTACTTATAAACAGACTAGGTGCACTGCACTCATCCTCACATTATTAGCGACTCATAAAGGGAAGAAGCTGCGCGCACCTTTGGTGCTTGGCACAGTTATTGAATCAGTAATGGAGGTAGGCACTAAATATTACTCTTCGTCACAACCGTTAGACCGCAATATTTAGACAACCCTTTATTGAGGATAAATGTATGAGTAACACAGCAATGAATACAACCAGTAAGCCTAAGCTAGTCGTCATCGGTAACGGTATGGTCGGGCACCATTTCGTTGAACGCGCCATAGAACAAGGCCTACATGAGCGTTTTGAGATTCATGTATTCGCTGAAGAGGATCGCCCTGCTTATGACCGCGTTTATCTATCCAGCTATTTTGAGCACAAAGATGCTGGCAAGCTCAATTTAGTTGATCTTAGCGCTTATAAGTCATCAAATATCGAACTGCATCTCAATCAACGCATTGTTAATATTGACTCAAGCGCCCAATCTATTACCACAGAAGATGGTGAGCAGATTGACTACAGCGAGCTGGTACTGGCCACAGGCTCCTACCCATTTGTGCCGCCTATTACAGGACGCGATCATCCGCACTGCCACGTTTATCGCACTATTGCGGATTTGGACGACATCCTTGCCATCGCCGAGCAACCCTCAGTCAAAAAAGGCGTGGTTGTGGGCGGTGGTCTACTTGGTTTAGAGGCAGCCAAAGCCTTGGTTACCTTAGGACTAGAGACGTATGTTGTAGAATTTGCGCCGCAGCTGATGGGTGTTCAGCTTGATGCCGCTGGTGGTGATATTTTAAAACGTAAAATCGAAGCGCTCGGTGTCACGGTTTTGACAGGTAAAAACACCAAAGAGATAATAGCCAATCCAAATACTGACGGCGCTGATGCGTGTCATCTCACCATGCAATTCACCGATGATACCTCGCTCGATACCGATATGATTGTCTTTAGCGCAGGTATTCGTCCGCAAGACGATATTATAAAGAGCAACCCTGATTGCGGTATTGAGATGGGCGCACGCGGTGGTATCTTAATTGATGAGCACTGTCGCACCAATGCTGAGCACGTTTATGCCATTGGCGAATGCGCGGTATGGGACAATAAAGTGTTTGGCTTAGTCGCGCCCGGCTACAGTATGGCGAGCATTTGCGCGGCGCAAATCGCAGGTCATAGCGAGCAGGTATTTATAGGCGCTGATATGAGTACCAAGCTCAAACTCATGGGCGTCGATGTTGGTAGTATTGGCGATGCGCATGGAAAAGCTGTAGATAGTCTGAGCTATTTATATCAAAACCCCGCGACAGGTATCTACAAAAAGCTGGTCACGACCGCTGATAACAAACGCCTGCTTGGTGCGGTATTGGTTGGTGATACTGAGGATTATAATAACCTATTGCAGCTGTATCTCAATGATATCGACTTGCCCGCTCATCCTGAGAGTTTGATACTACCCAATGTCGAAAAACCGACGATGGGTATAGAAAACCTGCCTGATACGGCAACGATTTGCTCTTGTTATAACGTCACCAAAGGCGCTATCTGCGCTGCAGTCGACAATGGTGCCTACTCGATTGGCGATGTCAAAGCGGTCACTAATGCTGGCACGGGCTGCGGTGGCTGTGCGCCCATGGTTAAGGACACTTTAGGCTACCAATTAACTACCTTAGGCTTTGAGGTCAATAACGACTTGTGCGAGCATTTTGCCTACTCCCGTCAGGAGTTATATAGCTTAATTCGGGTGCATGGTATTCGAACCTTTGATGCGCTACTCACCGAACATGGCAGTGGTCATGGCTGCGAGATTTGCAAACCAACCGTCGCCTCTATTTTGTCGTCATGCTGGAATGATTACGTACTCAAACCTGAGCTGACCCCGCTACAAGACAGCAATGACTATTATCTGGGTAATATCCAAAAAGACGGCACCTATTCAGTGGTGCCAAGAGTACCGGGCGGCGAGATTACCGCCGATAAGCTTATCATTCTCGGACAAGTCGCCAAAGAGTTTAACTTATATACCAAAATCACCGGCGGTCAACGCGTGGACTTATTTGGCGCGCGTATGGAGCAGTTGCCTGATATCTGGACACAACTGGTAGCCGCTGGCTTTGAGACCGGTCATGCCTATGGTAAGTCGCTACGTACCGTCAAGTCTTGTGTCGGTAATGACTGGTGCCGATACGGGGTGGATGACAGTATGGGTCTGGCGATTAGGCTCGAGGATCGCTACAAAGGCGTGCGCTCGCCGCACAAGATAAAAATGGGTGTGTCAGGCTGTATGCGCGAGTGTGCCGAGGCGCAAAGCAAAGACTTTGGCATGATCGCCACCGAAAACGGCTGGAACTTATTCGTCTGCGGTAACGGTGGTATTACCCCGCGCCATGGCGAGCTGTTCGCCACCGACCTCGATACCGAGACGATAGTCAAATATATCGACCGTATTATCATGTTCTATATCAAAACTGCCGATAAGCTGCAGCGCACCTCAAAATGGCGTGAAAGTTTGGAAGGCGGACTTGAGTATCTACAAGCGGTCATTATTGAGGACAGCTTAGGCATAGCGGACGAGCTTGAAGCACAAATGCAGCTGCTAGTCGATAATTATGTCTGCGAATGGCAAGCCACCATTACCGATAGCGAAAAGCTCAAACGCTTCCGTCATTTTGTCAATAGTGAACAAGGAGATGATAACGTGGTCTTTGTCAATGAACGCGCGCAGATTCGCCCCGCAACGGATATTGAAAAAGTCAAAATCCAAGTGACCGAATTGGCTTAAACGCTCTACTGTCTTCTTTAAACACAGCGCTAGCACTTTTTAGAACTGGCTGTGTTTAGAGTCTGATTTCTATTTACTCATAGTCAAACGCTAAGGATAATCCCATGACCCAGCATACCGTTTGTAAACTGCAAGACATCCTCCCTGAGACTGGCGTTTGCGCGCTTATTGACGGCAAGCAAATTGCCATTTTTCGTACCAAAGAAGGCAAGTTATTCGCCATTGATAACTACGACCCTTTTAGTCGAGCAAACGTTCTATCTAGAGGACTGATCGGCGGTACGACGCTGACGAGCGACGACGGTATTAGAGAGTCGATACTTTATGTCGCCTCGCCGATTTATAAGCAGCGCTTTGATCTTGTGACTGGTCAATGCTTGGATGATACAGAGGTAAAGCTTGCGACTTATCAGGTAGAGCGTGATGAAGATGATGTGGTGGTAACTTACCAATTATCAGAAGATTCAAGCCTGACAACCATAGAAATTGATATGGCCTAACGATAGACTTTGCGCCTTTTTAGTTTAGCGTCCATTGATATAAAATAATAACGTCACTAAAGGTCATTAAAACTCACTCTCTGCAGCCCCTTACACCTAAGAGGTGAAGGGGATTTTCTTATACTAATGATAGTCAATACTTTATCACTCAAATACCAAACTAAGATAGAAGTGCATCTATACGGTAAGTATGAAAAGTGGATTTACTCTTTACTGTCACGGTATAAGGTATTTTTTGCCTCTTCCCTAAAGTCCTCATAGGTAATCGCTGGCTCAGTGCTGGCAGATTCATTTTTTACTGCTGTATTCGGTTTGATACTTTGTTTGTCTATCTCTTTTTTATTGCCATGCTTATTTTCTTGAGTCTTTACCATTGGCTCAGCCTCAACGACTGGCGCATTGGCGCTCGTCATTGATGTTTGTTTACTGAGTGACGTTACACGATCAAAGGCAGACACTAAGCTGCCATTCATATCAAGCATCACAACGGTAACAGCAATAATGACCGCGCTGGATACCGCCGTCAAAATGACCAGCTTAACGTTGCTGTGAGACTTGCCTATTGGTTGTTTTGTAGTACTTGATTTTGTAGTGCTTGCTACGGATGATTGAGTTTTATTGAGAATTGGTGGAAAAGTCGTTGTTTGCTCAGACTCGGCCTCTATAGCTGTTATATTGGGATGATAAGTATAAGTATCACAATCTGCTGTTTTTGATGGTGGGTTTTCTGAGCAATACTCTGGTTCATGTACCATGTCTTGCATGGTTTTTTTCAAATATTGTTCGTAAACACTACGCGAGCGTGTATTGATATTGAGCTCACTATCAGGGTGTTCAGGGTGTTCGCTGAGCTCTACACCTTCATTAAAACTGTCATCAAAATCGTGTTTTTTGTCTGTACTTTCCATAGCTCAATACCAAGTCAATCCTTGTCAACAACGGTATATAACCGCATCAATACATTCAATAATACAAATGTATTGATGCTATGCAAGTTGTTTTGGTATGAGCGCTATAACTGACTGACAAACGGTACGAAATATTGAATTTATATAAACGGAAGTTTATTTTTTAATATCTGATAAAATTTTATTTAAGCTAGGGCGTTTTGAACATTCTAAATCTTGGGTAAGTACAGTAACCAACCAATGATTCAAAATTATCAATCATTGGCCTCACGGTATAATGTACGTTGCGACTCTTTCCTAAAGTCCTCATAAGTAATGGCTGGATCGCCACTTGAGCCATCAGCAGATGCGTCTATTGACTGCTCTGTCTCTTCCTCTGTACTGCTATTTTTATTAGCGGCGGCATTTGTTTGCGGTGCGGCGGTTTGATTGCCATTGCTAGCTGTTGATTGCTCAGCATCAACCACTGCGGCCTTGTTTAAGGTAGTTTTAGCCTGAGCTGCTGATTGAGCATTGCTATTAATGTCATTATTTATTTTGTCCTCGACATCGCTCGCCATATTTTTAGAGGCATCAGTAGCAGGCGTTTCTGTCAAGGCAGATAAAATGCCGCTAGCATTCAAAGTGAGCACAATAATTGCGGCCAATAATGTGCCGAGAGCGACACCAATAATGAGCGGCTTTTTATTGCTTGCCAGCTTACCCTGCGGTTTTGTAATCGCTTCAATAACGGGAGCGACTGTATTTTCGATGCCCTTATTTTCAAGGATTGTGTCATCGCCATGAGCTGGATTAGCACTTGTATCATCAGTAGATGTTAAGTCAATTACCTCATTAGTATGTTCAATATGATTACTGTCTAGTTCGAGGTTTAAGTCTTCATTCAAATCTTCATTCAAATTATAGCTATGATAGTTATTGAACGAGTCTGTATTTGATGATTGCTGATTATGTTCTAGCGGAGAGTTATTGTTAAAGACATACTCTTCGTTACTAAAATCAAAACTGATATCTGTAGTTGTGGTATTTGAGGCTGCAACATTTATCTCTTGCTCAGCCTCTGAGCTGGCAAATAACTGTAACTCTTCTGCACTTAAAGGCTCATAGCTAGAGGATTTTTGCGTTTTTTCCCATGCCGTTAATTGGTCGGATTTACCCTCAGTCTGACTACATTCATCTGTACTGCCAACACGATTGATGAAGCGCTCGTAGATATTATTGCTGCGTTTGTGCTTACGTGGCTTGGTATTAGCAATTTTAGCCAATTTTTCTTCAAGGTCAGCACTATTGTCATTATTTTTGTCGTTCATAGAATGATACCAAGCCCGTTTATACTACTGATATGGGATAACTGCTAGAATTAAGGGGGTGATACTAATTGCTTGCTAAATTGTAACACTATCGTTAACCACTAATATAGTTAGTCATTTACTTAGCTTCAAACATAATTTGGCTAGGTGAGCGTATTATTGGTACAAAACATAGCCAATAGCGTATTATTTTCTCTTAAGTAGCTGATGAATACAGAAATAAGACAATGAGTAAAAAAGTAATAGGTATAACAACATGGATCTAAAGCAGCTCAACGCCTTTATTGCTATCGCCGATTTGCGCAGTTTTAGCGCCGCTGCCGCCAAGACAGGACTATCGCAACCCAGTCTGAGCCGAGTCATCAAGCAACTTGAGACAGACATGGGCGTGGTATTGGTAGATCGTTATCACAGACCACTACACTTGACCGAAGCCGGTGCGTTTTTTTACGATAAAATCAGTGCCATATTGACAGAGATTGACACCGTCACCAGTATGACCCAGCGCTTATCAGCGCCGAGCGCAGCATTGAATATTGGTTTTGTACCTTCGGTGCTATATGGTCTACTACCCGAAGTAATCGCCACCCTCAAACAGTCCAACCCTGATATCGAGGTTAATCTAAAAGATATCAGCTCGTATCAGCAAATGGATGCGCTAAAGCATGGTGAGATTGATGTGGGGTTTGGTCGTTTTGCGCATCAAGATCCTTGGATTCAACAGATACTCTTGCGTCATGAGCGCTATGTGGTGGCGCTGCCTAAAGCGCATCCGTTAGCGCATGTGCGTGAACAGCGCCTGATAGATTTGGCAAATAATCGCTTGATTCTATATCACCAAACGCATTTGCCCGTCGCCAAAACCCTAGTAACCTCAAACAAAACATCACGCACATCGACGGCAGCGACGTTCACAACTGATGCAAAAAGTAGCGCAGCACACGCTATTCCTAACAGCGAGCATTCACTGATAAATGAGCCAATCACCGAACCTTTGCTGCATTTATTTGCTCAATATGGCATCTCTCCCTTTATGACCACCACCGTGAGTGATTTGCAAGTCGCTCTTGGTTTGGTTGCTGCTGGTGAAGGCATTACTTTAGTGCCGGCTAGCCTACAGACAGTGCGGACGGAACAAATCAGCTATCAGCGGTTGATTCACGAAAATGTCACCTCTCCTATCTATTTACATACGCTAAAAGACTTTGTACATCCTAAAATCCCAGATCTGCTAAGCGCTATCTATCAGGTCTATGAGCAGCGCGGTATCACTTATCGGCAGCAAAAATTTACCTCAATGCCGTAAATGATAAGAATAGCCTGAAATTATCAGATATTAGCCAGTTATTATGGTATAAAGAACCGCAAAAAATAATCAGTCCTGACACTTGATAGTAATCGCTTATTATGATAACTATCTAGAATGGACATGCAAACAAATAGTAATAATAATTTTAATAACCATTCTCCTGTACGGCATCGTTATGCTAAAGTCGATACAAAATGAATCGTTTTATATTGAGCGTTTTAACATAAGCGCTGTGCAAATGGTATAAAGCGCTTCTCTAATGATCACTGGCAAACTGACACAGGAAAGTGATGATTTGCCGTATTAACCATCTCGAGGTATTCATGTCCACACCACCATTCCATAACCCTAGCACCCCTAATAAAGGCGCTGAAGATACCCTTGCTGCCCAGCAAGAAGGATTTAGCTGGCGCATCTTTGGTCCCGGTATTCTAATGGCGACAGCGGCTATTGGCGGCTCGCATTTGATTTCATCCACCCAAGCAGGTGCCATATATGGCTGGCAGCTGGCCATTATGATTATTTTGGCCAACGTCTTCAAATATCCGTTTTTTCGCTTCGGTACAGATTATGTCTATGATACTGGCGAGAGCTTAATCGCCGGTTATGCTAAGCGCTCAAAAGCCTATCTATGGATTTATTTTGTCTTATCTATCCTATCTGCGGTGATTAGTACCGGTGCTGTGACACTACTTGCGGCGGTAATATTGGGCTTTATGCTGCCAGCTTCCGTGGGACTGTCTAGTATCAGTTTAGCGGTCATAATCGTTGCGGTATCCTGGTTTTTTCTGATTGCCGGTCATTATAAGTTGCTTGATGGGGTCACCAAATGGATTATGATTGCTCTGGTCTCCGCAACCGTATTAGCGGTCCTGATTGCTGCTGGCAAGCCGACGGTGATGACGCCTGATTTTATCCCGACGTCTCCTTGGAATTTAGCGACATTAGGATTTATCGTAGCATTGATGGGTTGGATGCCAGCGCCGCTTGAGTTCGCTGCTATCACCTCGATGTGGACATCGGCAAAGAGAAAAGCGGACAACACCACTCATAAACAAGGTTTGCTTGATTTTAATGTGGGCTTTTTGGTTTCTGCTATTTTAGCGTTGTTCTTTTTAGCATTGGGTGTTTTCGTTCAGTATGGCTCCGGTCAAGAGATTCAAACCGCTGGCGTTGCTTATATTGATCAGCTTATCAATATGTATACTGCCACTATCGGTGAATGGTCAAGACTGCTAGTCGCCTTCGTCGCCTTTATGTGCATGTTTGGGACTACCATTACTTGTGCGGATGGTTACGGTCGTGCCAATGCTGAGTGCTGGCGTTTGCTAAAAGGTGAACACGAGATTAATAGGAAGCAGATTGCTTTTTGGACGACCTATGCCATTGGCGGTGGCTTAATTATTATCAGCTTCTTCGCCGGACAGTTAGGCGCGATGTTGAAGTTCGCTATGATATCTGCCTTTGTATCTGCGCCTATTTTTGGCTGGTTGAACTACTCTTTAGTGAAAAACCATCAAAAACTATCAGCAGGTATGAATATTTATTCGATTATAAGTTTACTGTTCTTAGGCGGTGTCGCCTTATTATTCTTAGCCAACCTCGCAGGTATGCTTGGTTAACTGGTTTTTAAGATTTAGCGAATGGCTGAAACGCCGCTTTTAGCTAATAAAAAAGCCCTTTTAGCTCAGCTACTAGGGCTTTTTCGTTGTTATAGTAAAACAAAGTTAATTGTAACTAAATGTAAAACACCTCAGCTGTCCTAATTCAATTTTTGAGGTTTATGAATAATAGTCTTCCTCAACCGCATAAAAATAGATAATGCTATTCATTTAATAAATAGGTTTAATTTAACTAATTTATATATTTATAAAAATTAAACGATTATCGTAAAACACTGCTTTGTGGGCTTGAATAATTGGGTATAATCAAAGGCAACAACGATAAGATTACCCCTCCACGTAAGGACTACGACATGACTTCATCATCCGCTGGTGCCCGCTTCCGCAGTGCCATGAAACAAAAAAATGATAACAATCAACCGCTACAGATCGTAGGTACAATCAATGCTTATACGGCGATGATGGCGACCCAAGTCGGTCACCAAGCACTATATCTGTCTGGCGCGGGCGTGGCAAATGCTTCATTTGGTCTACCTGACCTAGGTATGACGAGCCTTGATAATGTCCTAGAAGATGCGCGCCGTATTACTGACGCTGTAGAAACACCGCTATTGGTCGATATCGATACCGGTTTTGGCGGTGCTTTTAACATCGCACAAACGATTAAAAAGATGGAAAGAGCTGGTGTGGCCGCCGTACATATCGAAGATCAAATCGCCCAAAAGCGTTGTGGTCATCGCCCTAACAAAGAAATCGTCAGTATCTCAGAAATGGTCGATCGCTTGAAGGCGGCGCTTGATGCCAAAACTGATAGCGACTTTGTCATTATGGCACGTACTGATGCACTTTCTGTTGAAGGACTTGATGCCGCTGTAGAGCGCGCTGTTGCCTTCCAAGAAGCAGGCGCAGACATGATTTTTGCTGAAGCCTTAACCGATATCGAAATGTATCGTAAGTTCACAGATGTACTAGATATTCCAGTACTCGCCAACATGACAGAGTTTGGTCAGACCGACCTTTACACCACTGACCAGCTATATGGCGTGGGTGTCGAGATGGTGTTGTACCCACTATCAGCATTCCGTGCGATGAACAAAGCGGCATTAAACGTTTATCAGCATCTATTAACTGATGGCACACAAGAAAAAGTTGTTGATACCATGCAAACCCGCATGGAGCTGTATGATTTCTTAAATTATCATGAGTTTGAGCAGACGCTAGACAAGCTATTTGCTAATAAGTAGTTAAGAGTTAGTTATTGGCAACACTGAAAAGATAGCTCACCTTTGAGTGTGTTATCTTTTCGAAATCCGTCTTCTACTTTTAGGTTATTTATGCCATTTTTTACTGCTAATACTGCTCTTAAAACGTCACTACTGAGTAGCACGCTTGCGGCGCTATTATTCATGACGGGCTGTGATAAAACACCAGAAACCGCCGACGACACCACCAGTGGTGCAAGCACTGCTGAAGTTGATGCTACCGCACCTGCCACTCAAGATGACTTGGTCATGACAACGATTACGCTAGATACTGTCAACAGCCTACTATTCACGCCGATTATTAATAGCGGTGCGCTCAATGACGAACAAGTAAGCTGTCTTGAGTCGCGCGACAAAGACTTGGGCAAGGCTGAAATGGATGCTTTTTATAAGAGCCAGTTTACTGCTGCAGAGTTAAATGAGCTAAACGAATTTTATTCTTCAGATGTGGGCAAAAAGCTAATTGCTTTTGGTAATGAGCAATTGCGGGCTATGAACGGCGAAGAAATCGCCACGCCGATGGCTGACCCTACACCAGAAGAGATGACTAAGATTCAGACGTTTATGGAATCGCCGCTCGGTGTCAAGTATATGAAGATCAACAATGCTGAGGGTGAAGGCAGCGCTATGGAGGTATTAAACGTACCCATTAATGCTGAATTTGAGCGTTGTAATGTCGATTTAGATGCCTCAGAGCCTATGTAGCGCTCAGCTATATAGTGAACTATAAATTAACTGTAATAAACACTCCCTTTCCAACCCAAAAAAGCTACCAACAAAAGGAATTTCATCATGGCAGCACAAAACCCATCAACAAAAGTATTGTCAGGCGCAGGTCTACGCGGTCAAGTCGCAGGTAAAACAGCTTTATCAACTGTTGGTAAATCAGGCTCAGGTTTGACCTATCGCGGTTATGATGTGTCAGAACTGGCAGATAAATGTATTTTTGAAGAAGTGGCTTACTTGCTACTTTATGGCAATTTGCCAACCCAGAGCGAGCTAGAGGCTTATCAAGCCAAACTCAAAAAACTGCGTGGTCTGCCGCAAGCCCTAAAAGACGTACTCGAACGCATTCCAGCTGACGCCCATCCAATGGATGTACTGCGTACTGGTTGCTCTATGCTCGGCAACCTAGAGACGGAAACTGATTTCTCGCAAGAGAACGATCAAACCGATCGTATGCTGGCGACATTCCCATCAATCATCAACTACTGGTATCGCTTTACTCATGACAATGTGCGTATCGAAACCGACACCGATGATGAGACGATTGGTGGTCACTTCTTGCATCTGCTCAAAGGTGAAAAGCCAAACGAGCTACACGAAAAAGTAATGAACGTCTCACTTATCTTGTATGCAGAGCATGAGTTTAACGCTTCGACCTTTACCGCGCGTGTCTGTGCGTCTACTCTATCTGATATCCATTCTTGCATTACCGGCGCGATTGGCTCACTGCGTGGCCCTCTCCATGGCGGCGCGAACGAAGCAGCGATGGATATGATTGAAGGCTTTAGCTCACCTGATGACGCTGAAGAAGAAATGATGGGTATGCTGGCGCGTAAAGACAAAATCATGGGCTTTGGTCATGCGATCTATAGCGAGTCAGATCCACGTAACGTCGTCATTAAAGGTTGGGCTGAGAAGCTAGCCGCTGACGTTGGTGATGAAGTGCTTTATCCTGTTTCAGTTCGCTGTGAAGAAGTCATGTGGCGTGAAAAGAAACTGTTCTGTAACGCCGATTTCTTCCATGCATCTGCCTATCACTTTATGGGTATTCCAACCAAGTTATTCACGCCAATCTTTGTGTGTTCGCGTCTAACCGGCTGGGCAGCACACGTGTTTGAGCAACGTGCCAATAACCGTATCATTCGCCCAAGTGCAGAATATACCGGTGAAGAATTGCGTCCAGTACCAGAGATGAGTGCGCGTTAATTTTTCTTGATATAGATGATTTGCAGGGTGTGTCTTCCTTACGTGTTTTAAAACTATGTATGAATCACACCCTACAAATACTTACCTCTAACGCTTTAAAAGTTTTTTTAGCAAACTCTGCTTTTATCTTGATGATTTTGCTAAAAGAACTATTCTTTTTTAGCCCTCATTCCAACCAGCCAACAGCCAAAGGTGACTTATGGACAACGCCCTCGTACAACCGATGAATGAACCCTTTAAAAAGCCATTACCCGGCACCGACCTGTATTACTTTGACACTCGTGAAGCGATTGAGAGCATTGAAGCTGGCGCTTATGACAAGCTACCGTTCTGCTCAAAAGTATTGTGTGAAAATTTAGTGCGTCGTTGCCCACCTGAGGATTTGACCGCTGCACTTAAGCAACATATCGAAGGTAAGCAAGACCTAGATTTTCCATGGTACCCTGCTCGCGTCGTTTGTCATGACATCCTAGGTCAGACTGCGTTTGTTGATTTGGCAGGTCTCCGTGACGCCATCGCTGAGCAAGGCGGTGACCCTTCAAAAGTGAACCCAATCGTCCCAACGCAGTTGATTGTTGACCATTCACTAGCCGTTGAGCATGCAGGCTTTGAAGAAAACGCTTTTGAGAAAAACCGTGCTATCGAAGAGCGCCGTAATGATGACCGTTTCCACTTTATCAACTGGTGTCAGTATGCCTTTGATAACGTCAACGTCGTACCACCGGGTAACGGCATCATGCATCAGATTAATTTAGAAAAAATGTCGCCAGTCGTCCAAGTCGTACACAATAAAGCCGGTGAACAAGTAGCCTTTGCCGATACTTTGGTCGGTACCGACAGCCATACGCCAATGGTTGATGCGTTGGGTGTTATCTCAATCGGTGTCGGTGGATTAGAGGCCGAAAGTGTCATGCTAGGCAACCCATCGTATATGCGCTTGCCGGATTACGTTGGTGTTAAATTAACCGGAAAATTGCAAAAAGGTATTACTGGTACCGATTTGGTACTGGCTATGACCGAGTTTTTACGTGATGCCGGCGTGGTCTCTACCTATATTGAGTTCTTCGGCGAAGGTGCGCGCGCGCTTACCGTTGGTGATCGTGCGTCTATCTCCAATATGACGCCTGAATATGGCGCGACGGCTGCGATGTTCTATATCGATGAGCAAACCATCGACTATTTACGCCTAACAGGTCGTAGTGAAGCACAAATCAAACTGGTCGAGCAATATGCGAAGCAGACCGGTCTATGGGCAGATGGCATGGAAAATGCCGTTTACGACCGCGTGCTTGAATTTGACTTGTCAGCAGTTGTCCGTAATATGGCAGGCCCTTCACGTCCGCATGCTCGCGTTTCAACCACGGATTTGGTTGCTAAAGGTATTGCTCACGGTGAGGGTGACAAACTCCCTCAACCAGAAGATGGCCTCATGCCAGATGGCGCAGTAATTATCGCTGCCATTACCAGCTGTACCAATACCTCTAACCCTCGCAACATGGTTGCTGCTGGTCTTGTCGCTCGTAATGCTAATGCTAAAGGCCTACTACGCAAACCTTGGGTAAAATCATCATTAGCTCCAGGCTCAAAAACGGTAAAAATGTACCTAGAAGAAGCGGGACTTATGCCTGATCTACAAAAAATCGGCTTTGATGTGGTTGGTTTTGCTTGTACGACTTGTAATGGTATGAGCGGTGCATTAGACCCTGAGATCGAAAAAGAAATCATCGACCGCGACCTATTCAGCACGGCGGTACTTTCTGGTAACCGTAACTTTGACGGTCGTATCCATCCTTATGCTAAGCAAGCCTTCTTAGCGTCACCACCATTGGTTATCGCTTATGCCATCGCGGGTAATATTCGTTTCGATATCGAAAAAGATTCATTAGGTAAGGATCAAAACGGCAACGACGTTTATCTAAAAGACATCTGGTTTGATGACGAAGAAGTCGATGCCATCGTCGCCAAAGCTGTGAAGCCTGAGCAATTCAATGCCGTTTATATTCCGATGTTTGATGAAGCCAAAAAAGATACAGGCAAGGCACTAAGCCCCTTATACGATTGGCGCGAGATGACCACTTATATTCGCCGTCCGCCCTATTGGGAAGGTAAAATGGCCGCGATGAATAAGCTAAAAGGCATGCGTCCATTGGCTGTATTGGGTGACAATATCACCACCGACCATATGTCACCGTCTAATGCCATTATGGGTGACTCGGCCGCTGGCGAGTACCTCGATACCATGGGCTTACCAAGCGAGGACTATAATTCTTATGCAACGCATCGCGGTGACCATTTGACCGCGCAACGTGCGACCTTTGCCAATCCAAAATTATTGAACGAGATGGTACGTGATGAAGCAGGCAATGTTATTCAAGGCTCACTGGCCCGTGTGGAACCACAAGGTCAAATTATGCGCATGTGGGAAGCGATTGAGACCTATATGAACCGTGAGCAGCCGCTCATCATCATCGCAGGTGATGGCTATGGTCAAGGCTCAAGCCGTGACTGGGCGGCAAAAGGTGTGCGTTTAGCTGGCGTGGAAGCCGTCGTCGCTGAAGACTTTGAACGTATCCATCGTCAAAACTTAGTGGGCATGGGCGCGCTACCGTTACAGTTCGAAAAAGGCACAGATCGCCATACCCTAAACATTGATGGTACGGAAACCTTTGATGTAACGGGTGACGTCTCCGCTGGCGGGCTGATGACCCTAGTCATTAATCGTACCGACGGCAGCAAAACTGAAACCCCTATTATCTGTCGTTTAGATACCGCTGATGAAGTCAAAATGTATAACGCCGGCGGTATGCTACAACGCTTTGCCAAAGAGTTTATCGATGGCACGTTAGATATTGCGTAGATGTTTGCCTTTGATTTACATCTTTTAAAACGTTAAGTACAAAAAGAGCTACTTTGAAAGTGGCTCTTTTTTTATTTTCGCTAAATTAATGAACAAAATTCAGCCTTTGTTCTCTTGCTATAGGTTTCAAACCCCGTTGATTTATAATATACTGGTTTGGTTCACAACGTATTGTCCTAATCATTACCTTATTTTATTGACCCCCATCAGCTTCTGTTATTTCACAAATTACTGTAAAGACAAAAAGGAAATATAATGAGCACTCTTATCGTAGACAATGAAATCAAGCTGAATAAAAACAACCAGCCATTGAGCAGTCACCAAGCATCATTATCCTCAAAGCTATCTGCGCAGTTACCTGAAAAATCACCTACAGAAGCAGATAACCGCCGTCATATCGTCTTAATTGGTGCAGGCTTTGCCGGTATTCGTTGTCTTGAGCAATTGGCCAAATATAGCGCTGACCGTATCACCTTAGTTGACCGTAATGACTATCACTTTTTCCCACCGCTGATCTATCAAGTCTCTGCTGGATTTTTAGCGTCATCAGATATCAGTTATCCGCTACGTCGATACATCTCAAATTATGACAATGTCCGCTATCGTCAAGGTACGCTCTTAAGCATCAATCCTAAAGATAAAACCATCACTCTGGACACCGGTGAGATTTCTTACGACCGTTTGATTATTGCAAAGGGTGCAGAGACCAATTATTTTGGCAATCAAGAGTTAGCCATGCATGCGTTGCCAATGAAAACCATAAAAGACGCACTCAGTATCCGCAACCACATGCTGTCACAGTTTAATTATGCGGCTTCATTGCCCGTTGCCGAGCGTGAGCCCTACTTGTCCATCGTCATCGCTGGTGGTGGTCCTAGTGGTGTTGAGCTGGCAGGCGTGATGTCTGAAATTCGTAGATATACCCTTCATAAAGAGTATCCAGAGTTATTAGATAATATCGGCGGTATAACGTTAGTGACGGCCGATCCTGTGTTGCTCGCGCCAATGAGTGAATCATCACAACAGTATACCAAGCTACAAATGGAGAAATTCAGAGTTGATCTGATCTTTAGTGATCCTGTAAAAAGTTACGATGGTCATATGGTTACCCTACAAAGTGGGCAGACTCTGCACACACACAACCTTATCTGGACGGCAGGCGTCACTTGTGATTTTATACAAGGGCTCGATACAGAGGATTATGGTCAAGGTAAGCGCTTACTGGTTGACAGTCATTTGAGTTTGATAAATCATAACGACATATACGCACTTGGCGATATTGCACTGGCCACTCATGATGAAGCGTACCCGAAAGGTCATCCCCAGTTAGGTCAAGTGGCGAGCAGTCAGGGCACCTATCTCGGTAAGTATTTAAGCGGTAAAACTGATAAAGCATTTCATTATAAACATAGCGGTGATATGGCGATGATTGGACGTCTCACTGCGGTTGCTGATATTAACGGATCGCATTTGAAGGGCTTTATTGCGTGGTTTGCTTGGGTTGTCATTCATATCTTGTCGCTTAGCACCGCCAAAAATCGTTTGGCGACGACTTGGAATTGGATGGTTGCTTTTTTTACCGGAAAGCAGTCCTTCCGTATGAGTATTGAGCCACACGAAGATTCGTTTAAACTTAAGAAAGAGTCCAAACTTTAAAATTCGTGATCACAATAGCTTCACCCAATCAGGATGGGTTGAGTTCTACTGATCAATAGCGTAACATGTACAATGTATTGTACATGTATAGGAGTCTCTCATGAGAGTAATCAGTTTTTCAGAAGCGAGAAAGCATTTAAAGTCTGTTTTAGATACGGTAAATGACGATGCCAATGCCACTATCGTGACTCGCCGTGATGCGGATGATGCGGTAGTGATGTCTCTCGATTATTATAATAGCCTAATGGAAACGGTTTATTTATTAAAATCACCTGCCAATGCGGCGCACTTAGCGGACTCTATTGCCCAATATAAAGCTGGCAAGACTGTTACGCGTGAACTAATTGATACAGCAGAAGGCAGTGGTAAAAGTGACGGTAGTAGCGATGACAATGAGCTTACAGATAGTGATATTGAGAATGCTTGATCTCAAAGGCTTTCATAAACGTAAAAGATCTGATCATGAGTGAACAATTAGCATGGACAGATGCTGCGTGGAAGGACTATCTATACTGGCAAACACAAGATAAAAAAACACTCAAGCGCATCAACAAGCTCATTACCGAATGTAAGCGTAATCCGTTTGAAGGCATTGGCAAACCTGAACCTTTAAAAGAAAACTTATCCGGATTTTGGTCAAGACGCATCGATGATGCCAATCGGTTGGTGTACGCCGTTGATGATAACTATTTGACGATTATTTCGTGTCGCTATCATTATTAACGAGCATGTCCATTCGTTCGTGTTTACTTGATGACGCCGCCATACCCAATCTTATAACAATACAAAAAGGACTTCTAGCAATGACCCAACCAACTTCATTTTTCGCCCCGCAAATCTCCGTCCCAGCCACCTACATGCGCGGTGGCACGTCAAAAGGCACTTTCTTTAAACTATCCGACCTACCAGAGCGTTGCCAAGTCGCTGGCAAGTCGCGTGATAACTTTTTATTGCGTGTCATCGGCAGTCCTGACCCTTATGGTAAGCAAATCGACGGCTTAGGCAATGGTAGCTCTAGCACCTCTAAGACCGTTATTTTATCACCATCATCTAGTGACGATCACGATGTCAATTATCTGTTTGGGCAAGTGAATATCGCCAAGCCAATGATTGATTGGGCAGGTAACTGTGGCAATTTAACCGCTGCCGTTGGTGCTTGTGCGATTAACATGGGTTTAGTTGACGCTGATAAAATTGCTAATAGTATTGATGACGATAGTGAGAGTGGCATTTGCGAAGTACGCATTTGGCAAGAGAATATCGGTAAAACCATCATCGCCCATGTGCCTGTTTACATGGACGAACAAGGCAAGGTACAAGTCCAAGAAACCGGCGATTTTGAATTAGATGGTGTGACCTTCCCTGCCGCTGAGGTCAAAATTGAATTTATTGATCCTGTTGACTCATCAAGCGATATGTTCCCCACTGGCAACCTAGTTGATGATTTTGATGTCTCTAGCTGTGGTTTAAATACTGATAGCGTCAAGGCAACTTTTATCAGTGCCGGTATTCCAACTATTTTTATGAAAGCAGAAGATTTTGGGTTTACGGGTACCGAACTGCAAGGTGATATCAACAGTAATAGCGAAACCTTGGCGAAGCTTGAGAAAATCCGTGCCAAAGGTGGCGTGGCGATGGGATTGTTTAAAAACGTCAATGAAGCACAAAGCAGTCAACATATTCCAAAGATTGCTTGGGTTGCTCCTGCGCAAAGCTATACTGCTTCTAGTGGCAAGGCCGTTGATGCTAATGATATTGATTTAGTCGTACGAGCGATGAGTATGGGACAATTGCATCATGCCATGATGGGCACAGCAGCGGTTGCCATAGCAGCAGCAGCGACGACGCGAGGGACTCTAGTTAACCAAGCGGCAGGTGCAGGCGAATTGATGGAAGTGCGCTTTGGTCATCCTTCAGGAACGTTACTCGTAGGCGGAAAAACAGAACAAGTCGATGGTCGCTGGCAAGCCAAAAAAGTATCGATGAGCCGCTCAGCGCGCCGTATCATGGTCGGTGAAGTGTTTGTACCAGCGGATTGTTTTTAACCGTTAACTCTCGTCTCACCATATATCATTAACATCCCGCCTATAGTGACTAAGGCTAAGCCAGCGATTTTATAGATATCTATCGCTTTAACCGCTAAGCCAAACAAGCCCGTTTGGCTTAGAATAAGGGCAAAATACATTTGTCCAAGAAACACCCAAAGCAGTGTATTACCTGCGCCTATCTTTGGCGCAGCGATAAACATGAATAAGATATAAAAGCTGCCCAAAAATCCTGGCAACCACATCCACCACGTCGCGTTTTCAATCATTGGCGGCTTGATACCGCCACTCATCACATACGACAGCACTAAAGAAGCTAATGCACCTCCTAAGTATAAATAAAAGGTAGATTGTATTTGAGAGGCTTGTGTACTTTCTCGAAAAGCATTGACGATGGCCAGTTGCAGCGGAACAATAGCACCACCTAAAAGGCTGATTAAGACGTAAGGAAGTATTTTCAAATGACTGCCCCAAAATGAAATAAAAAATGTCTCTATACAATACTAAATAATACTAAACTTTATTTCAATTATTTAATATAAATAAGATTTAGTGAAATATTAATACCCATGAGTTAAGCGTTTATGCCAACACCTCCGCAATCACGCCATTTGCAATTAGATAAAAAACCGCCACTTAAAAAAACGGAGCGGCGGGCATTATTGTGGGATATTCTCAAAAAGCTTGCTGTCTTTGCCGCGCCTTATAAAATCTTAATCATTGCAACACTGATATTAACGGTACTTGGTTCCTTTACCGCACAGGTCAATGCCTTTGTGCTGCGCTATGCGGTTGATACTTTGACCGAAATTGCTACCCTTGCCGATCCTTGGGACGCGGGTTGGCGAATGCTAGGTATTATTAGTGCGGTGCTATTGACCAAAGAGGTGTTATCGATATTCATCTCGTTTGGTCAGCGCTTTTATGGTGAAAAGATTCGTATCAATCTGTCGCGTGATTTATCACAAAAAATCATTGAGCGTATCTTGACCTATCGCATGGCGTTTTATACCAGTAGCGAAAATGACAGCGGTAAATTACAAACCCGTATCGATTATGGCGTTAGCAGTCTAACCAGCCTAGTGCAAAATTTCTTTATCGATATGCTGCCGCTGTTTGCCAGTGCGATTGTCTCACTCATTATTATGTTTTCGACCAATTTTTGGATCGGCTTGGTCGGTCTTATTATTATCCCGATTTACTTTTTTATTAGCCAAAAACAAGCTCGGCGTCTGCAAGGCTTCCGTCGGCAGATGCGTGGCTATAGAGAAGCCAAAAGTGGTTTGGTTATTTCGCTGATTAACTCTATCAGCGTAGTAAAATCCTTTGTGCGAGAGAAGATAGAAGCTGAGAAGCACTTAACCATTCAAAAAGACATGACTGACAATCAGCTGCGTATTCGTAGTATTGGTTTTATTTATGACGCGATAAAGACTTTTATTGAACAAATAGGCGTGGTGGTGATTATCGTGCTGACGTCCTATTTTGTATTAAAAGGCCAGATGACCATCGGGATGATTTTATTCCATGTCATGCTGTTTCAAAACGTCGCCGCCCCTATCCGTCAATTACATCGTATTTATGATCAAATCAATAATGCCCTGACCTATGCTGAAGGCTTCTTTGAGATATTAGAGGATGACCAGCAAGTCGAAAACATATCAGGAATGAGTACCAAAAATCTAAAAGGTCACATTGAGCTAAAAAACGTTGATTTTACTTATCCTAATGGCACGCAAGCACTAAAAGATATCAGCTTTATTATTAAACCCAATCGCATTACGGCACTGGTGGGCTTAAGCGGCGCTGGCAAGAGCACCATTATCAATCTATTGGTGAAGTTTTACGCGCCAGATGCTGGCACGATATGTTTAGATGGGCATGATTTGGCCGACTGCGATACCCATGAATTGCGTCAAAATATCGGTCTGGTGCTGCAAAGCAATCATATCTTTTCAGGTACGATTAGTGAAAATATTCGCTATGGCGATATGAATGCTACTGATGAAGATATTATCGTCGCCGCAAAGAAAGCCTCGATTCATGAGCAAATCATATCGTTATCAGAGGGCTATGAAAGTACGGCTAAATCATTATCAGGTGGCCAACAGCAGCGTATCGCGCTGGCACGGATGTTCTTAAAAGATCCCCCCATTGTATTTTTGGATGAGCCAACCGCCAGCCTTGATGCGATTGCCAGTCAACAAGTGAAAAAAAGCCTAGATCTCATCAAAAAAGACCGTACGGTGATTATGGTGTCACACAATATCGCCCAAATTATCGATGCGGATGACTTGGTCGTGATAGAAGATGGCCGCGTGGTCGAAACAGGCACTCACGAAGCGCTGTATGAGAAACATGGCAAGTACTTCGAGATATTTAGCGCCATGTCTGATAGTTTAAATTTGGATAAGATCAGTCAAACCTTGAACGGTTAATGCAGAATAAGATTAAAGCGGTATAATACGCGACACTTTTTATCTTCTACTTACTAACCAACAATTTGCCAAAAGCCAGTAAACTATGACTTGTGAATTCTCTATAAAAACCTTTGATGAGCTGACCTCAGTTGATCTTTATCATATTTTAAAAGCACGCGCGCAGGTGTTCGTCGTCGAGCAAAACTGTGCCTATCAAGACATGGACGAAGTGGATTTTGATTGTTTGCACTTAGTCGCCCATCAAAATGAGGCGCTGATTGGCTATTGCAGAATTATCCCGCCTGAGTTTAATACCTTGCAAGCCAATCTTTCTGTCGCCCATCCGGCGGGCAAAACCGCCAGCTCTATGCCCGCTATCGGTAGAGTGCTGGTACTGGCGGAACATCGTGACAATGGCGTCGCGCGTCAAATCATGACGCAAGCGATTAAATATTGTCATAAAAAATACGCAAAGAAGACCATCGTCATCTCCGCACAGGCGTATTTGCTCAGCTTCTACGAGTCGTTAGGCTTCATTCCTGAAGGCGAGCATTATCTTGAAGATGGCATTGAACATATCAAAATGACCTTGCCTCTGCTTAAAAAAGGCAAAGTAAAAAGACAGCACACTGAAGGATCAGGCTCAGGAATTGTCACTAAGTTTTTGAGTTTATTGCTATTGATATTAGGTCTAATGTTTATCGCCGGCTTAATTTATCTAATGACATAGCACAACTTATCGTCAACCTTTGCTAAATTCTTAACATAATTCAATCTGGCAGTTCCATATTGACTGTGCTACTTTTGAGTCATGACCATGGCCGTGGTAAACGCTCAATGGTCAACAAAGTAGCTAACTTAAGGAAGAGGTGACGATTATGTCTAATGTCGAAAGCAATGTCCGTCCAGAATATGACGATGAAATTCAAAAAATTGCCGACTATGTTTTAAATTACTCTATCGATAAAGACTCCAAAAACAGTGATGACGCTTGGAGTACTGCTCGTTATTGTTTGATGGATACACTGGGCTGCGGTTTACTGGCGCTACGTTTCCCTGAATGCACCAAGCACTTGGGCCCCGATTGCCCCGATCAAATTACCCCAAATGGTGCGCGTGTGCCCGGCACGAATTATCGCCTCGACCCTATTAAAGCCGCCTTTGACATAGGCTGCATCGTACGCTGGCTAGACTATAACGATACGTGGCTGGCTGCTGAATGGGGACATCCGTCAGACAATCTCGGTGGCATTTTGGCAGTCGCAGATTATCTCAGTCAGCAAAACGTCAGCCAAGGTCGCGCACCGCTCACCATGAGAGACGTGCTCGAATCGATGATTATGGCGCACGAAATTCAAGGCGTATTGGCGTTAGATAATTCTTTTAATCGCGTTGGGCTTGACCATGTATTCTTAGTAAAATTGGCCTCAACTGCGGTCGTCGCCAAGCTCTATAACCTACCGCGCGAGCGTATCATGGCGGCTATCTCACAAGCCCTCGTCGATGGCCAAGCACTACGCACCTATCGTCATGCTCCCAATGCCGGAAGCCGTAAATCTTGGGCTGCAGGTGATGCGACCAGCCGTGCCGTACGCTTGGTAGATATTACCAGACGCGGTGAGATGGGTATCCCTGGTGCATTAACCGCACCGCAATGGGGTTTTTATGATGTGTTGTTCAGCCACACCAATAAAGACTTAGCCACTAAACCCGAAAGCGAGCGCCACTTTACCTTCCAGCGTGACTTTGGCAGTTATGTGATGGAAAACATCTTATTTAAAATAAGCTTCCCCGCTGAGTTTCATGCGCAGACGGCATGCGAGGCGGCCGTTATTTTGTACCCACGTATCGAAGATAGAATTGATGAAATCGAAAAAATCGTTTTGACGACGCATGATTCAGCGATTCGGATCATCTCAAAACAAGGCGAGCTTGCCAATCCTGCTGACAGGGATCATTGCTTGCAATACATGGTGGCTGTGCCGTTGCTCACAGGAGATCTGATGGCAGAAAACTATGAAGACGATTATCATGAGCAGCATCATATATTGATCGATGAGTTGCGCAGCAAGATGGTGGTAGAGGAAGATCCGCGGTATTCAAAAGACTATCATGACCCAAGCAAACGTTCGATTGCCAATGCCATTCAAGTGTTCTTTAAAGATGGCACCAGTACCGATAAGGTCGCTGTAGAATATCCTATCGGTCACAAACGCCGCCGTGAAGAAGGTTTGCCTGTATTAGAAGCCAAGTTTCGAGCCAGTCTGGCGACGCGTTTTATTGACAGTCGCTGCGAGGCTATTTTTGCGTTATGCAGCGACCAAAAACGCTTGGAGCAAACACCCGTGCATGAGTTTATGGACTTGTTTATGGCGAACTAAGCATTTGCTCACCTAGAGATTTACGCTTAATTTATCCTTGTCTTATCAACAAAATAGGGCGTGCCGTTAATATTATGATAACGACACGCCCTATTTTGTTCTATTGAATTGAATCAATTTTAATATTCAATCGTTTGGCGCTACCAAGGTATAGATTCCCCTGCCCAATCAACAAAGCTGCCAGATTGCGCAGCCGTCATGCGGCTTAGCACTTCTAATAAGCATTCTGCACTATAAGCTGGCGAGAATAATTGCCCATCAGCCACATTGCCTTGAAAAGGCGCTGACAGTTGCGTGTTGACGGTTCCGGGCTGCATGACGACCACGCACACATCTTTGAGCGACCTTCCCCATTCGATACTTAAGTTTTTCATGCCCATATTGAGCGCCGCCTTGCTCATCCTATAGCTATACCAACCGCCCAACTGATTGTCGCTGATACTACCGACTCGTGCAGAAATGGTGGCAAAAACAGCAGGACTGTCATTACTACGTTCAGATTTGGCTAATAAGGATTTAAAATGCTTAGCAATAAGCAGACCGGCTAAGGCATTGACCTGCATATTTATTAAGAAAAAATCCGTCTCAATCTGACGTAGTGATTTTTCGGGTTGCTGCGTCGCAGTATGTAGGAGTCCTGCACAGTTGATGAGCCAATCAATGTGGTCGGTTTGTTGACTAATGACATCAGCAGCTTGTTTGATACTCTGTTCGTCGCAGATGTTCATGGGCAGCCAATAGAGATTGTCTGCTTCAAAATCAGGAACGCTTTTATGATAAGTCGCAAAGACACGTAGACTGTCTTGGCTATCACTATTAGCCGTGCTTTCTACCAATTGCTCCACCATGGCTCTGCCAATGCCACCTGTACCGCCGATGATTAGATAAGTTTTGGTACTCATAACGATTCCTTTTTTTGTATTTCTAAAATGAGGACATGCCTAGTGTATGGCTTATCTTTATGGTTATGACTATCCTGTCTATCATTCATTCATGCATTCTGGCTGATTTTTATCACCTTTACCATGACAAAAATGCTGAATAATGGCTTATTTAGTTATCATTGGTTTGTGACGCTGCAAAATAACAGCAGTAATCGCTATTATATATACGCTACAATAATCAAAAATTGTCTTCTAAATGAACGCTTTTATACGGATATTATCACTTTATGCTCTCACCACAAGATCAATTGACTGAGCTGGTACGCACGCTTGAGACGCAGCAGCATGTCTTTGCCACTGACCCGCTACTCATCACGGAAAAGCTGCAAAATGAGGATGGAAAACCCGTCCAAAAACTGCATCGCCGTGCCTCACGTATCGATAGTAACGGCGCGCTGGCACGAGTATTGGGCAAGATTGATGGACGCATAAAAGGCATCATGGTGATCATGAGTGTGGTGTGGTGCATCTCGGGGTTTTTAGGATTATTTACCTTACTACAAGCCAATGTCGTCAATTTCTTTTATGTCTTGGTCTGTTTACTTGGGTTTCATACCCTTATGCTAGCTGGCTGGCTAGTCATGACCTTGCTTAACCAAGGTCGTCAGTCGCCCAGCTGGTTTGCGAGTTTTGTTAGCCCCAGTTATCTTATCCGTGGTAAGGACGATGTCACCAAGGCGGCAGTCGACTTGTACGAGCGCCAATTACAGCACAGTGGTATGCGCTGGTATTTGGGTCGTTTTAGCCATCAGCTATGGCTTGCTACCTTAACCGGTATGCTCTTTGCGATTATATTCTTATTAATTGTACGCCAATATAGCTTTAGTTGGGAGTCGACGCTGCTATCCGATCAGGCACTGATTACCCTCACCCAAGTGCTTGGCTGGCTGCCCAGTATGGTCGGATTTGGCGTACCTGACAATGCCGCTATCGTACAGAGCCGACTGGTGACAGATGCCATGCCATTGTCTGTGGCGCGGCAATGGGCAAGCTTGTTAATTGGTAGTTTGCTGATGTACGGTATCGTACCACGAGCGATAGCGTGGGCGTTTTGTGCCTTCATGTTCCGTCGTAAAAAAATGCGTTTGGATATCAAGCTGCCTTATTATCAAAAAATTCTAAATTTTTGGCAGCGTCATGTGGTTGATGCCGACGATTTTACTGAGGTAGCGGCGCCTATCGCTCCAAAGGCAACTGTAAGCGCTGGAAAAAAGCTGGTTGCGCTACTTGAATATCCGTCAGAGCAAGATAACTGGTGGCAAAAAGGTCTTGATGCCAATACTAATGAGAGTAGTGAGATAGAGAATTTTGGCATCGTTGATGACCGTGATGATATGGATCGATTAACAGTGTATTTAAAGACCCATCCAGTACAAGTCTTGCTCGGTATTCATAGCAAAGCACTGCCTGACCGTGGCACGCTACGCAAGCTTGATAAAATTTCGGCTCATGCTAAAGACGGACTGATTGTGCAGCTACTTAATGATGACGCTGACACTACTGACGACTTGCAACACAATGTGCGATATCAACAATGGCAAACGGCTCTATCAGCACGAAAGATTGGCTTGGTAAGTACTTATACTGCTTAATAAAAAATGATAATAACTTTTTCAAATTTTCACCAGACTCTAATAAATATAATACGGGATCAGATGATGGATAATAATAAAACGAAGAATGAGCCTGTTGGTCTCTTCGCCGACAAGGCCTTAAAAGATGAGCCTATCAACGTAGAAAATTCAAAGACAGCACTTACCCAGCCTATTAACATTAATAAATCCAGTGCTAACAATATAACCGGCGTCGCCACTTCCATCGATACCAATTCTAATACTATGGATGAGGCTGAAGATTCGACAACTCGCGAGAGTAAGAAAACTACGATAGCCAGCGGTGAGCCATTAAAACTGGCGGTGGTCGGTCATACCAATACGGGTAAGACCTCTATTTTGCGTACCTTATTACGTGACGTGTATTTTGGTGAAGTCAAAAACGAAGCCGCGACGACACGCCATGTCGAACGCGCCCAACTGACCGATAGTCAGACCGGCGAAGTACTGGTGGCGTTATATGATACGCCCGGTTTAGAGGACGCATCGGGATTGATGGATTGGTTGGAGGACAATACCGCCAGTCGTCGCGATGGTATTGAACGTCTACAGCAATTTTTGGCAGCTGATATCGCTCAAGGTGGTGATGCGTTAAGTAGCAATGAGGACTATAGCCAAGAAGCCAAAGTTATCCGCCAATTGCTGGCAAGTGATATGGCAGTTTATGTTGTCGATGCGCGTGAGCCAGTATTGGGTAAATACAAAGATGAGTTGGCCATTTTATCGTGGGCAGCGATACCTGTTATGCCGGTGTTTAATTTTACTGATAGCCAAAATGCCAATATTGATGAATGGCAGACCATGCTGGCAAGACGCAATCTGCATATCTCTACCCGTTTTGATTCGGTCGCTTTTGAGTTCGAAGATGAAATGCATTTATGGCAAAATCTTGCGACCATGCTTACCCATTCAGAAATGCTAGAACAGCTCATGCAGAGACGCACAGAAGACTGGGCACAGCTATACGATGAGGCCAATATTATCATCGCGGATTTTTTATTGAATGTTGCCGCTTTTGTGCGTGAGATTAGTGATGATGATGACCCGATGCCAGTATTGCAGCAGATGCAAGAAGCCGTTCGGCAAAGTGAGCGCGCGATGCAGCATAATTTGCTTAATTTATATAAATTTTATGATAATGCGGTGGCAGCAACGCCGCTTGAGTTACAAGCCTATCAGCAAGATCCGTTTGACCCTGAATTGCTAAAAAGCTATGGGATTCGTACGACATCGGGCGCGGCAGCTGGCGCGTTATTAGGATTGGGCATTGATGCGGCCGCATTGGGCACGACGTTGGGTTTGGGTGCGGCAATAGGCGGTATCGCAGGTGGGTTATTATCGAATACCAGTAGCATTGCTGACCGGATTACTGGGGTAAAACGCTTATACATTGACCCTGCTACCTTAACCTTGCTCGCCACTCGTGCGATAGACTTACTCACTGCCCTACGCCATCGCGGTCACGCTGCGACTGATGCCACGCAACTATTATACAAAGGTGAGAATGACGGCAGCGACCCATCAGCTGAAAATAACAGTGAAGTAGACAACGCTGTGACGCCATGGTCAACCAACAAACTACCAAGCGAGCTTAAAAAAGCACGAGGCAAACCACAATGGTCATCGCTCAGTAGTGGTAAAGCAGAGCTTGCCCAAAGTTTGCGACTCGATATGGCATGGTCACTTTCTGGGAAGTTGCAATCACATAGGCGTGAGTAGTTAGACAACTCTGCTTGAATAAAACATGTATTTGGTTTTTCAAAGTTGCATTTACGACAATGGCTGCAACAATGCACTTAATGCCTCAGTACCACGTACGTCGGTTTGCTGCAGATAAATGGGATAAAGCGGATAACTAGTAAAGCTCTTGTCGATATCATACATCAGCTGCTGCTGGCGCTCAGCACGATGGCGCCAAAACTCATCAGACTGGGCCGGTGCTATGAGCTGATTGATGACTATCGCTGCTGGCGTGAGTTTGCTGTCTTCTAACTGTTCGATAGCACGTTTGGTCTCAGCCAATGGTAATACATCGGCGGTCATGACCAATACAATAGCAGTCTGCTGACGGTCATGCAGCAGTGCTCCCGCCTGACGAAACAGCTCTTTACGTTTCTCCAGCACGGATACTGCTTGCTCCCAGCGGTCAGACTTCTTTTCTGCAAATGGATTTGCTATATTATTTGGCTGAGTTTTATCTTTTTTCTGGCTGCTGTCTTTTTGATTGTGACGGTCCAAATGTGTCGCTACCGAGCGCAGTTTCGCCTGTCGCCGTTGCTGTGACAGTAATCCATCTGTCCACGCGCCCATCATCTCTGGTAGTACCAGCAATCGCAAAGTATGTCCAGTTGGAGCGGTATCAAAAATAATATGCTCATAATTGGCATCTGCTGCCGCGACCAAATGCTGACACATCGATTCGAGCATAGCGGCTTCTTGGGCACCAGGGGCAGATTTTGATAGCCTGAGATGCTCACGAATTTTGGGCATCATGTCTGGATTGGCGTAGGCGGTAATCGTGCGCTCAACTTGAGCAAAATGCGCATCGACGATGACATCAGGATTTAGCTCAATGGCGTCCAGATACGGCGTGATGGCAGTTTTTTCATTATTGAGCCGTACCTTTAACACATCACCCAAGCTATGCGCTGGATCGGTTGAGACAATCAATGTTTTTTGTTGTTGGCCAGCATAATAGCTGGCAAGTGCAGCGGCCGTCGTGGTTTTGCCCACACCGCCCTTGCCACCGACGAATATAATCGGTTGCGTCGCCAGTTGTTCTACTAATCCGTGTAGAGGGTGTAAAGCCATACTCATGTCTCAATTATTAATTGTTAATTGTTAATCAATAGAATCTTTAATCTAAATAGATATAACTAAAAAACGGCTATGACTAGCAGCAACCAACGTGGTCAAAGGGACATCTATCCATACCCATGCGGGTATGCCACTCATGGAAGTTTTCTAAAAATAATGGTTGTAGCTCTAACGTATAAAAGCTGGCAGGATTATCAATGCCTAAGCTCTCAGCGAACATCAGCAGCATAAAGAAATCTTCTTCATCACGTGCAGCACGTGCCATCGTCTGGCGATAAGGCGCATGATAAAACTCATTCAGCCCTGCCACGAACCGCTGCCACCATGGCTGAGTGTTTTCTATATTATCTGTCGTCATTATCGTCCCATTTACTAGATTTTTGTTTTTCAGCGTTTTCTTAAATGATTGCTCGTATTGTGAGTCTTTCTTATTATAATCAGTGAAAAGTAATATCAATACCTTACGCACTGCTGATATCAGCCATAACGTCGCCATTTTAGGATATTTTAACTATATCTATCATGCCTATTTCATACAAAAAACGCCAGCAGTTGCTGCTAGCGTTTTTTTGTATATCTATTCCAATAGTGATTAGACGTTATATCTAGATATTACTTTTCAATATTGCTTTTACCTTTATGCAAGGTCCACTCTTTACGCAATACCGATAGACTCTCAAACGTCACTAAAATCGTTGCGACTAGAATGATGATGTCCATAATGATAAGCAGCCAATTACCATCAACGTAAAAGGTTTTGAGCTGAATCAATAAGGCAAAAACCGTCATCACTAACAAGAATGACAATGGCGCCAAGGTGTACCAAACTGGCTTACCTTTACGTAATAAAATGACAGTAACGATCATGAGGGTTAAAGCCGCCATAAGTTGGTTTGTTGTCCCAAACAATGGCCAAATAATCATACCGCCAGCACCGTCGATACCACCCGCGCCAAATGCCAACAGTAGACAGCTTCCGACAGCGAGCAACGTAGCTACTACGCTCTTATTAAGAACGGGGATGTTATAAAATTCACCAAATTCTTGGAAAATATAACGTTGTAAGCGCACCCCAGTATCCATAGTCGTCCCTGCGAACAAGGCTGCCATGACAGTCAGCATGGTCTGAGATAGCACCATGTCAATGCCCACACCGGCATTTAAGATGGTCGCGCCACCATCAATAAAGGCACCGATAGAACCGTCGCCAAATTTTTGATAAACCGCTTCCCAATCTCCTAGAGTCGCAAAACCTGCTGTGGCTGCGAGAATGGCTCCTAGGGCAAGCATGCCCTCACCAAATGCACCGAAGTAACCAACGAAGCGCACATCCTCTTCTTTATCAATCTGTTTTGAGGTAGTTCCCGTAGCTACCAATCCATGGAAGCCTGAGATGGCGCCACAGGCAATCGTGACAAACAATAATGGCATCAAGGAAGGTGTGCCAACTGGTAGCGCCGTGTTTATGGCTGGCGCGACAATGTTGGGGGTCGCAATAAAAATCGCGGCGTACAATAAAATCAAACCGACAAATAACTGCAAACCATTAATATAATCACGTGGTTGTAGCAGCATCCATACCGGCAATAAAGAAGCGATGGCTGCATAAGCAAATAAAATAATAATCCATAGCGCATTATCAGGCAGACCTAAAAAAGTCTCAGGTAATACAATGGGGAACATAGGACCAAGATAGATCAGCCCGTATAAAGCACTGACCCCAATGATGGAGACCCAAACCAAATTCATCTTGTAGCGATAAATACACTGCCCGATGATAAAGGCCACTATCAACGCGCCCCAAACCGGTAATACGGCAGAGGGCGTTTTGATCATCATATTAGCAATAGCGACGCCAAATACAGCATTCACCATCAATAATAATAAAAAGATAACGACCATCATCAAGCTACGTACACGTGTACCCATGACGGTACCGGCAATAGAGCCAATCGATTGACCTCTATTGCGCATACTGGCCCAAATGGCCGACATATCATGTACGCCTGCCATAAAAATAGTACCCAAAACCACCCAAATAATGGCCGGTACCCAGCCCCAAATAACCGCAATCGCAGGACCAATGATTGGAGCAGCCCCTGCCACCGATGTAAAATGATGTCCCCATAATACATACTTGTTGGTGGGAATATAATCTACCCCATCCTTCATCGTATGCGCTGGCGTGGGACGACTGTTGTCCAATGCCAAAATCTTGGTGGCGATAAACTTCGAATAAAATACATAACCGCAGAGCATTGCGGCGACACCAACTAACAGTACAATAGCACTATTCATCTTATCTCTCCCTAGACAAGTAGTAGATAGCCTTATGAGTTCAAGCTTTTTAAAGCAAAGTATAAAAAATATGCTAGATTAGTGGGCGGTGAGTGACTCAGATCACCCGTTATTAGGGAAATAACAGCACTCCCGTCAGATCATTACTAGGGTGTGTCCTCATTTTTATTACCATTTTTAGAATGAGGACACACCCTAGCTAAAAAAAACCTTGCATTGTAAAGTTAGAACACGCCACTAGTCAACATATAGTGTGATGAATCTTTGCTTAGCATGAGGTTTAAATAGTAACTGATTTGACAAGGGATGTAACGTTGGTAAGACGTTAAAAACAACAAATAAAGGAGTTATAATGACACACTATTTTGGATTCGTACCTTCACCTAAACTCAAAGCGCTGATCGAAGAGGCAGAACAAGTTATCGCTACTGATGCACAGGTAGATTATTACCCTTATCGCGATGCCCTAAGCCATCAAACCGCCCGAGACTTGATTGATAACTTATTGGTTGGCTTGGTAGATATTATTCCAAACCCTGAGCGTCAAGCATCCATGCGTAAAATCGTTGGAACCATTGAGCGTGCAGCAGACACCCTACTCAATATTTTATTGGGTAAAGAAAACAATGAAGAGGTATTGCCCAGTTTTCATTTTTTAAGAGATCGGGCCACCTTTATTGACAATGAAGGCGTGAAGCGTATTGGCTTTAAATTATCGGATGCCGATGCAAAAACCATTACTGAGGGTTTTGCCGCCATTACACCTGAACACGTTGATAGACCGACCTTTAAAACTGCGCTTGAAACGGTCAACGAAGAGACGTTGACTCATTTTGTCAGCCGCTACGCAGAAACGCTAAAGCTTGGCATGATTAAACGTAAGTCCGTGCCAGTTGCTAAAGCCGCCATCGACAAAGGCATGAGTATGGCATTGAACAAGCTATTGCCAGACCTACCTGATACCTCATTAAACCGTTTGGCTGACTATTATCGCCCATTCATCGTAAAAAAGCCTGAATAACGGCTACATTAGAAACTATTATGTTTTTATTAAGGCGGTAGTGTTGGGCAAATTTGCTAAAATTTGCTAAAATAGGCGGCACTTTTATCGAAGGCGCAACTCATGACCCAAATTAGTAATCAAGAAATCGAAAAAACCCTGCGCAACTCAGAGTGCCTTATCAGCAGTATCGAAGTAGCCGCTGCTTATGAGCGTCTTGCCGCCCAACTCAACCTACACTATGCTGGTCTAAACCCAATCGTGATGGTGGTTATGAACGGTGGTCTTATCCCAGCCGGTCAACTACTCACTCACCTGACTTTTTATCATCGTATGCACTATATCCACGCTTCGCGCTATCGTGATAATGAAGGGACCAACGAGCTTGATTGGAAGTTTAAGCCTGATGTCAGCATTGGGGGCGAGCACGTCTTGTTGATCGATGATATTTTTGACGAAGGTATTACTCTAAAAGCAGTGGTTGAAGAATTGAGTAAAGAAAAGCCTCTCTCTATCGAGTCTTGCGTACTACTTAATAAACAACATGATCGCAAAGTAGAAGGTTTTGACGTTGATTTTGTTGGTATTGATGTCGCGGACCGTTATGTCTACGGTTGTGGTATGGATTTTCATGGTTACCTGCGTCATCTACCGGGTATCTACGCCATTAAAGAAGACAAAGTCTAAATCTTCGTATTTGAATTTTAAAAAAGCATCCGATTTGGATGCTTTTTTAATGCCTAACTATACTGTTTGTTAAATATAGTCAGTGAAAAGTAATATCGAACCATCACGCACTGCTGATATCAATTTTTCTTGCTTGCTGTGCCTGCGCAGACAGAGGCGACAAAAAATTGATATCAGCAATACCATAGCGTTTTTAGTATATTTTGATTATCTATACGAGGCAACTAAAACTGTAATGCCAAACCCGTGTGGCGCTCAGTGGGTGTTTGAACGGCTTTCTCAAAAGCGTGTTTGGTACTATAAATGGTTACCTTTTCTTTAGCACGGGTCACTGCCGTATAGATAAGTTCTTTACTCAGCAATCTTGCATGACTATTGTCAAAAGTAATAGCCACATGATCAAACTCAGAGCCTTGTGATTTATGAATGGTCATCGCATAAGCTGTGGCAATCACTTCTTCATTTAACAAATTGACCGCAATCCCCTGCGTTTTATTTTCAAAGAAAACCTCTAATCGACTTCTTTCATCGCTTGTCTGCAAGCAAAAACCAATATCACCATTAAACAATCCAAGCTCATAGTTATTTTGCAGCACCATAACAGGACGACCATGGAACCATGTGTTTTGACCCAGTGGTAACTTGAGCTCAGCAAGATGCCATTGAGTGAGAATATTATTAATGTAGTGATCGCCCCACTCACCATTATGACCAGCAGTTAATATTCTAAATTGGTTGAATATTTTCATTAATGAAGCAATGGTGTTTTTAACGGTTTCTGGCATGGATTTTTCGATCGGACTTTCTAACAGAGTTCTTACTTTGTTCTGGTATGTTTGGTAATTCAAATTCAGTTCTGAGATAATTTTATTATTGCTTAGGCTATTTTTTGTCTTGCTGTTTTGAAGCACTTCTGTTTGTAGGGTGTTTACGTTATTAACATACTGAAAACTTAGCGCGTTATCTTGATTTAATAACTGCCAAATAACTTGGGTATCTGTCTCTGTTTTATTAATTTGATAAGCAAGCTTGCCAATCCCCGAGTCTGCCGTAAATCGACGGCTCTCTGTCAGCTCTGCATGAATGGATTGCAATAGTGGAATACGGCATAAATCCGCCAATACAGCGCCTGCATCGACCGCTGCTAACTGGTTCGCATCGCCTAATAATATCAACCTTGCACCAGGCTTTACCGCACTGACAAGATAATTCGCTAGCTCCACCCCAAGCATTGATGCCTCATCAACGATTATAATATCTTCGCCAAGCGGGTTATGGGCATCGTAACGCGGTCTACCCGTCCGACCAATACCTAACAAGCGATGTATCGTTTTTGCTTCTTGCAACTGTAGCTCAACACCAGCTGTGTCTAACGCCGCCTGCAGCGACTCTTGCATGCGCTGTGCTGCCTTACCCGTTGGCGCGGCTAACGCTAGACTGGCGCTATCAGTGCTGAATCTAATACTTTTATGTTCACCATCCCTACTCTCTGCGGCCTGTTGCAGCGCGATGACTAACTGAGCAACGGTATAGGTTTTACCTGTGCCGGGACCACCTGTAATAATACTAAAGGCGTTGTTATTAGCGACATTAATCGCCTTCACTTGGTGCTCATGAAGGTTTTCAGGTATTGCTATTTGTAAAGGGCTGACTTGCTGATTCAGAATGTTATTGATATTTTTTGCTAAGTTGAACTCGGCTTGCCAAGCTCGATGCAACCAAAAAGTGATGGAGGTATTTTGCTCATCAGCCTCTTGGTTATTAATAAGCCGATAAATAATAGGTTGATTACTTTTGCTTAGGCTATTTTTATTAGTGTTACACTGAGTATTGGTGTCAACATCGGCGAATAACGTATGCTTATGAAGTGACTGAACGAAAGATTCAAAGTCGCTATTTTTCAACAACTGATATAGCGTAGTCACCATATCAAAGCGTTTATCTAACACCTCTTTTTCATGATTACTGAGTGTTAGCTGTGCCCATAGTTGAGATTGCTTGTTAAACAGAGTTTCTAACAAGACAAATAGCGACGTCTCAGGTGTAGCATCATCTTCTGATTGGCTGTCTACTTGAGTATCGATTAGCGCAAGGATTGGCATTGCTAACACCTCTAACAATTGCTGCTGCCACACATGTAGCGTCACTAACTCGCCATTGATATGACCTTGTCGCGGTGTTTCATTCGCAGCCGATTCAATGGTTAAAACGGTATGCCCTTCTTCCAAATGAGTCGCCAACATAACGAATAAGGCGCTAAATAACCCACTGTCTTCAGTTTTGTCTATTTTGGCGCTACCATCATCAGTATCAGAATTATCATCGATTGTGTTATAGGCTACCTGCGTCTGCTGACGGCGTAGCAAAATATAATTACTGAGGTTACTAGCCCAGCTCTCTTGTAAGCTTATATCCGCCCTGCTCTTATTATTATTCATAGATTATTGCTCATCGTATGCTTGTCTCTTTTTAGATTTGGTTAAAAGGTATAACAATGTTCATGCAGTCAATCATTACTCAAAATCTGTCAATCTGGTCTGCCAAACAACGTATCTAGTGCTTTAATAAAATCGATGGGTATATCCCAAGTGACTAATCCATAGGAGCTGTTAATCTTTAATTCGCTACCGTCCGACTTATTAGCATTTTGTGACTCATTCGAGGCGGCTTTAACGTTCGGATCATATACGCCGCGTAAAAAGACATATTCAACAGCACCCAAGTATTTATCTTCATTGCCTGCATAATTACTGATTCGCATAGCTAGGAATCGATGCAAAGCCACTTGGTAAATCGCTGCTTGTAACCAATATCCCGCCTTGGACATTGCTTGCTTGAGCGTGTTTTCATCATAATCACTTAGGCTATTTCCTAAAAAATTACTCTTGTAATCGACGACGTAATACATGCCAGCATGCTCATACACCAAGTCAATTTCACCGCGTAGATAACGATACAAATACGCTTTGTTTTGCGCAACCAGCGTGACATGTTTGTCGGTCTCATCAGGCAAATACTGCTGAAAGAGTCTAGTAATATCTTGTGCCTTAAAGTTCTCTGATAGCCCCATATTAAACTCTAATTCAGCAAATCGTTGACCTGCATCAATAGAGCGCAAAGGTTGCTTGGAGGCCAATAATGGCGCATCTAAGACCTCTTCAATCCAGTCCATCAACGCCTCATGTTTGCTAGCGTCTACTGAGTTAAGATTAAATGAATCAGTATTAACGTCATTACCTTGCTCTTGCGTCTTTGCTTGCAATCGACGGCTTTGGGTTTCAGCACTGCTATACACCAGCGGCAGCTGATAACTACTGATGGCTCTATCGATAACTTGAGACCACTGCGCTTTATTGTTGAAATCAATTTTTTCAAATATCTCATGCAAAAATGTACCGGCATTAGCGCCTTTGACAAAAGTAAAACGGATATCATCTTCTGACTTGAGATTTAGCTCACCGGCTTGTTCAAGAGAGTCGTTATTATGCAGTGATGGTACAGCCGAAATTGAAGCTTCTGGCATATCGATGTCTATCGCATCATCAATACGCTCATCCATCACCGCCATTGTCTGTGTTGATTCATCTAGCTGACGCGCCAAAGCGGTAAAGCTGGTCTTGGCCCACCCATAAAAATAGTTGGTTTTCATAACTTCTGAAAAATCATCATACTTAATAGGCTCTGTTTTAGGTCTAATCAAATTAGGCGATTCATTTTCCGTTAATGCGCCTGCTTTAGCGGTAGCACGGTTATTGTTATAGAACTCATTAACTTCATGCCCTCTGAGCATACCTATGATACCTTTGAGTCTATCAGGCAATTCAAACTTTGGCTCTTCGGAGTCAAACCAATAAAACACTGGCTTTAACTCAAACCCTGTTTTATTACTAGGATCTCGTAGCACGACATAAAGCTGCTCACTGGCCCGAGTAAATGCCACATAGCCAAGCCGCCGTATCTCATCAAAACCTTCTTGCGTCTCGATATTGGTATAGTAATCCTCGACAGTGGCAGAGCCTTGCAATGGTGAGAAACGGCGCTGATTTCCCATTGCTTGATTATCTATCGACTGCTGCACTAACGCTGAAGGCGCTTGTTGCGCGTTATACAGATACAGCCCATAGTCTTCCTTATTGCCTGACTTCCTACTGGCATCGCCCATACCTAGCACATAGACAATGGGGAACTCGAGCCCTTTTGACTTATGAATGGTCATCAGCTGCACGCCAGATTCTGTCGGTAGCGGATATTGCTTGGCCCAATCACTACTGGGCGCTGCATCTATGTGTTGTCTAAACCATGCCAATAGCTCATGCTCACCCATGCCAATACCATACTGCGCCATAATATCCATCACATGACGCAAATCCATGATATGACGATCGCCTTCTGGATGAGCAGCCAACGCTTGCCAAACGCCTTGCGGCTGCATTGGATTCTTATCTAACAAGTAATGTAGTGCCGATAATATGCCAAAGTGCTGCCAACGCTGAGCGCCTTCCTTTAGATAAGTAATAAAGTCTTGATAGCTTTTTTTATTATCAGTAGCTGCTGTATTTTTAGAATTAAAGCTATTTGAATCGGAGCTTAGCGCGGTATTGCTGCCCTCGACTATTCCTGACTCATGATCCGTCATCATGGCTTTGATAGTTTTAATACTCAGACCATACAGATGACTGGTCAACACCCGATTAATCATGTCATGACGATAGGGATATAACATGGCGCTTAGTAGTGCTGCCACATCTTCTGCCATAATCGTCTCAAAGATGCTGACATCACTGGTGGTCAAGGTCGGCACATTGAGCTTTACTAGCTCGTCTTCCACCCGTTTTAAATCTTTTTTGGCACGTGCCAGCACGCCGATATCGCTCGGCTGAATCGGTTTGCCTTTTAATGTCTGACCACTGTTAAGCAAAGTGGCTATATGGCGCGCAGTGATTTCATGCTCATCGTACTCAAGCTCTTTATCTTTGTCATAAGGTAAGTACAATAAGCTCACTGACTGAGCAGAGAGCACCTCTGTGACCAACACGTTGTCCAGCTTATCTGACTCATTAAACCAAGACAGCTGATTGTCCATTTTTTCAGCTTTGATGTGCTGGTAATAAATACCTGTGCCTAATTGAGCTAATTTATTCTCACCAGTGGTTGCATCAGCCATGCCGAACCAGCAGTTCAATGCGTTAATCACATCAGCATTTGAACGACGATTGATATCGAGTGTCCATAGGGCACTTTTATCAAACTGAGCTTTCATATAGTTATAGTTGGCCACATCGCCACCACGAAACCCATAAATGGCCTGCTTGGGGTCACCAACCAATAGCAAAAACTCCTGACTGGATTTTTTAGTGCTAGATTGTTTACGTTTGTTTTTTGGCAAATAAATACTTTCAATCATAATGGCTTGCTCGCCATTGATATCTTGCGATTCATCAATCAATGCCACAGGATAGTGGTGACGAATATAACGTGCCAGCTTCTCTCCTTGCCGACCAGTTAATGCTTGATTTAAGCGTACCATTTGCAGATTAAAGGTGGTCTCGCCGCGCTCTTCTAATATAACGGGCAGTCTGTCACGTACCGCAAGCACGATATGACGGTTAAGATTGGCTAATACCAATAAAATATGCTGATTTAAGCCGTCAACCATATCTAAGAGAGCCATTAACTTACTAATGGTCTCTAGCTCAAATAGGGTCTGATGCTCTTTTTCTTTATTTTTATTAAAATTCTTAATCTTGCCGTCTTCATTAGGATATCTGGAATCCTGCAATGCGGTAAGAATCTTGTTTTCACGTTCATTTAAATAATTGGTAAATGCCAGCTGATGTTCTATTATCTTTTGATGCACCTCAATAAGGGCATCAAATTGGTTGGTTAAGTTAGAACGCCCATTAAACCCTTGAGCTTTTCTATAATCAGGATTTAAATAAGGCTGGATATCTGCTAAATCTAGCTGAGAAAACTCCTTGATTAGCTTTTCATATGCAACAAAGTCAAAGCTTTTCTCATGTCTTATCTCATCAATAGGTGCTGAAATAAAGTTAAGCGAGCGAGTCACATACTTCTTATGATCACTAACGGCAGTCAATTTGCCTTGCTGATCCATCAATGCATACAGCTTTGGCTCCTCGTGATACAACCTGCTTTGGAACTGACGCAGCTCATCATGAATGATACTGTCAGTCACCTGCTCAATACTGCTGTCTTCAATAATACCCATGCCTTGCTGATGACCCGTCTCGCTACTATATTCCGTCAGCCATTTTTGCGCCAAGCTATCGAGCGTACCTACGAATAGCTTATCCAACGTCGTTAGCACCAGCGCGGTACGCCTAATAGCTTCTGTCATTGGATAGCTGTAGACATGATCCAATAAATAACCAATTAAATGCAGGTTAATAGGATCTTTCATGATGCCATCTAAGCGCGCATATTTTGCCTGATTGACTAGCCAATCTTCACGATATTTTTTTGCTTGTTTACGTTTATCAGCGGTAGCTTGCTTATCAGTAGCAAGGTCTTGATTTAGCTGGTCAGTTTTCTCTGCCTCAGCGTTTGAGGCAGCACTTGAGTTATCTGCTTGTCTATCCTTATCACTCTCAGGCATGACTTGTAATATGTTCGGGTATAAACTCTCTTTATTATTAGTATCAGCACTTAGGCTATTGACCCATTGTAATAATTGATAAAAATCTACCAAACGGTCATGAATACGCTGACGCATTTCAGCTGCGGCAGCGCGAGTAAAGGTCGTGGCGATGATTTGCTCTGGCGCACGCCGCGCTTCAATCAGCAGACGCAGCACGATACCAGTTAATGTCCACGTTTTGCCAGTACCAGCTGAGGCTTCAATTAAATGCTTGCCTGTTAGAGCAACATCAACTGCTGGTATTACATCCGCTTTTTGATCAGATATAGGATTGGCGTGAGGCAGCTCATCCGAGTACTCATCGAATAAATGTGGTTGCGTAGACTGTGTAGAAAGGTCACTGATACTGGTTGGGTCGGTAAAGTCTGTCATAAGGGCGGATACTTTTAATTATTATCTATTAGAGCAAGAGAGCAAAAATTAATGATTCTAAATGACTAGAATGAATTGAAGACACGCTCTAATTAGCCGTCTAAGTCAATTAACGCGGTAAACATTGGCTCATACAATGGTCGTGCCAAGGTAGTCAACGCTGCTGATAATGCTTTGAACGCATCTTGATCACGCAGTACGTACTGCCAAATGGCATGCTGAGAGCACGTATCGTATACCGTGTTTGCTTGATAGTTAGGTCTTAGCCAATCTGAGAAGTCGGCACGTTTTGGCCAATAGTTGCCGGCTTCACTTGCTTCAAACTTTAGGTACTTATCAAGGTAATTGAGTGCATATTCTGGCAATAACGTAATGGGTACTTGACCGACTAGCTTGCCAAAAATCGCCCATTTCATCAGCTCTATCACAGCATTTTCATAAACAACGGGACTTAGTTTAAAGGCGATTATTTTGTCATATTTTTTGACTTGCGAGCTAGGCTTATTAAAGCGCCAAATACTCACACCATCATTTAGAGCCACTTGCTCAGCAGTGGTACGTCTGGCCACCTGCCAATACAAGTGCGATAACCAAAATTTGAGTAAATGCCTAGGGCTAGCAGAGTTGGGCAGTATATTTAACCATTGCTTGGGTGATTGCTCAGCATAGGTCTTACCTGCCTGCAGATGTGTGTGGCGGGCATGCGCATCTGGCGGCACTGATGATGGTGGTAATGATACTGATGCTAATATTGGCACCGAGCCTTTTATCTTAATAATCTTCGGCAACAGCTTGAGCAGTGTTTCCATACCCTCTATATCTGTCTGGTTGCTTGATTCGCTATTGGTGCTATTCAACAGTTTTGCCAACTCTATCTGAACAGGGTGTTCGGTGATTGGTGTCAGTAGCTGTAATAATGTAGCGCTATCTGCTCCACCTTCGTTAATAATACTACTCTCATCAAAGCCATCAGCCATTAACTGCTCTTTGAACTCTAGACATTGCTGTTGCAGCTTTTGTTGTTGATTGGGTAGCGTGGTTTGACGAGCCACACCAGCTGGCATGATTTTTTGGTACATTAAGGTTTGATTAGCGCTGTCATCAGTCGTATTGGCAATAGTATTATCGGTCGCTAGCTCTTTAATCAAATGCGCTTTAATTTGATAGGTCGTCAAGCTGTCTAAAAATAGCGGCTCTTGCTGCGACAGCGCTTCTTCACCTTGCACCACATGCACCTTTTGAGTACGCAAAAACGCTTTGGCAGGATGGCGCACTTGGTACGCTAATACTCCTTCAACGTCTATCTCTCCAATATTAAATATGCTATCAGATACCGCTTGGGTAAGCGCTTCCGTCATGCTACCGACATCGCTAGCATCAACAACTGTATCTAGCGCTAGTATTTCAGCCAATGCAGACAAGGTTTGATTGTCTACTCGACCTAACTGACCCAAGCCTTGACCAAGTATCTTAGCGATTGACTCATATTGTGATTTTGTGGGTAAGCTCACCAGTTGCGCATGCTCACTAGATACTCGCCCTTTTAAAGTATGAAACACTGACTGCCAAAGCGGCGCAGGCGGAAACTGCTTTTTTTGCGCCAGTTTGGTTTTGCGCATGGCTTTATTTAATAAAGTATCCAGCTCATCAATCATATCGACAGGGCTGGAATCCTGAGCATTGACGTTGGCATTGTTATTGCCATCAATATCAGGAGACGCTTGCTCAAAAATATCATTGCTTTCAATTTCTGTTTCAAACAGACTCTCATGAAAAGGCAGTGCAGGATGCTCAGTCACTAGCCATTGCTTAATCAATTTAGGCAAATAGCGCTTGAGAGTCTCGGTGGTAGGATCAATACTCTCTGATAATGTTGCTAAGTCTTCAAGCGAGTTCACCTGCCACTGTACTTCACCTTGCAAGAACTGTAGCAATTCGCTCACTGGGTTGGCTGGCAGGTGCTCATGAGTGTCCGTCAGACTTTGACCGTTGTAAAACATCCAGCAAGCACTACGCGCACACAGCAGCGCATCTAAAAATGCACCATTGTCATCGTCTTCGCTGACTCTGTCACCGCGACGTGAATTGGTCGCTTTCATCAAATCATAGCGGTTATCACGATCACGCGCAGGAAACTCAGAGAGATCCATATTGAGCATCACCACCAACTCAAACGGCACGTTTCTTAGCGCACCAAACCGACCAAAAGTAATCACCCCAGTCGGCTCCGCACTGACCTGCTGGCTTTCAAGCTCGTTTTCAATACTGTCTAGCATAAAGCTCAGCTTTAGTGGCAACTGCTCCACACCTGCCAGCTTTTGCTCTACTTCTCTATTGTCGCTATCGCTACTGGCGTACTGTCTATAGTGACGATTGGCTCGCAAGCTAGATTTAAAGCCGTTCATCGCGTTGTAGATAGCACGCATGGTACGCGTTTGATCCACATCGCCAAAGTAGCGATGTATCACTTGTCTCTCAATCTGATCGAGCCAATCTTCCGCTTTCATTTTTTGTGTATGGTCATTGCGTCGTGCGACCAAGCCAGTATAAATGCGGCAAAGCGCTTCAACGATCAACGCATCATTTAGGCTCACTTGCGGCAATGGCAAGGTCATTTCTGGTAATGCAGTACTTGGCCATTCATCTTCATTTAAAGGGTATAAACAATCGCTCAACTCAGCCTCTGGCATCACTAAGCCTAATGTTAATCTGTCTAACGCTTGCGCAAAGCTAAAGCGGTAGTCGTAATCATTGCTATCCAAAGTTTGCTTAAGATGCCGCTCATCAAACCCGCGGATAAAGCCTGCCTCTACCAACAAATCACAGCCACGGCTCATCTGCTCATGAGTCAGCCCAAAACTTTCAAACAAAGGTGGCAGCATCAACCAATCTAAGACTTCAGCCGCTTCAAAACGGGCACTATGGCTGCCTAATAATTTATAAAAACCAATAATCGCGTCCCATAGCTGCCGAATATCAGCATCGACAACACCAGTGACTTTAGCAGGTAAGGTCAAACCATCTTGACCTCTGCCATTGACAAAGATAGAGCCAATCAGCGCATGATGACGCTCAACATCGGGTAGTAACACCACAATGTCAGATATATGGCGTTTTTTCTCACTCGCTTTGATAGGTTCATTTAACCAGCGCCCAATCATGATACGCAACACTTCAAGCTGGCGCTGCAAACTATGGCACGAATGAACGCTTAGGCTATTATCTTGCGAAGAGATTGCCCAAAAACGATTCTTCTCAAAACGCTTATTCTCCAAAGCCTCATCGTCATACCAAGCCGTCTCTTGTTTATCTCCATCAAGGCTCGACGCTATTTGCTGACTCACTGCTTGCGAGACTGTAGCGGCCGTTGCTTGTTGGGTCGATTGCTCATCAAGCATTAAAACGTCATTTTGCAAACGTCTTAATAAGCTTGGACTATTTTGCGTAGCTTGAGAACTGTTAGCCTCCTCATAGGCTCTGTCATCAACACTAGTCCCAAACTCATCATTCCAATCATTATCTAAACCATCATCGCTAATATCGCCAACATCGAAGCTATCTTGCCACTCTACTATTTCTTCTTGGTACTGCTCATTGCCCGACAAATTAGCAAGCATGGCAAAGGTATCGCGCGACTGCTTGCCCAAACGCGACAGTAAACTGTGACCATAATCCCGTAAAAACACACTTTCAGGGTTGATAATTTGTTGACGCTGTAACCAAGATTTATCAACGATATCGGCCCAAAACAGCTTTGATGGGTTGTAATGCAATAGCGTGATATTCATGTACTTCGATAAACGCTGCAAAAAATCTAGCTCGGTCTGTGGCAGTTGCTGAATGGTAAAAATGCGCAGTACTTTGGGCAACTGAGCGCGCTCATCCGCGGTGTTAGCTGCTAAAGCCGACCAGAAGACATCCTCAAGTGCCACACGGTGTAGATGAACATCAGCAAATAAATGCGACCATAAGAAGCGCTGAGCAGCTTCCAACTCAACATAATGCTCAACCAACCATTCAGGCGTGCCACGCGCATATTTATCAAAGCGTAGTGACAATGCATCTTTATCCGCTATTAATTCATCCACATTCAGAGGTTTGTTATACGACCATAGCGCCAACCAATCCTCACGATGGGTTAAGTAGCGGTTAAACACTCTTGCCAAATCACTTGCCAGCTGCCAGATACGGGCGTCTTGTTGCGCCTTGTCTTTTGTCATGTTCTGTTTTAAATTGTCTTGTCCTAAATTACCTTGTTGAGCACCTTCATGCGGCTCATCAATCAAAGACGCTAATAATGGGTTAACCGGATGCTTTTCATCGGCAACAATCACCTCTTGGTAATAGGTTAAATAGCCAAACAAGCGCCATTGCATCACTGTGGGCGACAGCACCGCCACTTCTGGTACATTCAAGGTTGCCGCTTCAGGATTTTGAGCCAATAAATACGTATTATGACGGGTTAACACATCCTGCATGAGTGTCCACTGATACTGACCCCAAAACTTAGTACGCACCAACGTGCTAATTCCAGCACGGCTAGCAATGGTTTTGTCCAACCAATCGCCCAATACCATTGAAGGCACAATGACAATAAAAGGCTCAAAAACAGGCTGATCCTTAGACTGATATTGCACAAGCAGTTGATCAACGAGGTTTTCGGTACGGTGTGACTGAATTATTTTAAACATAGAAGGGCAATCTGATTGAAGTGATAAAAGAATAAGGGGGTTAATAGATAACATAGGGTTAAAATAGCGCACCAACGTTAATGATAAAAGCTTTGAGTACAATAACAATGCCACAAACGATACTCATCAATCCATGTTTGGCAGTCGTTACTGAGTAATATTTCTGCTAGCATAATCATAGTAAATCCATTGACAGTAGTTATAATTAATAGCTGATATAACCACCAATCGCATCACCCGATTAGTGTGCCACTGTTCCCAGTGGTTTACCAGTTTATAAACCAAGGATGACATAGCCTACGACAACGGATGTCGCTGATTTTTTAAATGAGCTTCTTAACGACGAGACAACTTAATCTTATGCCCCTGCGCCCTATCGATGCCCTCTTTATCCACCTTGAACGACGTGTCTATGTAGTCTACTATCGAGGGGAATTATGGCAATTGCCTCGTATGAAAATTGATGAGCTATCGTGGCAGCGTAGGCAACCTTATCAAGGTTCCCCCGATGCCTTGTATCTAAGTCGTCATCAAGCTATCCAAGATCCAGTGTTGGCACAAAAGCTGCGAACACTAAACTTGCCTATGGCAGTACGCGGCATTACACTACCACGCTTCGAAGCATGGTGGGAGAGCCACGGTTTTGACTGGTTAAAAGACCAATTAACAATAGGTGAATCCCCATTAGCCGCGCATACTACGACAAGCACGACTACAAATAGCGAAACCAGATCTATTGCGCCGCAAGACAGTACATCAACCTCAGCCAATAATGATAATAGCGCTGAGCAGAACAGCGGTACGCAAACTCAAGAATCTAAAAAAGTAAGTAAGCAAAACGATAGCATTCAAGCAACAGAAAAAACGGATGTTTTCGCTGAAATGCTAGCGGATTTGGTCGAGGAAGTATTGTATAAATAGCTTAGTTTTTAGCAGCAATGTTAGCCGAAAAGTTATGTGCTATAGGTCATTTAAGCCTAAATCAAATACACCAAAATAAGAACGATAATCTATGAAAGACTATAAACTGCTATTGGCTGGCCTGCTTTTGCTACTGCTGATGATACTCATCGCCGTTTTTACTTGGTTGTGGAGTAGCAACCGTAAAAACATGGATCCACTGCCTATTTTGGCAAGCGAGAGTGAGACGATAGCAGAAGGCACTGATGAGGATGCAGATACTAGCGCTGATCGTACCTTATATTTGCAAATAGAAGACAGTCTACAAATACCATTAGACCATGTGATCACAAGTTTCGAATCCCGCTATCCTCATGTGCAAGTTTTCACAAATTATGTCAATTCTACAGCACTATTAACTTTGCCAAATAACAATCATAATGGCAATGAGAGTGCGCCTGTTGTCACTCATGCCGACATAATTATTGCTGATAATATCTTACCAAGCGAGCACCTACTACCCTTACAAACCAAGCTTAAAGATGCTCAAGACAAGCGCAATCAGAGCAATATTGATACTGATAATGCCAATCAAGATAGTGATGCTAGCCTGAATGTAAGTGATCTGTTTAGCGAAGCAGACATTGCTACAAATACATCAGACAATGCCGAAGCGCGTCGTCTGAGTTCTTTTAGCTATGCCTTGAAAGATGAGCATGCGCTTGATGGTGTTACCCTGACGCATAATACTGTGGCGATTAATTTTCGTAACTTTTTGCTCTCAAGTACGGGGCAAGACATATTAAAAAAATATGATTATTACAATATCGAAGGTTATAAAAACAGTGTTGACGATTTATTTAGGCCTACCTCACAAGCCAAAAAACCATTAGGCGACAATGGAGAAGATGTCGCTGATGCACTTAGTAATGGCGAGTAAGGATAAATTGCTTCTATTTATCTTTTGTTGATTGCTTTTATGCCTACTTTTTTCTACAATGTCCCTCCATAATGCGCCTATAGCTCAACAGGATAGAGCAGTTGCCTCCTAAGCGATCGATCCGAGTTCGAGTCTTGGTGGGCGCACCAACAAACATTCTTATAAGCAATCATAGAACTCCATAGCCTATACGCTCTGGGGTTTTTAATGTCTTAATATATCACAACATAACATTGCATAACTTACGATGCATTTTCATACAGCATACCTTCAAAGCAAAAAAAAGCCTTTCAAGCTTTATATTTTATAGCTTGAAAGGCTTTACCGATCACATGTCTTTATCTAAGTAAGCGTTTTAATATTGGGGTTTGCTTACAATTTACAGCCGCTCTTACTCTATGTTCAACATCGATTTTGCCACAGCTTCAGCCACTTTAATACCATCAATCCCTGCTGATAATATGCCACCTGCGTAGCCAGCGCCTTCGCCTGCAGGGAATAATCCTTTGGTATTAATGCTTTGGAATTCTTTATTGCGTTTAATGCTGATTGGTGACGATGTTCTGGTTTCTACGCCAGTGAGTAAACCGTCGTCAGATGAAAATCCTTTAATTTTTTTATTAAATGCTGGAATGGCTTCACGTATGGCATCCACCGCAAAGTCAGGTAACGCTTTGCTTAAGTCAGTTAAGGTAATACCCGGTGTGTAAGAGGGTTTTACATCGCCTAATTCTGAGTCTGGCTTTCCTTTTAAGAAATCACCAATGGTTTGCGCTGGTGCACTGTAGTCTTTGCCGCCCAATTCAAACGCTAAGGTTTCTAGTTGTCTTTGTAAATCGATACCAGCAAGAGGGTGATTTGGGTAATCTCGCTCTGGGTCAATGCCGACAACAATAGCACTGTTGGCGTTACGCTCGTTTCTTGAATATTGGCTCATGCCGTTAGTGACAACACGGCCTTCTTCTGATGCGGCGGCAACAACGGTTCCGCCTGGACACATACAGAAGCTATAAACAGAACGACCATTTTTACAATGATGAACCAGTTTGTAATCCGCAGCGCCGAGTATTTCGTTTCCAGCATTGTCACCAAAGCGTGCTTTGTCTATGGCCGACTGCTTATGTTCTATTCTAAAGCCAATTGAGAAAGGTTTTGCTTCAACATACACGCCTTTATCATGGATCATTTCAAAAGTATCTCGGGCGCTATGACCAACAGCAAGAATGACATGATTGGTTTTTAAGATCTCGCCACTATTAAGTGTCACGCCTGTTACTTTTGAATCAGTGATATGCAAGTCGTCTACGCGAGTAGCAAAACGGACTTCACCACCGAGCGCTATGATCTCGGCACGCATTTTTTCTACCATAGTGACTAACTTATAAGTACCTATGTGCGGTTTACTAACAAATAAAATCTCATCTGGTGCGCCCGCTTTTACGAATTCTGTCATGACTTTACGGCCGTAATGATTTGGATCTTTCACTTGGCTATATAATTTGCCGTCAGAAAAGGTGCCTGCTCCACCTTCACCAAATTGTACGTTTGATTCTGTGTTTAATTTACGCTGACGCCAAAAGCCAAAAGTGTCTTTGGTGCGTTGTCTTACTTCATTACCGCGTTCAATGATAATAGGTTTGAAACCCATTTGGGCAAGAGTAAGTCCAGCCATTAATCCACACGGACCAAAACCAATAATAACCGGACGCTCAGTTAAATTCTCTGGCGCTTCACCTACATATTTGTAGCTGGTATCTGGTGTTGCTTTAACATGGTTGTCTGACTCAAATTGAACCAGTAAATCATTGGCTAACTCCGAGTCGGTCAGTGTGATGTCTAACGTATAAATTAATTGGATATTTCTTTTATTACGAGCATCATAACCACGTTTAAACATCACAAATGACGCCATTTGCTCAGCAGAAATTTTAAGTTTTGTCGTTATAGCAGTCGTTAGATCTTCAGGTGCATGATTTAACGGCAATTTAATTTCAGTTAAACGTATCATTGGTTACTCATAAACTAGTGTAGAAAACAGTCTCGCATTTTACTGGTACTGATACAAATAAGCGAATAAATATTTTACTTAGGCAGGGTAAATTTACGGATTTGTACTGTAGTTTGAAAATGTTTTATGTTGTAGTTCGCTTAGCCATGTATAAGTCAATCTCATGATTTTGCTCTATCAGATTCGAATGTAATCGAACAAAACCATGGATTTTGAGTAGCGTCTAAAAACTTAAAATTAGCTACATTTATGAAATCGCCGTCATCTCAGTAATGATAAACTCATCGACCATCCCATCTGTCACTTTTACATAATTTTGGAAATGCGGACTTTGTACATGCTGCTGCAACGACTCGTTGTTTTCCCAAATCTCATAAACGATGAAACCAGTCATATTCGCATTATCTTGATGCAAGATATATTGAATACAACCTTGATCCGCTTGTGATGCTGCGGTTAGTGTCAGCAGCTCAGATTTGACCTGCTCGGCATGCTCAGGTTTAGCTTTAATAGTGGCAACGATAGTCAGTGGTTTGTTTGCTTGTGTGTTCATAAATGCTTCCTATGTTCAAATATTGGGATTGTTTTAGACGGTATAAAACATTTGTTTTTAAGAACTTATACAGGCCAGCCTTCTAGTACAACCTTACCATATGCTTGGCTGTTTTCTAACATTTGATGCGTGTCTCGTAAGTGCTCAGCCGTTATCGTACCAATATGATGGGCGATGGTGGTTTTAATCTCGCCAGCATCAATTATTTTTGCTACATCTATCAATAAACGATGCTGTTTAATCATGTCAGGCGTTTGGAATATTGAGCGGGTAAACATGAATTCCCAATGTAAACTTAAGCTTTTCATTTTAAGCGGTATGACGTCCAGTGTGACTGGATCATCAATAAGTCCAAGCTTTCCTTGTGGCTTTAAGCACTTAATAATCTCTTCATAATGCTTTTCCGTATTATTAAGACTGACAACGTAATCTACTTCAGTAATGCCAGTCTTTTGCAGCTCATCATATAAAGGATTACGGTAATTAATCACATGATCCGCGCCCAAGTCTTTAAGCCATTATACGCTCTCATCTCTTTAAGCTGTACTGATAATAGTTGCGTCAATATTGAGCCCACGCCGCTTGCTGCACCAACGACCAGTACCGATACATTATTTTCATAAGCACTTAGGATTTACCTATTTTCATAGAAATGGCACGGATGAACACTTTATCTGCCTATGCCTATGCCTATGCCTGTCATGTGGATCTCTGTCCAGCGATCATGATTGCCTCTATTAAATACTTGTAGAACAATATTAATACTTTATTTTTTATTCGATCAATATATAAACTGCGCCTAATCAGTAAGGCTGAGCAGTGTTTTCAGCACTGTAAAGAGGCAGTCGGTATTTTGGATAGAGTCACTTTATCTACATACGCTGGCGGGCTTGTTGGGTATTGACTAAAGGTGAAATATTCCAAGTTAATGCCTATAGGATTGATAGCATAAGTCTCATCCGTTCACACTTTTTAAACTTAATAGCACATTACTTTCCCTCTAATCGTTTTTTATGCACAGCTTTGGTTCTCTAAACCAGACGCTTATGGTGCAAAAAAGAACCATATCCTCTAATTAAGAACGATTTTGGTGCAAATTATTATACTTTAGGTTGGCACAAATATTGAGGTATTAATAGTAGTTAGGAATGGGCTGTTCATTCAGCCTAACCAAGCTGCTACTTTATCTTTTGGAGAAATATATGTCTTTGTTGCCCACTCTTATCACTGTTACTCCTATCAATACAAACTATCGTATCGATTCAAAATTGACATCACGTTTATCTGTATTAGCAGTCGCCATTATAGGAAGTTTAAGCCTGATTGGTTGTCAAAAACCTGCTGAAACCAATACTGAAACCAACTCTACAGCAACAAAAACTGAAACAACTGCGACTTCTGCTACCCCTGCGGCAAATGGCGATACGATCAAAGTGGGTATCTTACATTCTTTGTCTGGAACGATGGCCATCTCTGAAACGTCATTAAAAGATACTGCCCTCATGACCATTGATGAAATAAATGCCAATGGCGGCGTGTTAGGTAAGCAGCTAGAGCCCGTCGTTGTAGATCCCGCTTCTGATTGGCCGTTATTCGCTGAAAAAGCTCGTCAGCTATTAACCCAAGACAAAGTTGATGTGATATTTGGTGGCTGGACATCGGTGTCACGTAAGTCAGTGCTGCCTGTCGTTGAAGAGTTAAATGGCCTCATGTTCTACCCTGTGCAGTACGAGGGTCAAGAGCAGTCAGAAAACATTTTTTACACTGGTGCGGCTCCCAACCAGCAAGCCATTCCTGCCGTTGAATACTTAATGAGTCCAGAGGGCGGTAGTGCAGAACGCTTTGTACTGCTTGGGACAGATTATGTCTACCCCCGTACTACCAATCAGATTTTACGGGCTTTCTTAAAGTCTAAAGGCGTCGCTGAAAAAGACATCATGGAAGAATATACTCCATTTGGCTTTAGCAACTATCAGACTATCGTTAGCAATATTAAAAGCTTCTCTACCGGTAAAAAGACGGCAGTTATCTCTACCATTAATGGCGACTCAAACGTGCCATTTTATCGTGAGCTTGCCAACCAAGGTATTAAAGCCTCTGACATTCCAGTCATGGCATTCTCAGTAGGAGAAGAAGAGCTTCGTGGTATCGATACCAGCTTGTTACAAGGGCATTTAGCGTCATGGAATTATTTTATGTCGGTTAAGAATCCCGTTAACAGCGCCTTCACCAAAAAGTATAAGAAATATGCGCTAGATCATAAGCTACCGAATGCTGAAAAGGTTGTGACCAATGATCCTATGGAAGCCACTTACGTCGGTATCAATATGTGGAAACAAGCGGTTGAAAAAGCGGGTACTACTGATGTCGATAAAGTGCGTATTAGTATGGGAGGTCAGACTTTTGACGCGCCATCAGGATATACCTTGAAAATGGATGAAGAAAATCATCACTTATGGAAGCCTGTCATGATCGGTCAAATCCGTGCCGATGGTCAGTTCGATGTGATCAGCAAAACGCCAAAAGTCATTCGTGCTGAGCCATGGAGTCAGTACATTCCTAAATAAGGTTGTGGTCACCCAAGCCTTAGCCCCTAATCCTTAGTCCCTTAATGGTATCAATACCAGCAACCCTTTAGCACCTCTACTGATAAAACATTTTTTTAGTAGAGGTTAGAGGAGTGTTGACTGTAAAAAAGGAGCCATCATGTCACGTTATTATTCCTATTCTAAAAGTGACGCGCCAGCCAATTATTCTAATAAGACTTTTATCATTACCCTATTATCTTTAGCACTATTACTGATCACTACCACATCGTCTGTTTATGCTCACGAGACGCTAATAGCACACAGTCATGACGAGGCAGTATCTACTAATACGGTGGCTGCGACATCCAATGCTGTTAATGATAAGACTTTGCTTGCTCAAGACGATAGCTTGCTTGCTCAAAACGAGAAGTCTCTAACTACGCCAGCTGATCTGACGATAAGTAAAGAGGATGCTATTGAACAATTTGTCGCCGCAGACTTTGGCAAGCGCCAAACCATGCTCAATCAGTGGCCAGGGTCAGTTGAGAGTCTAGATACTTTGATTGAGCTGATAAAAAACGATGAGTTATATCAAGGCAATGACGGTCAGACGTATCTCTTAAATAGCGAAGATGAGCTATTTACTTACCCTGCTAAGCAGCTAACCACCGAATGGCCCAGCGACTTGGCGCAAGTGACTTTGACCAATGCTCTGCGCTCAGCTTTGGTGTTTGGACAAGCCAAAGTTAAGCTTGAATCAGACGATCCTAAGCAACGTATGCAGGCAGTAGTCATCTTAGCGGACAATATCGAGCAGCTAGATCCAGCGCTCATAAGTACTGCTGCCACTAATGAGCAAGATGTCGACGTCAAAACGGCGTTGAGCACTTTACAAGCGAGGATTGATTTTAGAGATGGCGACGTCGCTAAGCAAATTGTCGCGCTTACCGTGCTTGCCGATAGTGATAGCCCGCAAGTCTTAGTCGATGTCAAACGGGCATTGGCGGCGGACGATATCGATCCTGTGCTCAAATCTGCCCTGTTAGACGCTGAGACGAGTATCGAGCGACGTATTACTATCAGTACTTGGATAGGACATCTCTTTACTGGTATGAGTACCGCCAGTATCTTGTTATTAGCAGCACTTGGTCTTGCTATTACCTTTGGGCTACTGGGTGTCATCAATATGGCGCACGGTGAGCTGATTATGATTGGTGCTTACGCCACTTATATGGTGCAAAATTTATTTCAAGCGTATTTTCCCGGTATGGCAGGTTGGTATCTGGTTGCCGCTATACCCGTTGCTTTTTTAGTCAGTGCCATTATCGGCATGATTATCGAACGAATCGTTATTCGACCGCTTTATGGACGGGAGCTTGAAACCTTACTGGCAACCTTCGGTGTCAGTCTGATTCTTATGCAGTTGGTAAGGATGATATTTGGCGCGCAAAACGTTGAAGTCAGCAATGTTGACTGGTTAAGCGGTGCCTATCAAGTGTCCTCTAGCCTTGTACTCCCCTTCAACCGTATCGCTATTATCGGCTTTACGATCATTATTCTTATGCTACTAGTGTACTTACTTAAAAAGACTCGTTTCGGGCTATTTGTGCGCGCTGTGACGCAAAACCGGCAAATGGCGCGCGCGGTTGGTATCTCATCTGCCCGTATCGATATGTTGGCTTTTGGACTTGGCTCGGGTCTCGCAGGTCTCGCTGGCTGTGCGTTAGCGCAAGTAGGTAACGTCGGACCTGATCTTGGTCAGACTTATATTATTGATGCGTTTTTAGTCGTCGTGGTTGGCGGTGTTGGACAAGTATGGGGTGCAGTATTGGCATCTTTAGGTCTTGGCGTCAGTGGTACGGTGCTTGAGATTGGCATTGGTGCTGTGATGGCTAAGATTGTGTTACTGGTTCTTGTGATTTTGTTTATTCAAAAACGTCCACAAGGTTTATTTGCCCTCAAAGGCCGTTTTGTGGATTAAGGAGAACCTAATGCGTTTGACTCAATTATTATCTGATTCCCCACGTAATGCCATTTTGATTGGTTTATGTTTTTTGGTGTTACTGATATTGCCTTGGCTCCATCTACTACCTGAAACCTCTAGTTTTCATTTGTCTGCTTACTGGATAACGCTCATCGGTAAAATAATGGCACTGGCTATGGTAGCACTGGCGCTAGATCTCGTCTGGGGCTACGCTGGCATTCTAAGCTTAGGACATGGTCTTTATTTTGCTTTGGGCGGTTATGCCTTTGGTATGTACTTGACGCGTGAAACGGCTGGCGCTGGTATCCCAGACTTTATGCGCTTCTTAAGTTGGACCGAATTGCCGTGGTATTGGGCAGGCACTCAACACTTTTGGTGGGCGATGGCTCTAGTGGTGTTAGTTCCCGGTTTGGTTGCTTTTATCTTTGGTTATTTTGCTTTTCGCTCAAAAATCAAAGGTGTTTATTTTTCGATTATCACTCAAGCCATGACCTACGCTGCCGCCTTATTATTCTTCCGTAATGAGACAGGCTTCGGTGGTAACAATGGCTTCACAGGTTTTACCACGCTATTAGGCTATGACATGTAGTGGTCAACTAATTTAGGACACCTGATAAGAGGTTTTGATTAAAGTAACGTCTTTCTGTTTCAGCTGGTGTT
>NZ_JBEOOY010000014.1:0-80315 GCF_040309585.1 Psychrobacter sp. GW64-MNA-CIBAN-0177
ATAACGTGGCATGATTGGTCCTTGTGCCCCCATTTGGATTATTCTTTAGGGGTGACAACTATCCTGCCATAGGGGGGAAATGCCGTTATCAAATTGGGATTGCAAATGTAAAGAGTGAAAGAGAAAAGAGTTTACTTAGTTCTTGCATGGAATCAGAAGGTTATCGTTATACAAATGCTAGAGTAAATTAAAGAGAATACCTCTAGAGTTTATGTAGTGATGAAAAGTATTAGAAATTAAGGGCATCCTATTAGATGCCTTTTTTATTTTTTTAAATTTAATATATGATGGTATCCAGTTTGTGGTTTTAAAATAGAAATATTCTTAAGCTAAAAAAATCATTGGCTAAAGTCTATGAAAAACTTCAATTATTTAAGAAAGGATTCTTATGAAAACCAAAGTAAAAGAATTAACCATTTGGCTTACTGGTGCTTCTAGCGGTATCGGTGAAGCCTTAGCCATTGCTTTTGCCAAACGCGGTGCTCGGATTATCTTGAGTGGTCGTGATGAGGCAAAATTGGCAGCGGTCAAAAAAAGCTGCAAACACAGCAAAAAACATATCATTATGCCTTTTGATATTAGTGATGCCGAGCAAGCGAAAGAAGCCTATGACGCTGCTATCGCACAAGCAGGGAACATTGACTGGCTGATTAATAATGCTGGCGTCAGTCAACGCGCGCTTATTATGGAAACCAGTGAAGAGGTCGAACGGCAAATTATGGAGATAGACTATTTTGCGCAAACGCGTCTCACAAGATTGGTTTTGCCCAATATGATCGCACAAGGCGGCGGCAAAGTCGTGATGATATCGAGTGTGGCCGGCTTACTCGGTACGCAATATCGTGGCGCTTATGGGGCAGCCAAGGCAGCCTTGCATATGTGGGCGAACAGTTTACGTGCAGAATTGCATGATCAAGGCATAGAGGTTGCGACCGTATTTCCAGGCTTTATCCAAACCAACGTTTCTATTAACGCGCTGACAGGAGATGGTAGCGCCCAAGGTACCATGGATGAGGCGACCAATAAAGGACTGACTGCAACTGCTTTTGCCAAGCAAGTCGTTAAGGCGCTTAGTAACGATAAAGAATACATCATCGTTGGTGGCAAACAAGAAAAACTGGCCACGAGAGTCAATCGCCTATCACCGCCAAAGCTCTATAAGTTAATACGTGAGTCGCAAGTGAAATAATAAGCATAAATATACTAGGGACTCATTAACACGCTCGCTGACTTTTGCAATTTTAGAGTTATTGGCGTTATGGGTGGCAAGGGGTGTAAAATAGGCAACGCTTAACTAAAGCCACATTCACCCCTGATGCTATAGCAAAGAGCTTATGAAAAATTTAATGTATTCCTTGTCTACTAATAAAAACAACACTATCGCCCTATATGGCGTCATTGGTCTCATCGGTACAGTGAGCCTCACTGCTTGCCAGCAAACGCCAGATTATAATTATCTGAGCGGTGAGACGATGGGCACCAGCTACCATATTAGCTATCAACTACCGGATGATGTAGACGAAACTGCCATCCAAGCCGCGATTGATAAGCGTTTGCAAGATATCAATGACAGCATGTCCACTTATCAAGCGGACTCTACTATTTCTAAATTTAATCAATTAGGCAAAGATACGCCGATTGCTATCGACTCCGATTTCAGCCATGTATTAGAGGCGTCTAGGCAAGTCTATCAACAATCAGGCGGTGCCTTTGACCCGACAGTGATGCCACTGATTGAGACATGGGGATTTGGTAGCACCATGACGGTTGAGCGCCTACAAAGCCCGCCAACTGCGCTAGACATCGCGCAAGCAAAAGCCTTGGTAGACTTTGAGAGCGTGGTGCAAAACGACAACGGTCTTATTAAAACCAAAGACGGCATCGAGCTTGATTTTTCAGCAGTGGCAAAAGGCTACGGAGTTGACGTTATCGCTGACGTCCTCAAAAACAACTATAAAATCCGTAATTATATGGTCGAGATTGGTGGTGAAATTGCGACCTCTGGTGTCAATAACCAACAGCAACCGTGGCAAATTGCGATTGATGCGCCTATCGACGGTAGCACCGTTAGCGAACGCCAAACAATTACCGCCATCCGTCAACCGATGAACACGACGAATCAGATGCATCTAGCAACGTCAGGGAACTATCGCAACTCGGTCGTCTTTAATGGTAAGCACTATAGTCACACGATCGATCCCACCACTGGCAAGCCTATTGTTGGTGGTGCTCCTTCGGTCACCGTGGCTGCAGATTCGGTTGCGTTGGCAGATGCCTGGGCAACGGCACTGACGGCGATGCCTTATGAAAAGGCCTTAAAAGTCGCTAAGGAACAAAACCTAGCCGCGCTGTTTGTGATATTAGCTGACGGTATCAAGCCTAGTGATTCTTTAGCCAAAGAACGTTTAGACAGTATCGACGATTGGCAACTAGTACAGACACCGGCGATGATGAACCTGCGTGCTGATAAACAACCGTAAATTTCTAGGGCGTGTCCTCATTTTAGAAATGAGGATAAAAGCAAGGTAAATTGCTGTCAAACAAGGAAAATAGCGCAGATCATATCGATGATATTATCTAGCTATTTGATGATGTTTGGCCGATATTTGGCGATGTTTAACCACTTTTAGCCTATTTAGATCGCTATCGGTTGAATTGAGGGCATGCCCTAGTGTAATGCTGTAAAGAACACCCTATTAGTATCAACGAGCAATGCAAAAATTTGCTATACTATTAGTAAGTTATCTTTACTGATGACTGCCCTATTTTTAAAACGAGGCCTCCTCTATGCTTAGCCAACTACTTCCCATGCTTGCTATTACCTTTACTGTATTTATCCTATTCTTTGTGTTTATGGGTATCGGTTATATGGTCAAAAAAAAGCCGCTTAGAGGATCTTGCGGCGGCGTTGCAAAACTGATGGGCGATGAAAACTGCTCGTTTTGTGGTAACGATCCTAACAAATGCGATTCAATCATCGCAGAGCAGCAAGAAAACGCGCTTAGAGCTGCTCAATTAGGCAAATCTGTATAAAGGTCACATTGGTTACCATACGCTGGTAGCATTTACCTTACATCTGTTCTTATAATAGCGTCTAGTCACTTTGAAAGTGGCTGGCGCTATTTTTTATTGTGCCATCAGCTGTTTATATGCTTGGTTTTAGATCAGTTGTCCATAAAAGGGTGAGTGAAAAAAGTGCCAATAATAGCTTCAGCGCGCCTGATGCCGTAGCCACGTTATGTGTGATTGACGACAATCAATCTCTCAAAGCCATACTCGTATAGGCTATTACTCATATATAAAGCCACTACCCATACATTATGTTTACCCTAGCTTATAGGGTAACAAGCTCGTACTCCTTGCGCTGTGCAAGTAATGTCTAGTTCTGATTTGCGATTCTGATTGATAATGTTAGTCACCGTTTAGGTGCGTTTTCCTTAGTGTTATTTATCAGCGACGATTCTTCGGCGTTGTTTAATGACGTGTCCTTTTTCTCATTTTAATAATAGTCGTGCTGCTATGTCTACCTCCTCCCATTTGCCGTCTGATTTGCCACCACAGTCTCACCCAGATACCTCGTCAGCGTTTAAGCTGCCTTCATCGCGCTTCACTTTTTGGCTCGTACTATGCGCCATGATATTACTGGCGACCAATATGCGTGCGCCTATTGTCGCCCTTGGCTCTATTGCACCAGTGGTGCAAGAGGCGCTCAATATCTCTGAGACGCAGATTGGTTGGCTGGGTGCGGTGCCGATGCTAACGTTTGCAGTGGGCGCGCTTATCGCACCAACGATTGGTAAGCGCTTTGGTCTTGAGAATACGCTCATTGCGATGATTGGTTTATTAACGGCAGGTATGATTATTCGTACTGTCATACCAACTTGGCTGGGATTCTTAACGGGTACTTTATTACTGACCTTGGCTATCGGCTTTGCTAACACCTTGGCGGCACCCGTTATCAAGCAGCGCACTCCGCAACATATTCCATTGATTACTGGCCTATTTAGCCTGACCATGACGGTGTCTGCGGGTATTGTCGCAGGGGTGGTATTACCGTTATCTGAAAGTGTCGGTTGGCAATGGTCGCTCGGTGGTTGGTCGTTGTTGGGACTATTTGCCCTAGCGATTTGGGTATTTTTGCGTTTTAGTTTGGGCTCTTCTAATCATCAAGCTGCTGTTTTGCCGCCCTCAGGATCTTCAAAGATTTCGATGTGGCGCACGGCCTTTGCTTGGCAGATCGCGGTCTTTATGGGTTTGCAGTCACTACTGTTTTATACCGTTGCCAGCTTTTTACCTTCTATTTGGGTCAGTAAGGGTTTAACTCCAGTTGCTGCTGGCCAGATGGGCTCGGTGTTTCAATTTATGGCGCCGCTCTCTATTTTAAGTTTGACTTGGCTCGTCAATCGTGGCCGCCCTATTCAAGCGCTCGCGATCTTAGCTGCGGTGCTCAACGTCATTGGGGTGTTAGGAGTCAGTTATCTAACCCCTGATTTAGCTTGGCTGTGGTCAGGTTTGATGGGAGCAGGTTGTTCTGCTATCTTTACGCTCAGTATGATGCTGTTTTCCCTGCGCACTTATACCACCAACCAGTCCAGCGAGCTATCGGGCATGGCGCAGTTCGTTGGTTACTTGCTAGCCTTCTTTGGTCCGTTAGGCACAGGTTGGCTACATGAATTAACTGGTAATTGGGGCTTAGCACTGTTACTTATGCTGATCCTGATGGTGATTAATGTCGGTTTTGCGTGGTTAGTCAGTCGCCCCATTATGGTCGACGGACAGAAGGCTTAAGATAGAATTAACCTACTTGCCGTAACTTTACCCTTATATTGACTATCACTTTATTTTGCTAAACTGGTTCGATTGATTAAGAGATACTTACATGATGAAAAATAACAACCTTAGCTTAATTAAGCGGTCTATTTTTAGCGTAACTATCGGGATTTTTAGCATAGCTTTGCTGTTAAGTGGCTGTCAAAAACCTGCTGAAACAGAAGCTGCTAACGAGCCACAAACCACTGAAACGGCAACGGTTAATAAGCCTGTAGTGGTTGAAGGAGCGGCAAGTATCAGTGCTACGGATCAGGAAGAAAAGTCACAACCTATAACCATTTTAGCCCTTGGCGATTCACTAACCGAAGGCTTAGGTGTCGATCCTGATGATAACTATCCTGCGCAACTAGAAGCTAAGCTCAAGCAAATGGGCTATACCAATGTAGATGTGGTCAATTCAGGTCTCAGTGGCGAAACCAGTAACGGATTAGTCAATCGTCTCGATTGGGTGAGCCAGACCGAACCTGATATCACGATATTAACTATTGGCGCTAATGACGCGATTCGCGGTCTCGATGTGGCAACGGTTGAAAAAAATATTCGTACCGCGGTTACCCATCTACAAGATAATGGTAGCGAAGTCATCTTGGGTGGTATGCAGATTTATGACAATCTCGGTAATGATTATGTCAAATCCTTCTCAGCTATCTATCCACGCATCGCTGAAGATATGAATCTTAAAATGATCCCGTTCTTTTTAGAAGGCGTTGGCGGTGACCCTGAGCTTAATCAGGCCGACGCTATTCACCCGACTAAAGAGGGTTATACCATTATTGTTAATAATAATATCTTGCCAGTGCTTGAACCTGAGGTCGATAGAATGCTGCAATCCATGCAAGCAAACTCGCTAACCCCTGTAGAAACGCCTACCACTGAGACTACGCAATGAGCCTAACGAAAGCTAATAATGTGAATCTTGCCTCCAACCAAGAAGTACTGCTCCGCGCTACTGGCTTAACCAAAACGGTCTCGGTAGGCGAGCGTTCGCTGACAATTATTAAGAACGTCGATATCCATGTCAATGCTGGCGAGTTCGTGGTGATTATGGGTAAGTCCGGCTCAGGCAAATCAACTTTGCTTGGCTTACTAGCCGCGCTCGATTATCCTAATAGTGGCTCGGTTAAATTGGCAGAGCAAACCTTAAGCAATCTTGATGAAGATAAACTCGCCGCTATTCGTCAACGCGATATGGGTTTTGTCTTTCAGTCCTTTCATCTATTGCCAACTTTAACTGTCGCTGAAAATATCGCCTTCCCGCTCGATATCGCTCGTCGTCCCGATCAAGCGCGCGTTGATGAATTAATAGAAGCCGTCGGATTGGGTCATCGCCGTGATAGCTTACCGAGTCAACTATCAGGCGGTGAACAGCAGCGTACTGCTGTCGCGCGCGCTTTGGTTTCACGCCCTAAAATTGTCTTCGCTGATGAGCCAACAGGTAATCTAGATGAGCAAAACGCTGATCAAGTCATGCAGCTATTATTAGATCTACGTCAACAAACAGGATCCGCGCTAGTGGTAGTCACTCATGATCCTGCGCTTGCCGAGATGGCGGATCGGGTGATTACTATGCATGATGGGATGATAGATGGATCAAAAGTTAATGGATAATACTGCTAATAATGATAAGAATAGATTATCTAGCGATAAATCAAATCAAAGCTTAATGTCTACTATGCTTGCTGTCTTTGCCTCTACTTTAGGCACTAAAGCCTTAACCCGTAGCTGGTGGCGACGTTGGGTTTATCCGGTTTTATTCCTAATTACCTTAACCTTATCACTTGCCACTTATCTAACCCTTGATTCTATTCAGCAATCTGTCGATAAATACATCACCGATAATCAGCGCGCGCTCGTCGGTGGCGACTTAGTGTTAGAGGCCAATCAGGAGTGGCCTGCGCAAATCATAGAACAAGTCAAAGATTTGCCTGATGACCAAATCGTTTACGATTATCAGTTTAGCTCAATGGCAGTGACCGATCAGCAAACTTTACTCGTCCGCGTCAAGGGCGTCACCCCTGCTTATCCGCTATACGGTGAAGCCCAAACTGCTTCAGGCAAACCTCTATGGCAACAGCTCAAACCTAACACCGTAGTCGTCGCGCCAGAAGTCATGCAGGGTCTTAACGCTAGCGTTGGCGATACTATCAAAATCGGTGAAGCTGAGTTTACTATCAGCGATATACTGACCAAAGAGCCCGATCGTCCGCTAAGTGCCTTTGATTTTGGCGGGCATGTATTGATGCAAGAGGACGGCTTAGCCGCGACTAACCTGTTAGGTCAGCGTAGCCGTGTGCGTTATCGTATCGAGATAGCAGGTGACGCGGAAACCATCACCACGTTAAATGAGCAATTACAGCAAACCTTAGTCAGCTATCCTGACATTCAGCTCTCTGATATAGACTCTGAGGACACGCAAGTCTCGCGTATCTCTGACAATGTATTGATGTTTTTAAAGCTGCTGGTTATCGCGGTACTGCTATTATCAGCGGTCGCTATGTACGGCGTTATCACCGCTTTTGTCACGAAGCAGCAGTCTAATAATGCCATTCGTATGGCGATGGGCGAACCGGTTAGGCAGATTAAAGCCAGTTATTATCGGTTATTATTGACCACTTCGATCATCGCTAGTATCGCCGCTACTGTGCTCAGTCTCGGGCTATTACAGATTGGTCAGCCCTATCTGTCGGCTATCTTGCCTGCCGATATTGGTTTGGCTATTAACCCTATTAGCATTGTCAAAACGCTTATTATCGCTATCCTACTGACGATAGTGATTACCCAGCGCGGTCTCAGTGAGCTGAGCACCACTACCCCTGCTACCCTACTCAATCAAGGCGCTAGCCAAGCCGCTGCCGATCAATCTTGGTTTCAACGTTTGCCACTGCTGTCGTATACGGTGATGTTTATCGGTCTCTATCTGTTCTTCGCTTATGAAGTCGGCTCATGGATATTATCCGCGCAATTACTCATTGGCCTAATTGCCTTTGTCGCGGTGTTTTGGCTATTGGCTCGAAGTTGGTTAGGGCTGCTAGCGGGCATTGCTAAGCGTCGTAAAGTCAGTTGGATGCAGCGTATCGCCATTCATAATCTGGCGCGTAAAGGCAATCAATCGGCATTATTTTTTGTGACCTTAGCGCTATCTGTAGCGGTATTGACGCTGATTACCACTCTCAATCACAGCATCAACGCGCAGTTCGTCGATGCTTATCCAGAGGATGCGCCCAATATATTCTTGCTCGATGTACAAACCGAACAGCATGAAGCGATCAACAATATACTCAAAGCGCCTGTCAGCTATTATCCTGTCATTCGCGCGCGCGTGGTCACCGCTAATGACGTTGCCGCTGCCGATATCGATGCCCCTGACAACCAAGACGACCCGACGCGAGTGTTTAACTTAAGCTACGCCGATAGCGTAATGGATACCGAGTTTATTAGCGATACCGCGACTCAAGATAAGCTCTATACGCCTATCAAAGATCAAGATCCGCAAACCTCAAAGCTACAACAAGTACAGCCACTATCTATCTTAGATACCGCAGCCGATATGCTTAATGTTGGCATGGGCGATCAAGTCGTCTTCAATATTCAAGGTATCGAGCTGACGGGTCAAATCACTAGTATCCGCTCAAGGTTTGAACGTGGCCCAAGTCCGTTCTTCTATTTCTTGTTTGAGCCAGATATTTTGTCTGCGGCGCCGCAAATCCAGTTCGCTACGGCGCATGTAGCCGAGGCCAGTATTCCAGAGCTGCAAGGTCAGCTAGTACGCCAGTTCCCTGCGGTAACCACCATCGATGGTACCGCTATCGCGGAGCAAATCCAAGACTTAGTGATGCAGATGAGTCGCTTGGTCTATGTCTTTACGCTACTGGCGTTATTGACTGGGATTATGGTACTTATCAGCTCGCTACTCTCCACTTCACAAGATCGGATGCAAGAAAGCGCCTCATTCCGATTATTAGGGATGCAGAAGTCTGATTTATATAAGCTCAATATCTTGGAGATTGGCGTACTTGGCGTTAGCGCAGCGGTGTTTGCGATGACTATCGCTAGTGTTGGCGCGTGGTTTGCCATTACCCAGTGGTTCAATCTACGCTTTAGCGTGCCGTGGGTAAATCTAGCTATTGGTGGCGGATTGCTCCTCGCCTTGCTGCTAGGTATTGCGATTATTTATGTAAGATTGGTGATTGGGCGTGGGATTATGGCAAGGGTTCGGGCTATGGTTTAGGTGTATTCAATTTTGGCTTTATGCAAAAACCCCTTAATTGAGGGTTTTTAACTTTATATTACTTATTTTTCTGAGCTAGACGACGAATACACCTTGGTGCGTCTCTTGGCACGTAGCTACCTCAAAGCTTAACTATCGAAAATTAATCAGCCCGTTATGATAAATTCTGCTATCAGAGCTAAAAAGCTCCTTCGGGAGCGATTTTGTTGTAAGATATTGACTTTAAAAATTAATCCAAAATGTAAGAAAAGGTTCTATCATGAGCAATGAAAAAATAATACTTGAAGGCTGCATTAAAGCTTTTAAAGAGAGTAATGAGATTGATTTGTCTGATAGTGAATTATTCGAGATTTTTTCATTAACTCAAATCCATAAAGATAGTAGCGTGACATACGAAAATATATTATCTTCAATTGTCGATGGTAGTAATGATGGTGGTATCGACTCCATTATGATTTTTATTAATGATGAATACATAGATAATATAGATAATTTAGATAACTTCAATTTTACTAACAAAACTAATGCTAAATTCATTATTTCGCAATGTAAGAAAGCAAGCTCCTTCAAAGAAGGTATAATTGACAAACTTATCACTACAGTTCCCGTTTTATTCAACCTAGAAAACGAGGAAGAGCTACTACTATCTCGTTTCAATTCAGATTTAGTTAATCAAGCATTGTTATTAACTGAAGTTTGGAAAAAAACTGCTACCAGTGGAGGAAAGATATCTTTAGATTATCTCTATATATCAAATGCTCCTAGCAAAAATTTTAATACAGTTTTTTCTCAAAAGGCAGAGCAGTTAGTCGAAATATCTCAGAAAATATTTAGCACTTCCGATATAAATTTTTCTGTCTATAGCTCTAAAGAGCTACTCGAATTATACCAACAGCAGAAGTCCAATCGTAATACTATAGAATTTAAAGATAGACCATTATCGACAGAATTTGATAATTATGGTATTGGGTATATTGGGACTGTTAAGTTAGGAAACTACAAGGAGTTTTTAACAGCAGAAAACGGAGGTATTCGTGATGATCTTTTTGAAAGTAATATTAGACACTTTCAAGGATCAGTAGATGTAAATAAGCGGATACGGGAATCAATAGAAAACCCTTCGAATGAGGATTTCTGGTGGTTAAATAATGGTATTACCATTATTGCAGAAGAGCCAAAAGAAGTAGGGAAGAAATTATCTATTGAAAACATACAGATAGTAAATGGCTTACAAACTTCTTACTCTATATACAACTATCATAACCTAGATATGGATGATAATAGATCAGTTCTAGTTAAAGTCATAATAAATACAAATAAAGAAACGACTGACCATATTATCGCTTCCACCAATAGTCAAAACCCTGTCTCTGCTACTTTGTTACGTGCAACAGAACCCGTACAAAGACATTTGGAATTATTTTTCTTAAATGAAGGCTATTATTATGATAGACGGAAAAACTACTATAAAAATCAAGGGAAACCAGCGACGAAAATATTTAGTATTCAACTAACAGCTCAAGCGGTTCAATCTATTGCTTATAACGATCCACATACAGCTAGATCGCGTCCAACCTCTTTGTTAAAAACGGAAGCTAATTATAATAAAATATTTGATCCTAAGAAGGATTTTAAACCGATGTTCAACTGCTGTCTTATATATAAGAAAGGGCATAGTTATTGGCTAAAGCATTCTGATAGTAAAGAGAAGAGTAAAACATCGAATTTTAAATTACACTTAGGTATGATAATTTCTAGAATTTATTTTAAGAAGACAAACGTTTCTTTTGAAGATATATCTATTATTGATCTATCTCTGATTACTCAAAATATTTTCGAAGAAGCAATAAATTTTCTAGCTAATAGCATTGATAATTACTTACTAGCCAATTCAGAGAAAAATCTAATCAACATTGCAAAAAGTAAAGAGTTTACTGATTATCTGCTAGAACAGTTAAATAACAAATTTAAATAAATATGTTAGAAATTGCGCATTCTAATTCATTTAGATTAAGTTTTTAATTATCTTAAAGAACTTTTCAGTAACAAGGCTTTTCAGCACTGATTGAATTGGTATCTTGGCTCCAAAACCCCAAGCCCCTAAAACAGCAAATCCGAAACGCTCGCTATTGATTTGGCGGGCGTTTTTTTATTACGCTTATACGCGTACCCCGCATTTGCTATAATAGCGCCACTTTGCACACAAATAACTCCTACCCCTCATTAGCCCCACGGTACTCTTATGAAATTCTCAAAGTTCGGTCAGAAATTTACCCAGCCCACTGGTATCTCGCAATTGATGGATGACTTGGGCGATGCGCTAAAAAGCGATCAGCCAGTCAATATGTTAGGCGGCGGTAATCCTGCCAAGATTGAGGCGGTGAATGAGCTGTTTTTGCAGACTTATCGAGAGCTTGGCAATGATAATGATACAGGCGAAGCGAATAGCACCTCAATCATCAGTATGGCGAATTATTCTAATCCGCAGGGCGATGCGGCTTTTATCGAGGCTTTGGTCAGCTTTTTTAATCGTCATTATGATTGGAATTTGACCGCAGAAAATATCGCTTTGACCAATGGTTCGCAAAATGCCTTTTTCTATTTGTTTAACTTGTTTGGTGGTGCTTTCGCTGACGAACAGAGCGAATCTATAGACAAATCTATCCTACTACCGCTAACGCCTGAATATATTGGCTATAGCGATGTGCATGTCGAAGGTCAGCATTTTGCCGCAGTATTGCCACATATCGACGAAGTGACTCATGATGGCGAGGACGGATTTTTTAAATATCGGGTGGATTTTGAAGCGTTAGAGAACTTGCCCGCGCTCAAGGAAGGTCGTATTGGCGCGATTTGCTGCTCGCGTCCGACCAATCCAACGGGTAACGTACTGACCGATGAGGAAATGGCGCGGTTAGCTCAGATTGCCAAGCGTTACGAGATACCACTGATTATCGATAATGCCTACGGTATGCCCTTCCCTAATATCATTTATTCAGACGCGCATCTCAATTGGGATCATAATACGATACTGTGCTTTAGCTTATCTAAGATTGGCCTGCCCGGTATGCGTACCGGTATTATCGTCGCCGATAGCGAAGTGATCGAAGCGGTCAGCGCCATGAATGCGGTGGTGAATTTAGCACCGACACGTTTTGGCGCGGCGATTGCGACGCCACTAGTAGCGGATGATCGTATCAAGCAACTCTCCGATGACGTGATCAAGCCTTTTTATCAGCAGCAAGCTAAGACAGCAGTGAAGCTATTAAAAGAAGCGTTGGGCGATTATCCGCTAGTGATTCATAAGCCAGAGGGCGCGATATTTCTGTGGTTATGGTTCAAGGATTTGCCGATTAGCACCTCTGAGCTTTATGAGACTCTCAAAGAAAAAGGTACGCTTATCGTGCCGAGTGAGTACTTCTTCCCTGGTGTCGATATCAGCGATTATAAACATGCACATGAGTGTATCCGCATGAGTATTGCGGCGGATGAAGACACGTTGACTAAAGGTATTGCAGTGATTGGTGAGGTGGTGAGAAAGCTTTATGATGAGTCTAAATAATAATTTTCCATTGTAGAAACTAAAGAACGGACTATTTAGTAGTCCGTTTTTTTGTTATCAAAATCACCTTTAATTAAGTTTCAAAACTAAGTTTCATTACCAAATAGTGTAATATTGTATAACTATTTGCTGGGCTGAAGCCACAGCCTACGCGATTTTAACTATATTATTGCTAAGTCAAATCTTATGTATCTTATAAGTCATTGCTTAAGATACTTTGTACTAACAAGCTAAGTTATGTCGTAGGCTGGCGCTTTAGCCCAGCATTGCAACTTTGCAAAATCAAAATATAGTACTTCAAACTGACGTCGCGAAGTCCTTTTAGCCAAGCTCTTTTAGCAAAGCTTTAGCGCTGATCTTACCAAAGTCATTAGCCGCTAATGGCCCATCACCTGAGATCAGCTTTCTATCTTGATGCGTCTGTCCTGAGGCCAGCTTATTATTAATCGTAACGCCCAAATCTTCTAACTTTTCTGCAAAGTACCACGGCATAGGTCCCGGCAAATAACCGATTTTTGGCATTTGCTTATCCATAACCGTTGGGAACGCGACCATCTCATAGCCTTTAAAAATAAAGTCTTTATTAGCGTTATTGTCTGCATCTGAGCTATCAGTACTTTTTAAATTAGCCGCCAATAAAGCCGCTGGTCCATGACAGATGGCTAAGGTAAATAGATCCTTCTCATGACCCCAACGCAGCAACTCACCAAGACTATAATCTTCAGGTAAGCCTAACATCGCACCATGACCGCCGGGAATGAAGATAGCGGCGTAGTCGTCACTTTTAGCCATGTCATTTTTGACAAAGTCATCGATACCTTTTGGCTTATTCAGCTTAGACTCGTATTCGCTATAGATTGCTTTGACGTCGTCATCCTTGTCTGGCATGGCCCACTGCTCAACCTTTACCGGCTCACCAGTTGGGGTAAATACATCTACCTCAAAGCCTGCCTTTTTAAAGTGCAGTAACGGAACCATCATCTCAACTGGATGATTGCCTGTATCGAACTTTTTATCATTGGTCATGGTCATGTATTGCTGCTCGGTGCAGACCATCATGATTTTTTTATTACCTGTATAAGGCGTGTCATAATCGGTATTATCATAGTTAGTTTTGCTCGGTGCTGCTATCTTGAGCGAGGATACGGAGGGAATATAAACTCCTTCCTCAATTTGTATTGGTTCTAAACCCAACGTATCTTTAGCTTTATCTAATAGGTCTTGGATATTCATAGTGACTCCTTTTTGATAGTTTTTTATTATTGATAGTCATAGATAGCTGAATCGATAAACCTGATAGGCATATCGATTTGGCTATTGTCTGAGAGTAAGGTAGCAAACTAAGGAGGGCTTAAATAGAGGAGAGTTTTTATGTTTCGTAAGCTTTGTAAGGGGTCGGTTGTTAAGTTGCAGAGTTTTCTATCTAACAACTAACCACTCTATAAATCAACTTTTATCCTAATATACTGCGTCTGTGCATTGACGCGACCGCCTATCTGCATGGCACTAGCGCTATGAGTCACCGCTACATATAAATAGCCGTCTCTCGCCCAAAATATATCAGCAGGATCAGTGATAGGCATCCAATTTTTAAAGCCTGCATTCATAACAGGGATGATCTCTCTGCCTTTAACTTTATAGAGTCCGAGATCGGTATGACCCTCGTATGGGTTGGCATAAGCTGAGATGATATAGCGTTTATTTGGTGAGAGATAAGGATAAGCTGAAAACTCTTGAGTTAAGAACCCTTCAACTTGATCAAACATTTGATAGTTCTGACTCTCCCAACGCAGTACTTCAACCAGATGCTGATCTAAGGCATCTATTTGGCCGATATATCTATACGTTTCGCCATCATCGTCACTATCGATATCTACTAGTTTCAAAGAGTCCTTAACCAGTTGAATGGATATAACGCCATCTTGTTTTTTAATCGCGTTTTTATGTGATAAATAATCGACAGCGAGCGCACGTTTTTTCTCAAAAAAGGCTTTATCTATTAATTCAATTTTAAGATAGTCATTGAGTACTTTGCCAGCTGGAAAAAATTGATCTTTTTTGCCTACTGACAAATGCGTTATTCGATTTAACTCATTAGTATCAAGTAATTTGACAGGTACAGGTGTTGCGTGGGCTGATGGTTTTTTAATGGAGGGGTTTGTCGATTTAATGACATTCTGAGCAGCTACTGCCGAATGATAACTGCCAAAGCTAAGTAGCAAAGCGGTTACTACCAGAAGAAGGTTAGCAGCGTAAGGCTGAAACTTTGTGGAGATAGATATAGTCATAGCGCCTCTTTCAGGTTTGAGAAACAACCGCATTAATTTACCTTATTTTTATGATAATCAACTAAGATCGTTTTTTTAATAATCTAACGGGTGGCGCAGGTGCGGTGGGACGAAAAATCTTAGTCCATTTATTCAACCCATAGAGCACGTAAGGTATCAGGCAAGTATTGATCAAATCATGGAGACTTGCCTTGATGTCTACCATTCCTAATGCAAAAAGCCCTCTCGGTCTAATGATATGGCGGTTGTCTAAATACTCACCCAATAAAGCAATACCCGTGACGACGATTAAAGCTATAAAGGACTTAATACCTTGCTTTTTAATAATAGGCAGCAGCACAAGCAGACACAAAAGATAGACGCCGACACCGACATAGATATGCAGAGCATCTTTAGCCAGTCCGGTTACTTCAATAATATCGATTTTAAAGGTGGTGAAATCCACTAGAGTATTCCAAATATAAGCAAGTAGAAAATAACTGAGAGTATAGCTAAAAATTTATAACTGAACATAAAAAAGGCAGATTATACAATTGATAATCTACCCTCATACTAAAATAAATATTCATTTCACGTTTAGCGTCTCTCTAAATATTCCATTCGACGAAGTTTTTGAGCAGTTGCAAACCTGCAGTGTGGCTTTTCTCTGGATGGAACTGGGTCGCAAATAAATTGTCTTGAATGATACTGGCACAAAACGGTTGACCATAATCACAGATAGACGCCACTTGTGAGCTGTCGGCAGGCGCACAGTAATAGCTGTGCACGAAGTAAAAATGGGCGTTGTCCTCGATACCATGCCACAATGGATGATCAACATCCATACCGCTGATGGTATTCCAACCCATATGCGGGACTTTAATAGTCGCACCTTGTTCGTCTTGCCACGTCGGGTCAAACGCTTCTACGCTACCTTTTAAAATACCAAGGCAATCTGTACCACCATTCTCAGATGACTGCTCAAATAACGCCTGCATACCGACGCAGATGGCCATGACAGGCTTGTTGAATATCGCCTGACGTACAACCCCATCAATGCCTGCTTCATGCATGCCAGCGATACAGTCGCGCATGGCACCGACACCGGGGAAGACTATTTTGTCCGCCACCGCTGCGATTTTTGGGTCATTAGTGATAGAGACTTCTGCGCCAACGCTCGACAGTGCTTTACTGACAGAGTGCAAATTACCCATGCCATAATCTAATAGTGCAATCTTTGTAGCTCTACTCATCTAGAACGCCTCTTTGGTCGACGGCAAGGTATTCAAAGCGCGCTCATCATATTCGCAAGCCATACGTAGCGCACGAGCAAAGGCTTTAAAGGTTGATTCAATCTGGTGATGGCTATTTTTACCTTTGAGGTTGTCTAAATGCACCGTCATCCACGAGTGATTGACGAAGCCGTAGAAGAATTCGCTAAATAGATCCACATCGAATTTGCCCACGTGTGAGCGAGTAAAAGGAATGTCCATATGCAAACCCGGACGACCTGATAGATCAACGACTGCACGCGTCAAGGCTTCATCGAGTGGCGCATAAAAATGCCCATAACGACGAATGCCCTTCTTATCGCCTAAAGCTTTATTAAAGGCTTGACCAAGCGTGATACCCGTATCTTCTACACTATGATGATCATCAATGAAAGTATCGCCGGTACATTTGATATCTAAGTCAAACAAACCGTGACGCTTGATTTGATCAATCATATGATCCAAGAATGGCACGCCAGTGTCTACCGTGCCTTGACCCGTACCATCAAGATTAACGGTACAGGTAACTTGCGTCTCTGCAGTAATACGCTCAACGGTGGCGATACGTTCAGGGCGACCGTGTAGGTTTACATTGGAAGATTGGTTTTGCCCAGTTGTATTGGCTGTCGTTGTTGAATTGGCGGTCATGGCTACTCTCTATTAATGAAAAGCGGTCAATAAAATAGGACGAAAAAGCGCCCAAATCATTCTTACTAGCGTCTAAAACAAATAAAAATAAAACAATTAAGCTTAGGGTCTGTTGAACATTCAGAATTTTTACTAAAAATTCTTATTAAAAAAGCCAAAATATTAGGGCGTGTCCTCATTTTAAAAATGGTCATAAAAATGAGATAAATTGCCGTCAAACGAGGAAAATAGCGCAAATAATATCGGGATATTAATCAGTTATTTGACGATGTTTGGTAAAGTTTAGCCATTTTTAGCCTATTTAGATACAATCGCTTGGATTGAGGACACGCCCTAGACTTTATGCACATAAAGCACTGTCTATCATCATCATAGCAAACCCTAACCACTCCTGCCACGACCGAGCAGTAAACCACGCACAAAATCGTGTCATTCTGCTAAAATAGTGGATTCAGTTTTATCAATCATTACTCGCGCCGACTCTGAGAACCCATACTCTACGGCCCTACACTCCATGACATTGTGCTGTCTCACATTATAGGAACCGATTATGCCCTTAGAAGCGATTGCCATCAACCGTTTGGATGCGCCACTTATCAAAAAACCTGCACGTGAGAATGAACTCTCGGAGCGCTTGCATGATTTGTATGACAGCGATGATAACCAGCCAAGTGGTCTCGAGGTATTAAGCCTCGTTGAGCAGGGTTTTAAGCGTGGTCAAACGCTTTACGTCGGTATGTTCAATGATAAGCCCATCGCTGCTGTTGCCTGCTTTGACGATGGACAGACCAATGCCAAGCGCTTGCAATATCTTACTGTTCATAGCCAAAATCGTGGTCGTGCTATCGATGCCAAGTTTATTAAACTGGTTTATGATGCCGAAGTAAAAAAAGGCGTGCGTGAATTCGTCCCTGTTGATGCGGATATTCATCGTATTATGAGCGAGTATGAGCTACTGCGCGTTAAGGATTAATCTTAAGGTTAAAACCTTATATTTGACTATTTATGCCTTTTTATCGCCTATTATGCAAAAATCACTTGACAGTAACGTCTATATTTAGTTTAATAGCGCCTCAACGAAGACGGCTCGATAGCTCAGTCGGTAGAGCAACGGATTGAAAATCCGTGTGTCGGCAGTTCGAACCTGCCTCGAGCCACCATTCGTTTAAGAATTCTAAAAAGCTCCAAACAGCAATGTTTGGGGCTTTTTTTATGGCTGTCGTTAATAGCATTTATTGTTTGATCCATAGCATCTGTTATCAGAGTCGCCGACGCAACAACACCTCGCAACGCTCGCGTGAATCCAAGTCATAAATAGTGGCACGGTAATCAATACCGTGACGGCCTTCAAAAAACACCACCCGATCGCCCACGGCTAAAAAACAAGAAGTACGCGCGTCATAAATAAAACCATCAATGACGAATGCCAAATCACGATCTATCTCGCGTACCGTATAGGTCTCACCTTGCGGAACCAAACGCTCAAACCATGCGCTATGGGCAACATTGGTGCTTAGCACACTTATCAGCAGCAGCGCTGATATCATAAGTACCCTTTTTAACGACATCGCAAAAGTCGCGCCAGCTAAGCTGATTTTATTTAGGATATTTTTATTAACTGTCATGACCTTAACCTACTCAAACCTGCTCAATGATTGATTCTGTTCGCTATGCTACTTATGCTAAACGCTTACTGTCACGGTTGCATAACATTTCTGTGCTGTTTTTTAGACGGCAGTGCTCAGTATACTCGATAGCAATGATAATGCTAAATAAGACAGATAAATGCTAATAGGGATAAGCGATGAGAGAGTTTGATTATGATTTGGATTATAAAAACCTAGACTTGCGGGCGCAGCCTGAGCTGTATCGCGTCGGTCGCGGTGAGCAAGGCGTATTATTGGTAGAGCCTTATAAGTCTGAGATACTGCCGCACTGGCGCTTCGCCACGCCTGATATTGCAACTGAAAGCAGCGAGACAATTTATCAAATGTTTTTAGATTATCTGGCTGCCGATGACTTTGTCGGTGCCGATATGGCGCGCAAATTTATCCAAATGGGTTATACCCGCGCCCGTCGCTATGCCAATCATAAAGGCGGTAAAAAATATAAAGGCCCAGTACCTGATGATAAAAAAGGCCAAAGCGGCGCACATGGTCGTGCAGAGCTACCACGGCAAGAGGAAGATCCGATTAAAGCAGAGTCCGCGCGTATTTTTAAACAAAAATGGGATGAGTGCCGCGAGAACAAAGAGTATCTAAAAATGAAAAAAGAGCATCGTGAACGCTACAAAGATATCGAGTGACTGCTGATGTTTATGATATTAAGAACAGTAAATAACTAAATTGACTGGTCTCAAAACACTACTGTGCTAAGGTATGGCACGATATACCAAACATAATAAATATAACGACTTTCAATAGTGAGGAATAATGGATAAGCAACTTTTAATTTTTGATTTCGACGGCACTTTAATCGATAGCGTACCAGATTTGGCTGATGCGACCAATGCGATGCTGACCACGCTCGGCAAAGAGACCTACCCTATTGACAGCATACGTAATTGGGTCGGCAATGGCTCAAGAATGCTGGTCGAGCGCGCGATGGTGGGTAAGGTAGAGGTGTTAGAAGGTGAGTTGACGGTCGAGGAAGCTGATCATGCCGAGCAGGTATTTTTTGAGGCTTACAATAATATTAGCGGTAGCAAAACCGTTGCCTACCCATATGTCGATAGCGGACTAAAGAAGCTGAAAGATGCAGGCTATACGTTGGCATTAGTGACCAACAAGCCGATTCGCTTTGTTCCCAAAATATTACAATCCTTTGGCTGGCAGGATTTGTTTGCTGAAGTGCTGGGCGGTGATAGTCTAGCTGTTAAAAAACCAGACCCCGCGCCGCTACTGCATGTTTGTGACGCTTTAGATGTAACTCCAGCACAAGCGGTCATGATTGGTGACTCAAGAAACGATATATTGGCAGGACAAAACGCTAATATGGACACCCTTGGACTGTCTTATGGTTATAACTATGGGCAGGATATTCGTGAGCTCAATCCTACCGCAGCGTTTGATGACTTTGTCACACTGGTTGATTATCTTTTACAAGGATAAATGATAAATTACTGAACATCACGCCAGCTACTTACTACGATAGCTCAATGCTTCAGACACATGGGCACTCGTGATATCGGTACTGTCAGCGAGGTCTGCGATGGTACGAGCAACGCGCAAAACTCGATGATAACCACGAGCAGATAAATTCAAGCGTTGCTGAGCCAACTGCAATAACTGCTGCTCGCCCTCTCCTAGTTGAATATATTGATCAATCTCGCTAGGACTTAGCTCATTATTGACCTTTTTTTGCCGCTTTAATTGATGTTTGTGGGCGGCAGCGACCCGAATTCGCACTTGCTCGGAGGTTTCACCCGCTTGAGCATTTTGCAAGTCGGCGATAGGTAGCGCCGGCACAGTAATATGCAAATCAATGCGATCGAGTAATGGGCCTGATAGCTTATCTTGATAGCGCTTAATCTGCTCGGGACGACAACGACATCTTGCTGAGCCGTCACCATCATAGCCACATGGGCACGGGTTCATCGCTGCCACCAATTGAAAGTTGGCTGGAAAGGTCATCTGCGAGTTGGCACGACTGATGGTAATTTGCTTCGCCTCTAATGGTTGGCGCAGCACCTCCAACACAGTACGATCAAACTCCGGTAATTCGTCAAGGAATAACACGCCTTTATTGGCAAGGGTAATCTCACCCGGTTTGGGACGTGAGCCACCACCGACCAAAGCCACGGCTGATATGGTGTGATGAACTTGGCGAAATGGCCTTGTCCCATAATCATAATCACTGTCTGCGACCGAATAGGTGCTAGCAACTTCTAACGCATCCTCAGCACTCAAATCTGGCAAAATAGTCGGTAGCCGCGAGGCCATCAACGTCTTACCTGAACCGGGAGGGCCTGTAAACAACAGCGAATGTCCACCAGCAGCGGCAATCTCTAAGGCTCGCCTCGCATGATGTTGGCCTTTGACATCAGCCAAGTCCACTTTATAACCCGTGTGTTTTTCTATCGCAGCTGGCGGTACAATCGCTAAGCGCTCATAAGTAGCATTTGGATTGGTCAAAGATTGCAGATGATCGCAAACGGCTTTTAGACTATCCGCTGCCAATATCTCTACACCCTCGACACGGCTAGCTTCAGCACCATTATCGAGCGGCACGATTAACTGCGGCGTTTGTGGTTCTTTATCCTGCTCCGTCAATTCTGATTCATCATTATCTGCTGTCTGTAATACTTTGGACGCCAACACTTCCGCCTTTATGGCTCTAGCAACGGCCAAGCTGCCAGTGACTTGCCGCAAATTTCCATTTAATGCAAGCTCACCGATAAACTCAAACCCTGCTAGTACCTCTGGATCCAACTGATCGCTGGCTGCCAAGATGCCAATAGCAATAGGCAAATCCAGCCGTGCGCCATCTTTTGGCAGGTCTGCTGGTGCTAGATTAATCGTCAGGCGACGATTGGGAAACTGAAATCCAGAATTAAGAATCGCTGAGCGCACTCTATCTTTACTCTCGCGCACAGCAGCTTCTGGCAGACCGACGATGGTCAATGCGGGCAAGCCTTGTGACAAATGCACCTCAATAATGACTTTTGGCGCATGCAAACCGACGACTGAACGGGTATAGACTTGGGCAAACGACATCAGCGTTTCCTGATACAGGGAGCTATTGATAATAGAGCATTATTTATCAACGCGCAAATGTCGTGTTTTTTATCATTCGAATGGCTTGATTGCTGCTAAACGTCTATTTTCTAGTACGCATCCTAGACCGTGCCCTCATTTTAAAAATAGTGATAAAAAGGAGGTAAATTACAGTCAAACAAGGAAAACAGCGCAGATAATATCGAGATATTAGCCAACTACTTCACGCCCTCATCTTTTAATAAATGTTACCTATTAAGTTTTTAATGATTAACACCATGATTTGAAAGAATAAAATAATTATTAACTTTTATTTTTGTCTGACAAATAATTTTGTTAACTGACTAGCAAAGTATTTTCTTTTGGGTATATGATTAGTGAGTATTTGTACACTAAAAGCAACAATAGCAATTTATTGAGCGTTTAAAGCAGGCTAGATAAATGGATTATCAGCGCCTTAAATCGTAAAAACTAACCATGGATGGTGAAAACAATGAATATGTTGATTAGAAATCAGCGAGCGCCCACGCTCACGCTACTCACAATGGCCGTGTCCTTAGCGTTATTCGGCTGCTCGGATAATGACAATAGCTTTAACGATGACGATATCGATACCCCTGCCGCGACATATGAGGCCGATATTCAGCGTACCCAGTTTGGTATCCCCCATATTACTGCCAAGGATTATAAGGGGCTGGGTTATGGTGTCGGCTATGCTTTCGCTGAAGATAATATCTGCTCGCTCGCACATGAAATCGTAGTGGCCAGTGGTCAGAGCATGCTGTATTTGGGCGATGAAGGCAATATGGCCAGCGATGTATTTTATACCTGGTATAACTCTCCAGAGAGGCGCAGCAGTTTTTTAGCGGCGCAAGATCCAGAGGTTATCGATGCTGTAACAGGCTATGCGGCAGGTTATAGTCGCTATCTGCGTGATACAGGCGTTGACAATATTGATCCCGATTGTGCTGGTGTCGAGTGGGTACGCGAAATCGATATCAATGATCTGCTCACACTTTATGGCAAAGCCAATCTACGCGGTGGGCTTTCTAACTTCGTCGGCGCGATTGTGGCCGCGACACCGCCGGTAGAAAATAGCGTAATGGGCAGCTCTAGAATGCGTAGCGCTAACATAGATCCAGTCGTAGAATCCGCGCCAAAATTCGATATGACGACGATTAATGTGATGGATGGTGGTAGTAATGCTTATGCCTTTGGTAGCGAGGTCACCGGCACTGACAGTGGCGTAATGTATGGCAATCCTCATGAGCCATGGGAAGGCGTTCAGCGGTTTTATGAGTTTCATTTAACAATGCCAGGCAAGCTTGACGTGATGGGGGTCGGTCAGCAAGGTCAACCCTTCCCTAATATTGGTTTTAATAAGGACGTCGCGTGGAGCCATACCGTCTCTACCGCCAAACGCTTCACCCTTTACCAGCTCAATCTGGTGGCTGGTGATCCGATGAAGTATATCTATAAAAACAGTGATGGTGCCCTTGAGCAGCGTGATATTGAAGCCGTTGATGTGACCATCCAGCTCCCTGATGATCAGACCCTAGTCCGACCCATATACTTATCACAATATGGACCTATGCTAGCGGCCAATACCCTTAGTGATCTTTTGCCAACGTGGGGCGCTAACAATCTGGCTTATACGATTCGCGATGCCGCTTCAGAAAATCCACGTGCGTTAAATCAATGGCGCAGTATGAACCAAGCCACTAGTGTAGAAGATCTGGTCGATAGAATGCAGGACACCCTTGGTCTTGGGTTCGTCAATACCATCGCGACTGACCGTTACGGCAAGGCGCTCTATGCTGATATCTCAACCGTGCCGCATGTGACTAAAGAGCAGCTAGAAGCCTGTAGTGCCAATGCAGGGCCTTTCCTTGGGGCTTTGGTCGCAGCAGACTTGCCAGCACTAAACGGTAGCGATGCTGCCTGCGAATGGGGCACTGATGCGGACTCGCCACAAGCGGGTATTTTTGGTCGCTCAAACTTGCCATTTTTGATTCGTGATGACTATGTCGAAAACTCAAATGACAGCTACTGGTTGAGCAATCCTGAGGAGCCATTGACCGGATTCTCGCCATTATTACGTCGGCGTTTAGTACCTTTCTTAGGGCCTAATCCCGTAGATGGCGTTCCCCTACTGATGCGTACTCGCATGGGACTTACTCAAATATTGGATCGACTAAGCAATAAAGACGAGCTTGGCGGCAATACTTTTAATCTGGAAAATATGCAAGAAGTCGTCTATGGCAACCGTAGCTACGTGGCGGAGCTGGTACTCGATGATGTATTGGCTGATTGTAATGACAACGCTATGTTACCGCTATCCACTGGCGGCAGTATCGATGCCACGCAAGCCTGTACGGTTTTAAGCAACTGGGACCGCCGTGACAACCTTGATAGCAAAGGCGCACACGTCTTTAGAGAGTTTTGGAACAATGTCAACTTCACCGAAACCACTGACGCCGCATTTGAGGTCAAATTCGACGTCAACGACCCCGTCAATACGCCACGTGATCTCATCATTAATGACAATACGCGTACCGCTTTGGGTGATGCGATTGCTTACTTTAATAGCAAAAACATAGCCCTCGATGCAAGTTTGGCTGATTTGCAGTACGTGATTGATGCCGGTAAGAATAACGAAAAAATCTCTATGCATGGCGGACTTGGTCGTGAAGGGGCTTTCAATGTCGCACAGTCTCGAGGTAGAGAAATCATTAGAAATGGCGTTAAGACGACAACCACAACAAACAGTGACGGTACTTACGGCCCCATTATTAATGGCCCCACCTATATGCAGACAGTGACCTTTGATGACAAAGGACCGATCGTAGAAGCGTTATTAGCGTACTCACAATCAGCAGATAGCACGCGGCCTTATCACCGTGATCAGACGCGTCGCTACTCTGCCAAAGATTGGATTCGTGTCCCCTTTAGTGCTGGCGAGATATCCGCGCAAGCAGTTGGTGATAAGATTGAATTAAGAGAATAATCTGAGGATCATTTGCAGTAACTATCGGTAAACGTATACACAAGACCTCAGATAAATTCTGGGGTTTTTTGCTAATATTATTCGGGGGTATGTTTTCAGTTCAATCTATAATCATCTAAATATATAGTCAAAACATCCTAAAAACGCGACGGTATTGCTGATATCAATTTTTTGTAGCCTCTGTCTACACAGGCACAGCAAGCAAGAAAAATGGATGTCAGCAGTGCCTGATGTATCGATATTACTTTTCATTCACTGTAGCCATCTAAATGAAGATATTCCTTAAAAGAAACTACGCTAGGATTATTTATTACCAATATTAATTACAGCCATTATCTGCAACAACTTGGGTTTACAGCATCAGAGATTGATCAGCCAATCATACCCGACTTAGAACACCTAAAACGCCTACAGCTTACGCATTTAACCCAGTTTCCGTTTCAAAGTTTAACCACCCTTGTAGACCGACCCGTTGATTTAGAAGACCGCTCAATCTATGACAAGCTCATTGAGCGCCGTGCTGGCGGATACTGTTATGAGCTTAATGGCTTATTTTTGGCGCTGCTGCGCCACTTGGGTTATGAGGCGAGAATCATTACTGGGGTAGTGACCATCAACAATCAGCTTGAGAGGCACAATGCTCGCACGCACATGGCCATTATGGTGAGCATCGATGGCCAAAACTATTTGGTTGATGTGGGTTATGGTGGCCTAGTGCCCAGCGCGCCGTTGCTGTTCACTTATAACCAAGAAGACACTAATCAAAAAAATAACGACAGTCAAAATGCTTCGCAGATACAAACCACACCGCATGGTCGTTATAAAATCATCAAAGACAACAGTTTTGAAAATCAAATCGAAAATCCCATATTGCCACATGCCCAAGTAAACTATGAACGCTACCTCTTATGTTGTGAGGTTAAGTCAGAATGGCAGATGCTCTACGTCTTTGACTTATTACCACAAATTAAAATAGATATGGTGGTCGGCAGTTGGTATATCTCCACTTACCCTAACTCCCCTTTTAAACGCAGACTTATGGCTTCAAGGCTTGATAATGACGGCGTAAGGCATACTCTATTGAACCATAAATATCAGCGACATCAAGTGGGCAAACCCAGTAAAAGTAGCATTTTGACAAGCGTAGACGAAGTATTAATGCAGCTAAAACAGGTATTTTTGATAGATATCGCTGACGAGTTAACAGCCAGTGAGCGGCAGAAACTAACGGTCTTTTTAGAAAACAATGAATAGACAACAACGAAATCTTAAGAAGATTAACAAGGGTCAAACACCCTACTGTTCACAAGGATTTGCTATACTAGCGTCTATCTATTTAGACATAAATATGGCTGTGCACTTTGTGATAAATAAACAGCAATATATATGGTCAACACGAGGAATGCCGCATGACAGAATATACCGAACCAAACACTGAGCAACCTTATAATCGTGCCGGAGAGCAGCCGACGACCACACGCCCTGTTATGCAGCCAGACAACCCTTATGCCAGTACGCGCGGCAGTATTATGACCAAGCAGCTACCTGCATTTGATGAAGCGATTATTAATAAATACAATCGTTCAGGGCCTCGTTACACCTCTTATCCGACTGCTTTAGAGTTCTCCCCAATCCCTGATGACTTAGAAATAAAAATTCTGCAGAATCGTGAAGCGCGCGCGCCATTATCGCTCTATTTTCATATTCCATTCTGTCGCCATCTTTGCTATTACTGTGCTTGCAATAAAATTATCACTAAAAAAAACAGCGACTCCGGCGATTATCTGCAATATCTCATCGCGGAAATTAAGCACAAACGACACTTATTGACCACGCCAGAGGGCAGCAGTAAACCACTCGTTAAGCAGCTGCACTTAGGTGGTGGTACGCCGACATTTTTACGTGATGAAGAGATGAGTCAACTTTGGGCATTTTTGCAGACCCAATTTGAATTCTTACCTGAAGATGAAGGCGACTATTCTATTGAAATTGACCCGCGCGAGCTGGGTGATGACACCTTAAAAACGCTACGCAATCTTGGTTTTAATCGCATCAGCTTAGGGGTGCAAGACTTGGACGAAACGGTACAAATCGCCGTCAATCGCATGCATTCGGCAGAAATGATCGAAAATGTGCTCACTGAAGCGCGCGAGCTTGGTTTTCATTCTATCAATGTGGATCTGATTTATGGCCTACCGCATCAAACGCCTGCGACCTTGGATAAAACCGTACGCCGCATCATCGAGATGTCACCAGATCGTCTGTCAGTCTTTAACTACGCGCATCTGCCAGAACGCTTTAAGGCCCAGCGTCAAATCAAAGAAGCAGACCTGCCAGAGCCGGCGGCTAAGCTTGCGATGCTCGGCAATACCATCAATACGCTGACCGAGGCGGGCTATCAATATATCGGTATTGATCACTTTGCTAAGCCTGATGACGAGTTAGCCATAGCGCAGCGCGAGGGCAACCTACATCGTAACTTTCAAGGCTACACCATCATGGGTGACTGCGACTTGATAGGCTTTGGCGTCTCATCCATCAGTCAAATTGCCAACGCCAATACCCGTTACATTTTGCAAAATGAGACAGACTTACAAGCATATCAAGCCAATATCGATGCGGCAAAAAGCAATCTTGCTGTCATGCCAGCAGTAAAAGTTATCAAGACATCGATTAAAGATCGCTTGCGTGAATATGTGATTATGAAGCTACTCTGTCATGACTATATCGACTTTAAAGACGTGAATCAGAAATTCGGTATCGATGCGATTACTTACTTCATTGATGAGATTCAGCAATTGGGTGAGATGCAAGACGATAAGCTCGTCGATATGGATGCTGCTGGAATTCGAGTCTTACCAAAAGGTCGCCTGCTTGGTCGCAACGTCGCGATGGTGTTTGATGAGTATCTGACAAATAAGCAGCAAAATCGCTTTTCTAAAGTTATCTAACTAGACTGGTTTTTGAGTTGATTATGAGCAATAAAAAAGACCTCAAGCGAGGTCTTTTTTTGGTTTAGCATAAAGGCTGTTAACTACCAAGCTTAAGTTTGAATGATATGATTCATAATTTAAGCACTAAACCTTAAGCTTATCGCCTACCATCCCTTTGACTGTACTGAGGATGTCAGCCGGTAATACCACCATTTTTGCATTGTCAGATTCAGCTAACTGACGAATCGACTTGATATATTGCTCACCGAGTAAATAGACAATTGGCATCTCTTCTGTGCCCATTGCCGCGGTAATCAAACGAATCGACTCCTCTGACCCTTTTGCCAGTACTACCTGCGCTTCAGCATCACGGCGTGAGGCTTCTAGGCGACCGTCTGCCTCTAGGATAGCGGCTTGCTTTTGACCATCAGCACGGGTCACTGTCGCACGACGTAGGCGCTCTGCCGCCGCTTGCTCTTCCATTGACGCTTGCATGGTTTGCGATGGGTTAATATCTTGAATCTCTACGGTTTTTAGGGTGATACCCCAATCTGCAATATCTTCTGAGATGGCATGCTTTAGCTTGGTTTTGATTTCATCACGGCTAGATAATGCACTATCCAAATCCATCTCACCGATGATGGAACGCAAAGACGTCTGCACCAAATTACGAATACCATATTCATAATCTTCGATACCATATACTGCCTTATCAGGGCGCACAATATTAATATAAGCGACAGCATTCGCGATAATAACCACGTTATCGCGCGTGATAACTTCTTGAGACGGAATATCGAGCACGATATCTTTGGTGGTCACCTTATAAGCCACATCATCAACGTAAGGAATAATGAGGTTTAGCCCAGGTTCTAGCGTTTGACTATATTTACCGAGGCGCTGCACGACCCACTTATAACCCTGCGGTACGATCCGCACGCCTTTAAATACGGTAAACACTACCAGCGCGATCAAAACGATCATGACAATACTGAAACTTTCCATATTCCACCTCTATCATTATATTTGCTTAATTATTATATTTACATACTCTTAGGTATCGCTGCCTGCGACTTCATACTACTGACAACCAATTCATTACCAACGATATCGGTCACGATTACCCGATCACCGACGGCCACTTGTTCTCCTTGCGTGCGGCACATCCATTCAGCGGCCCCAACGATAGGCACACTAAACCGTACCATGCCCGCTCTCTCAGGCTGCGGTGGCACGATAATCATACCGGTCTCACCGATAATAACGCTGCCACCCAATCCCGCTTTGGTACGATCTACTGATAAAGGTTTAATAAATTTAAACCATGCCAATAAAAACACCGCAGAAAGTATCAGCCAAATCACAATCTGGATAGTTAACGAAATGGGTAATAGCCACGACAGTGCCGCCACGATGATAGCAGCAGCGCCGAACCAAAGGCTGGCAAATGTCGGAACAAACATCTCGACAATCAGCAGCACAAAACCCAATACCAGCCAATGCCACGGTTCAATCATCCAGAGAGTCTCCATCATTGATATATTCCCTGTCTTTGTCATTCTAGCTTTCAATGTAGCACATTTCTAGCGTGATAATGCCTTAAAAATCATTAATATACTGCTACCGCTTCCCTGAGTAGAAACAAAAGCTCAATAAGTGCTCATGAAAGCCTGAAACAAAAAAAACGACCACATATGTGATCGTTTTTTATTCTATAATTGACTAGCAAGCATTTAGAATTTTAGATGTGCACCAACTGTCATAAGATCTGCATCGCTACCTAACTTATCATATTCAGCTTCTACGCTAAAGTTAGGGTTGACTGAATAACCAAGACCGACACCACCAGCAAGACTCGTATCACTTTCTGAGTAAGTCTCAGTTCTGATTTCAGTGTTACCAACATTGCGGGTAAAGTCACCCTCTATCTCAGTTTTAGCAACCCCTAATTTACCTTTGGCATATAGGCCCGTATTTGGGAACTGATAACGGTAAGTACCGTACGCACCGTAGCTTTTAGCATCGATATCACCGCCACGGTAGTCAGCGTCATCTGAGCCGACATACTCGGCTTCGATACCGAAGTTAGGATCAAAGTTGTACCCACCGTACACACCATAAGCGGTTGGATCATCAGCGCCATCGACGTCTAGGTCAAACTGACCGACTTTGACACCTACGTATGGTTGACCAGCATAGTTGATGGCTGCTTGCGCACTAATACTCATTAAAGAACCAACTGATAATGCGATCAAAGCTTTTTGTAAAGTATTCATCTGTCTTCCTATTAAATAAAACTAAAATGTAGCCTGAGTGGACATAACAGAGCACATAAGTGAGCTGAACTATTGTTGAATTCGCGATTCTAGCAGAAGATTATTTTTAATGCATTCTTTTTTAGTGACTTCAACCGTATTTTTTTCGTACAAAAAAAACGACCGCCAAAGCGATCGTTTTTTATTCTATAATTGACTAGCAAGTATTTAGAATTTTAGATGTGCACCAACTGTCATAAGATCTGCATCGCTACCTAACTTATCATATTCAGCTTCTACGCTAAAGTTAGGGTTGACTGAATAACCAAGACCGACACCACCAGCAAGACTCGTATCACTTTCTGAGTAAGTCTCAGTTCTGATTTCAGTGTTACCAACATTGCGGGTAAAGTCACCCTCTATCTCAGTTTTAGCAACCCCTAATTTACCTTTGGCATATAGGCCCGTATTTGGGAACTGGTAACGGTAAGTACCGTACGCACCGTAGCTTTTAGCATCGATATCACCGCCACGGTAGTCAGCGTCATCTGAGCCGACATACTCTGCTTCGATACCGAAGTTAGGATCAAAGTTGTACCCACCGTACACACCATAAGCGGTTGGATCATCAGCGCCATCGACGTCTAGGTCAAACTGACCGACTTTAACACCTACGTATGGTTGACCAGTATAACCATTGCCATAAGAGACGGCGGCTTGTGCACCCATGCTTACTAAAGAACCAGCGGCTAGTGCGAGTAATGTTTTTTGTAGAATTTTCATTGTATTCTCCTAAGATTTTTTTATTAATTGCTTTTATATGGATTGTGATGGTAAGAGACGACCATAAGAATAGCTATCTCTTATTTTTATAATGAATCAGCCATCTGCCCGATGGCTTAAAACTTTATAACTTTAAACTTTGTGAATTAGAACTTTAGATGTGCACCAACGGTTAGCAACTTGGCATCAACATCGCTGTCCATCATCGCGTATTCAGCTTCGATACCGAAGTCAGGGTTTACTGAGTAGCCTAGACCGACACCGCCAGCGATACCTGTGTCACTTGTAGAGTTTGACACTCTCACTGGACCAGCAGTATAGTCACCTTCTACTTCAGTTTTGGCGACACCGAGTTTACCTTTGGCATAGAGGCCTGTGTTTGGAAACTGATAACGGTAAGTACCGTATGCGCCGTAAGTCTTGGCATCAAGGTCGCCATTGCGGTAATCAGCATCATCTGAGCCGATATATTCTGCTTCAATACCAAAGTTAGGATCGAAGTTATAACCACCGTATACACCATAAGCAGTTGGGTCATCAGCATTGTCAACGTCTAAGTCAAACTGACCGACTTTAACACCTACATACGGTTGACCAGTATAACCGTTGCCATAAGAAACGGCTGCTTGTGCACTGACCGTTAATAAAGAACCAGCTGCTAGTGCAAATAGAGTTTTTTGTAGAGTTTTCATTATTAGCTCCTTCAACTTATGTGGACAAACAAGTTATTTATTTATAGTGGGCGTTTTTAGCCATATCGCCTTGTTTGCTAACGATGGGTATATAGTAACAAAGTATTTCATACAGTCTGTCTGTGTTTGATGGCATCCGGGTTAAGATTTGCAAGCGTTTATCAGCCTATGGGTTACAAACACCGAGATATGAAACTTTTTGTTACAAGTAGCCAATTTGTGCAATACTTCCTACTCATCAAGCACTCTATTCATGCCAAAAAGCCAAAAATAAAAGAAGGAATATTTCAATATGGCAAGTTCTATAGTGGCGCAGCTGCACGAATCATTGATCCATTTGAAGTCCCAGCAGCAATATCGTTGTTTGCCAAGCCTAGAACATCAAGGGCGCTATGTCGTCAGCCAAGGCAAGACACTGCTGAACATTGCCAGTAACGACTACTTAGGCTTGGGTGGTGATACTGAGCTGCAAACTGAGCTCCTTGAGCAGATACAACAGTTACCAGTGGTGAAGCGACCTAAGATGAGTGCGACTTCCTCGCGGCTGCTCACAGGCAACGATACCCAGCTGCAAGCACTGGAATGCGAGCTGCAGGAATGGTATCAAGCCGCTGCATGCAGACAGGATATATCTGCCTCAGAACCAGAATCATACTCAAAGTCAGTATTGGTATTTAACAGTGGCTATCACGCCAACCTAGGTATCTTGCCAGCATTAACAACTTTGCCAGTCAAAACACTCATTTTGGCTGACAAGCTAGTGCATGCCAGCATTATCGATGGGATGCGCTTGAGCCAAAGTAAACTTGTCACCTATCGTCGTTACCGTCATAACGATTACGAGCATTTAGCCAAGTTTATTGAACAAGCAGACGAGACGGTTGAACGCATCATCATTGTCACCGAGAGTATATTTAGTATGGATGGTGACCGTGCCGACTTACAGCAATTGGTACAACTAAAAGCCGCAGACAGCCGCATTGAGTTGTATGTCGATGAGGCACATGCCATTGGTGTCTTAGGAGATACCGGATTGGGGCTCGCAGAAGAAACACAGACGTTGGCGGATATTGATTATTTGGTCGGTACCTTTGGTAAAGCGTTTGCGTCAGTTGGCGCTTATATCATGTGCGATGACATCGTCAAGCAATGGCTCATTAACACCATGCGTCCGCTGATTTTTAGCACCGCCCTACCGCCCATCAATCACGCCTGGACGCGCTTTATTTTAGCAAAAATGCCAAACCTCATTGACCAACGTGCCCACTTGGCTCAGATCTCTGTAAAGCTCAGTCAAGCCATTGCACAACGACATCACACCTCGCCAATCACTCAACATATCCGCTACGACTCACCCATTATCCCCTATATACTGGGCGATAATGGACGTGCTATTGCCAAAGCGCAACAATTACAAGCAGCAGGGTTTTACGCGCTGCCCATCAGACCACCTACCGTTCCTGCGAACACCGCTCGTATTCGCTTGGTCATGAATGCCAAACTAACCAACGAAGACTGCGAGCAGTTGATAGAACAATTATAAGTCTGTCATCTAACCGAGATGTCAGTCCTACTATCGACCGATAATGGACTTACTTGGATGTAATAAGCCGTATGAAAACACTCGACATACCTAATGACCTCAGTGCTAGGAAACAAATCATCGCTCGCCATTTTGCCAGTGCCAGCGACTATGACCAGCATGCCAGTATTCAGCAGACAGTCTGTCAGTATTTACTAGAAAACATTGCTCATACCAAACAAAGCAGTGTATTAGAAGTCGGTGCGGGTACCGGTCAAATGACACGACTACTGGCTGAACATGTTCAAAGTCAGCATTGGCTGATCAATGAATTATGCGCTGAACAAGCAGCTACCTTGCAATCAATTTTACCAACGGCTGACATAGCGATTGGCGATGGTGAAACCATGGACTTGGAAGGAATACACAGTTTGATAGTCAGTGCCAATGCAGTGCAGTGGTTTGATAATCCGTTGAATTTTGTCACGCAATCAGCACACCGTCTACAGACTTCAGGTCAACTACTCTTCAGCACCTTTACGCCCAATAATTTTTTGCAAATTAAAGCGCTAACGGGTCAAGGCCTTGATTACCCAGATATCACTGAATGGCAGTCAGTATTAACGAATGCTGGCTTTGAGCATATCGAGCTTTCAATTGAGCGTTTCGACTTACCATTTATCAGCCCTTATGCTGTGTTGAAGCATATGAAACTTACGGGTGTCTCAACCAGTCAAACGCAAGTATCGTCAAGGAACACGCAACCTTTTAGATGGACGAAAGCGCGTTTACAACAGTTTGAGTCAGATTATTGGCAGCATTTTTCTGCACAAAACGAAGGTGGCCAGCCTTGCGTCAATTTGACGTATGAAGTACTGACCGTGAGTGCGTTTAAACCCTAAATCAGCTATATAGTCAAAATATCCTAAAAACGCGACGGTATTGCGGATATTTGAATGTTCAACAGACCCTACAAACAGAAATTATAGCCATAAAAAAACGCACCCCGAAGGATGCGTTTTTTAATCTAACTAGTTAGTAGCCGTATTATTTTTTATCTTCGTCTACTTCAGTGAACTCAGCATCGACTACGTCATCGTCGGCTTGGCTGCTATCTGCTGCACCGTCAGCACCTTGTTGGAACTGGCTTGGATCCATACCTTCGGCGCCAGCGCCTGCATCAGCATAAATCTTCTGACTGACTGGCAAGAAAGCATTGTCTAACGCTTCAAGCTTGGCTTTGATGTCATCATGGTCGTCTTCTTTTGCCGCTGCTTCAAGCTCAGTGATAGCCGTCTCTACTGTTGACTTTTCTTCATCAGTGACTTTATCTGCAGCTTCTTTTAGTGCTTTTTGTACCGCATGGATACGACCATCTGCTTCGTTACGTACTTGCGCTAGGTTAGCGAACTTCTCATCTTCAGCCGCGTTGGCTTCTGCATCACGAACCATTTGTTCAACTTCTTCATCCGACAAGCCAGAATCCGCTTTGATCTGGATACTTTGTGCTTTACCAGTACCTTTGTCCGTTGCTGAGATGTTCATGATACCGTCAGCGTTGATGTCAAAGGTGACTTCGATTTGCGGTAGACCACGTGGCGCAGGTGGAATGTCCGTCAAGTCAAAACGACCAAGCTGTTTGTTTTGGTTGGCGATTTTACGCTCACCTTGATACACCTGAATGGTTACTGCTGGCTGGTTGTCTTCAGCGGTTGAGAATACCTGTGATTTCTTAGTAGGAATCATGGTGTTTTTCTCGATCACTGGCGTCATCACACCACCCATTGTTTCGATACCAAGGGTCAATGGCGTTACGTCAAGCAATAGGACATCAGTTTTGTCACCAGACAATACCGCACCTTGAATGGCCGCACCAGCAGCGACTGCTTCGTCAGGGTTCACATCTTTACGTGGCTCTTGACCGAAGAACTCTTGTACTTTTTGTTGTACTAATGGCATACGAGTCTGACCACCAACTAAGATGACGTCATCGACATCGCCGATTTTTAGACCAGCATCTTCAAGGGCAATCTTACAAGGACCCATGGTACGTTGTACTAGCGCTTCCGTTAAGCTCTCAAGTTTTGAGCGGCTGATAGTCACGACCAAATGCTTAGGACCACTGCTATCAGCAGTGATATACGGCAAGTTTACTTCAGTACTTTGCGCACTTGATAATTCAATTTTCGCTTTTTCTGCGGCTTCTTTTAGACGCTGCATCGCAAGAGAGTCACCTTTTAGGTTAACGTCTTGGTCTTTTTTGAACTCGTCTACTAAGTAATCAATCAATGCTGAGTCAAAGTCTTCACCACCAAGGAAAGTATCACCGTTGGTTGCTAGTACTTCAAACTGCTGCTCGCCATCGACATCAGCGATTTCGATGATTGATACGTCAAAAGTACCACCACCTAAGTCATATACAGCAACCGTACTGTCGCCTTGCTTTTTGTCCATGCCATAAGCAAGGGCCGCTGCTGTTGGCTCGTTGATGATACGTTTTACATCAAGACCAGCAATTTTACCCGCATCTTTGGTTGCTTGACGCTGTGAATCATTGAAGTAAGCCGGTACCGTTACTACTGCTTCAGTCACGCTTTCACCAAGATAGTCTTCAGCTGTTTTTTTCATTTTTTTCAAGATTTCAGCAGAAACCTGTGGTGGCGCTAGTTTTTTGCCGTTGACTTCTACCCATGCATCACCGTTGTCTGCTTTGGCGATTTTGTAAGGCACCATGCCGATGTCTTTTTGCACGACTTTGTCATCAAAACGACGACCAATCAGACGCTTAATCGCAAACAAAGTATTGTTTGGGTTGGTGACGGCTTGACGCTTGGCTGACTGACCAACGAGAATTTCGTCATCCTTATAGGCGACGATCGATGGTGTAGTACGAGTACCTTCAGCATTTTCGATGACTTTAACCTTGTCACCTTCCATCACTGCCACACATGAGTTGGTTGTACCTAAATCAATACCAATTACTTTACCCATAATCAATTGCTCCTAATTTGTTTTTAAATATAAATGTTTGTATTGCTAACCGTATGGGTTGCCTGCACTTATTCAGCCATGCTGTATGAACCATACGGAACTTTACATATCAAACCTTTGCATATCAGACCATAGCCGGTCACTTGTTGCTTTATATCGGTTTGACCGTACATTTTTTCAAGTCAATAACCACGCAAACACAGTCTTTTGTGTGATTTTTTGTCAAAACCCTTAATTTAAGTAAGGTTTAACCATTTAAAATCAAGTGTTAAGTCCTATTGACCGACACGAACCATCGCAGGACGCAAGAGGCGGCCATTCAAGCTATAACCTTTTTGCAGTACTGTACCGACGGTATCCGCTTCAGCGTCTGGGTCGATGCCTACCGCTTCATGAAAATCAGCGTTGAACTTTTCACCTTGTGGTTCAACCACTTCTACGCCGTTTTTATTCAAGACAGCGACCAATGCTTTGTGAGTCAGTTGCACCCCTTCGGCGACTGGATCATTTGCATTCGCACTTTCGATAGCACGCTCTAAGTTATCAACGATTTCTAACAACTCTTTGGCAAATTTTTGTAAGGCGAATTTTTTACTTTTATCCGCTTCTTGTTCCATACGTTTTTGCGCATTATAGGCTTCAGCATTGGCACGGGCGGTACCTTCTTTGGCCTGCTTAACCTCGCCTTCTAACTCAGCGATACGCGCTTTAAAGGTGTCGATATCGATGTCATTTTCGATCGTCTCATTGGCATCAGCGTCTGAGTTGTTTTTTGGATCAAATTCTTTCATGGTTTCTTCTAAAATACTCTCAGCGTGCTCAATATTGTCATGCGACACATTGTGCTCAGGGGATTCGTGATTGTTATTCTGCTCGCTCATGGTAGCTCCTTAGGATTATTAATAATAAAGGTTGGTTTTAAGGCACGATAAACTGACCAAACACTGGTCATTGTGCTGTTATTAATGGCCTAACTGTTTTCGTTCATTCTTTTTGTAAATGCGCTTCAATAGCTGCTTGATAAAGGTGATGAGCATAAATTTCAAGCCTAACCTAAGGAATTTTTTGTTTTAGCAGGATAAATCATTGCAAGGCGTAGGGATTATCGTCACTAACACTATAAAAAGCACTCAACGTTAAGATAAATGACGGGTACAAATGATGATGTTTTTGTCACCGAGCCACGCTTAACTTTATGGTGACCAGCTTTTAAGATAGATTGGAATGTAGGGTCTGTTGAACACTCAAATGTGGCACTGGCAGTGGCTATTTTTTAGACAATACGCAGTGAAATTTTTGACGCCTAGTCATTCCAGGTTAGATAATTTCGCCATGTATTGGCAAAAAATAGCCCTGCCCCAAAGGGCTGATGCTAAAACCACCCCAAACGTTGTTGTAAACCTAGCTAAGGTCTCGACATTCTCGTCGGTTTACGCCTAGTTTGATGCGATTTTAGCGATCAGCAGTCCTAATATTTGAATGTTCAACAGACCCTCATATAAATCTTATGATTAACTGCTATATTAATCGTTCACTTATAAAGCCGATTAACTTTGTTTAAACATCGATTACAAGAGAGGGTTTATGCCTATTTTACCAGTGCCATCGCTCAATGCTTTATTGACAAAAACGCTTAAGACCGTCAAAACAACAGCCGCTAAAAATGCGCACCAGCATCATGTTTTGCACCATACGCTAAAAGGGTTGGATAATCTGCCAACGCCGCTACTCGAACGAGTTAATCACCAATTAAAAGCGTCTACAGCGGAGCAATATCCCCTCGCTGACGCCCATCTGCGCCTGATACTTGCGGTCAGTAATAAGCTCAAGCGCCCATTAGCACTGGATAAGCTACCCAACCTACGGCAGAAATTTGGTACAGATGCGGTGTCGTTGCAAGCGCCTAGCGTTTGGCAACAAAATGCGAATGTCTCAGGAAATTCAGAGAACGCCGTCAGCTGGCAAGATAGAACCATTGCCAACGCTGACGGTGGTGACATGACCGTGCGCTGCTACCAGCAGACGAAGCAGAATAATGAGAGAAAAAGTGCGGATGAAGTCGCCATGCTGTTTTTTCATGGCGGCGGATTTTGTATTGGTGATATCGACACGCATCATGAGTTTTGTCATACGGTCTGCGCCCAAAATGGCTGGGCAGTCGTGAGCGTCGACTACCGCATGGCACCTGAATATCCAGCGCCAACAGCCCTTAAAGACTGTCTGTCGGCGTATGCTTGGTTGGCTAAACATTCTCAGTCACTTGGTGCATTGCCATCGCGCATCGTATTGTCTGGTGATAGTGCGGGTGGTTGCTTGGCAGCACTGGTGGCGCAGCAGGTTATTAAGCCTATCGATGCACTATGGCAAGATAATAATCAAACTGCTGAGACTGATAAAAAAGCCAATGATACTTTTAAAAATTCACTGGCTGATTTGCCGCGACCTTTAGCTCAATTGCCGCTCTACCCTGTCACTGATTATGAGGCTGAATATCCGAGTTGGGAGCTTTATAGTGAAGGCTTGCTGCTCGATCACAACGATGCAAACGTCTTTAATACTGCCTACACTCAGCATAGTGGTCTAGCGCAGTCTCACCCGCTTATCTCAGTCATGCACGGTGACAATGCGCACCTGTGTCCCAGCTATGTCGTCGTTGCGGAATTAGATATCTTGCGAGATGAAGGGCTGGCTTATGCTGAGCTTTTGCAAAAAGAAGGCGTTAAGGTAGAAACTTATACAGTGCTAGGCGCACCGCATGGTTTTATTAACTTGATGAGTGTCCATCAAGGTCTTGGCAATCAGACAAGCTATATTATCAAGGCGTTTGCTTGTTTTGTGCAAGACCTACTGACCAGTGAGGGTGATGAGCCAAATCTCTGAGCGCGAGCCCAGTCGAAACGGAATGCCCCAAAAGCCGTAACCAGATGACACCACAAAGTGACTGTCATTGATAACCTCATAGCCATAACCCAAGCGGTTGATGGCACTGACAATGAAGTTGGCGGGGAATATCTGACCGTTATGGGTATGCCCAGAGAGCTGCAAATCAATCGGCATTTGGCTGTGCTCAGCAATATCACTTGGTCTGTGGTCTAACAATATCAGCGGCTCAGCGCTATTGACCTGCGCCAGTAGCTCAGTCGTCGGGACGCGCTGACGCTTATGATTGTCGAAGCGTCCCATCAGCCAAAACGCTTGCCCTTGGTGCGTGAGGCGTATGACTTCGTCATTTAATAACTGCACGCCAGCAGTACGCAACGCTTGGACAATTGGCTGCTCGTGCCCGTACAAATCATGATTGCCTAAAGTTGCATAGACCCCATACGGCAGGCTTTTGCATAACTCAGCCAAGTTTTCTGCCATTTTATATGTGGTAAATGCCTGTATATTGTCATCCATGATATCGCCTGGCATCAGCAATATGTCTGCTTTATGCTGCACAATAAGACGATGCAGCCTATCTATTGCGCCAATCCCAAACAATCTCCCGATATGCAAATCGCTAGCGACCGCAATACGTAGCGGCTTGACCAAAGGCTTATCAATATCAATAGATAACTCACGCACCACAGGCGCATAAGCGCTGTATAGAGCATAAACAAATAACCCGATAAATACTGCCAATGCCAATATGCGCAACCCAAAATCGACGGTAGCCGATGTAGCCAGCACATCACCGGTTAGCAATGTGATTAGCCAATAGCCACCATAAAATAAGCTGGTAACTAAAGCCGTCAATAGCATAAAGTGCATGGCCAACATCCAACCACTGATCCAGCGATAGCTATTGGCAAATGCTCTATTGACACTGAGTAGCAGCAAAGCATTAGTAATAACAAATATGATGACCCATACCGAAGTTTGCAAACCTGCTGTCTGCCAAGGTTGTAACCACCATTGCACGCTTAGAGCAGCGCCGACACTAAAGAGCTGCAATAGCGCAAAAATGGTAATGAAAAATGCGTAGCGCATGAAGAATCCCTGAGTATGATGGTGTCAATGCAGTATGTTTTTAGCTAACCAGACAAGCAAAGTAGCTATTAACCAGCCTAGCAGCAAATAAAAGCCTCTACCATTTAGATATGGTAGAGGCTTTATCATAAGGGTAACACTTTTTATTTAAATAGCTCATACACCAGACTGCAACGTAATTATCCAAACCTCAGAACGCGTACCCAGTCTAAATGGTACGGGACCGATGCCATAACCAGAGGTCACCAAAAACTGCGTATCGGCTATTTTTTTGCTGCCATAGTTTAGCGGTGTCAACCAATCCATCAGCGTCGTTAACGGGAATATCTGCCCGCCATGGGTATGCCCAGACAGATGCAAATCGACTGGCAGGGCGCTGACCTCATCCATCGCGCTAGGACGATGTTCTAAAAATAGCACTGGTTTATCTGTCTGTACTTGCGTTAATAACTCCTCAGCTGACAGTCTGGTACGATCGATGTCATCTGAGCGCCCTACCAGCCATACTGAGTCATTTAATAGTACACTCTCATTATCAAGGGCTTTGATGCCAGCCTCTTCCACCGCTTGAGTGATCTGCTTTTCATAACCAAAATAATCGTGATTACCTAAAGTCGCATAAACGCCAAGCGGTGCCTTTAGCTTTGATAGCTGCTCATGCATATTCGTATTATCGTAAGCAATGGTATTGTCATTCATAATGTCGCCAGCGATAACCACGACATCGGGATGTTGCGCATCGATAAGGCTTACCATTTTCTTTATCTGTCGATTGCCAAACCATCTGCCCAGATGCGTATCAGAGACAAGCGCGATATCCATTGGCTTATCCAGCGTCTTATCTATAGTGACTGTTAAACGATGTACGACGGGCGAATAAGCATTAAATACCGCTAAGCTAACAATGGCGACATAAACTGTAATGGCAAAGGTACGCAAGAGTATTGGACGAGATTTTCGCTTAAAAAGCTGATAAACGAGTAGCGCCACCGCAGCCGTTATCAGACCAGCATAAAGCATAAAACCTTGCAAAATACTGACGACTAGATAGACATGAAAGCGCTCACCCCAAAACTCAGTCAAACCATAAATGAGAGCACTATTATTAATAACAAAGACAGCTGCTACCAGTGCAGCTTTTGCAGCAGTAGTTTTTGGCTTTACAAACCAGCAAATAAGAACGCTGGTCATAACAGCTAGCAACTGAGTAAAAACGATGAAGAACCACATAGTAAGGTCTAATCAGATAAAGATAACGCTATCTTACGTCAAAAGCTGGATGCTCTGAATGTATTGTCTTTTTTTCCACAAAAACTTCATATGCTTTGCCTCTAAAGTGCTATTGCCACAAAACTAAATAGTGGCCAATAAAAGCCCTTTAACGTTTGTCTGGTGCTATTTTACAGACGCCATTGTCACAAGCTTGCATCAGCGCTTTGCCATAGAGCAACTTGGTCATCCAATTCGGAATTCTATAACGATTGCGCGCGACATACGGATAAGCAAAGTCACCCAGTTGTTTGATCACTGGCAAAAATAACAAGGGTGACCATTTCACGCCGCCCGTTCTGTAGAGCAGTCGTACGGCATCCATGTGCGTATACCAGTTATCGTAGCTGTCTTGCACACACATATAAGTCATCGCATCCTCACGGCTAAATCCTGCGGCGGCTAAATTATCAAGCCCCTCTTTCACAGGAACTAAGCGTATCTTCTCCGGCTGACGCACTTGCATATTGTGCGCCTCGGTGCTACATATGACGCATGCATCGTCGTAGTACATGGTGATGGATAAATGTGCTTGCTCTCTATAACTGTTGATATGATTTTGAATAATCATCTTATGACTCCTTTCTGAGTGATATAGTCAATCCTATATAAATCAGATACGGTGTCAGGCTCGCTTAGTCTACTATTTGTAGTACTTTCACTCGCCTTCCTTGTATCCAAATTATATTGAACCGACTATGGCTAAACATCAAAGTGATGCGAATGGGCATTGGATTTTTCAGTCACCCTAGACTCTTGATACTGATTGACTGGGGCTAAAAAGGGAATTACTGGCTGCTGCGTCCACTGCGGGGCAATAGCATCTAAACGCTTGGCCAGCATCGGTAAATGGTTGGTCGGCACCGCTGGAAACAGATGATGTTCGATGTGATAGAGCAAGTTAAAAGTCAGTAAATTAATCAATGGATGACGCTCACTACGGGCATATACTATCTCATCACAGCCATGATGGACGCTCCATACAGCAAAGAACCCCACCATCGTATTGGCCAATATCATTACCAATACGTGATACATCAATATAGGATGCATCGTGATAAAAGCGGTGGCAATCACTGCGAAAATAAGCAACATATCAAGGGCAACAAGAATACGATTGCGGCGGCTACCATGCGTTAAGCCAAACCACTGAATCGCTATCGAAAAAATTCCGCCGCCTAATATCGCTTTATACCAAGGCAGACGTGCCCAATTACCCTCAACGTCACTCTCTCCCAGCGGATCTCTATGATGATTAAGATGAGTATGCCGAATGGCATGCGTACTACAAAGCATAGTGATACTCAGCATAAATAGCATGAGCTTTGTGGCGACTTTACTCACACCTAAAGTACGGTGATAGCAATCATGGGCTTGTCTAAGTGCGGCGGTAAAAAAGAAAAACGTTGCAGCCAGCGCAAGTAGCCAAAATCCCTGCCACGCGCTCCACCATGACAATAATAAAAATGGTAACGATAAAAAGATATTATAAACCGTCTCAGTGGGCTTGAGCTGACGCAAATCTTGCCATTCAATATTGGCTAACGAAGGATGACGCATGATGTTCTCCTTGCTTTGTGATAAGCAGTAGCGACTCAAATTAAGCAACCACTTGTTTAGTAATTATAATTTCATTTTACTTTATTTCTGTCAAAAGTGAAATAACTATTTAAATTTTATTTGTATTTAGGTAATGCGATAAGACCCGTAATCACAGCGCTGATACCACCTGTCAAAACCTGCATAATAAGAGGTAGCTCTAGTAAAGATAGAAAGGCAAAGCCCATAAAACCACCCGTAATTAAAGAGATAAGAAGGCCTTTATAATTACAGTGAGCATTTACTTGCGCAAGAATCCAGCCTGTAAATAATGAAGATAACAGTCCTAATATAAATCCAAAAATTATATAGAAAATCAGCGCAAACCCTAGCAGCCAAACTATATTAAATACAGTGATAAAATAGGCGTTAGTAATATTGAATATTTCGGAACCACCAAAATTATAGTCATTAAACAAGACATCAGGTACTGCTACGCTTAACCATAGAAATATCCCACCCAGTGCCCCGCCAAATTGTGCATATTGATTTATTACTTTACCTTTAGGATAGCTAGGTGTTTTGACTGTACTAAACTCAATATCACTCATAAAAACCTCTATGTTGTTTCACATGAAACAACATATCATATAATTAATAATACTGTTTCACATGAAACATGCCACTCACTTACGACTTCTGCTGTTCTAATGCTTGTTTAAGTGTCGGCTGCTGGAACTCATACCCTGCATCTAATAACGCTTGCGGTAATACTTTTTGCCCATCTATTAGTAGCGTCGACATCTCACCAAACATCAGCTTAAGTAAGAAATTCGGTAGGGTAAAGAATGTCGGACGGTGTAACCATGACCCCAGTGTTTTGGTGAAAGTATGATTGTTCACGGGATTGGGTGCGGTTAAGTTGTACACAACCGCTGTTGTGTCATTTGTAGTCTGTTGGGTGTTTTCATGCATGGCTTGAGTGCTCACATCATCAGCTAGATGCTTCTCAATGATAAATATCGCTGCCCCTACCCAGTCCTCACGGCTGACCCAACTCATGATTTGCTGACCATCACCCAATTGTCCACCGACGCCCATCTTAAACGGGGTTAATAGTTTACCGAGCATGCCGCCTTTAGGATGAATGACAACACCAGTACGCACGATAGCCACAGACACGCCATAATCGTTTGCTGTCAACGCCAGTTGCTCCCATTCATCACATAATCGATGAGCAAAATCGGTTTCAAAACCACTGCTTTCGGTAAGAGGTTTGTCACCTTGAGTCCCATACCAACCAATCGCTGAACCGTTGACCATTAGCTTGGGTTTAATACTGGTACGCTTAATAAATGCCAATAGAGATTCGGTAGGCTTAATACGGCTGGCGAGCAATTGCTCTTTGCGCGCATCGCTCCAGCGCGAGTCAGCGATACCTGCCCCTGCTAGGTTTAAAACAACCTCAAAGCTTTTATCTGAGCTCGCCAGCTCATCATAAGTCATCATGTCGATATCATTCGGATGGGCTTGGCTGCTATCACGCGTCAGCCAAGTAATGTGCAGCGCTTTATTTTGGGCACGGTAACGCGCCATAATCTCATTACTAAAGGCACTGCCTAAAAATCCTGAGCCACCACTGATTAAAATATTCATGTCCTATTCCCTATATTTTTTGCTTATCGTTTAGTAAAACTTAATTCGCTATAGTCATCGTCTTCTTTTTTAACTTTTATATCAAAACGACTTTTACATGCTTTTGGTAAAGCAATACAGCCAGCGATAGCTGCATTGATAGCGCCAAATAGTCCTATACCAATCATAAAGGCCAGTAGCACCCCAACCTCTATCAATGAGTTTATGCCTAAATATAGGATGATTGCGCCCATATAACCTGCTGACGTTATAAACCCAATCAAAAATGTCGTGCGTAGACTCTTATGATCACCGCGCCATATATTCTTATAAGCGACAAGAATACCCGTCAATAAAGCAGGAATAAAACCAAGCAGACCAACATATAGCAATGGCTGATAACCAATCTGCGCAAAATCCGCATTCCTAAAAATGAATAACAAACCTAGCTCTGCAATCACTCCACCAACCATACTACCAAGCCCTGCAAACAAAATAATCACTGATAAGTAAGGGTAAGCACCTACATTGTTATTCGTTTTCATGATATTTATCCTATTAACATTGGTCGTTAATTGAGTATAAATACGACGTTGGCAAAGCCAGTGAAATTACTGTGGATAATGGGTGGATAAGTAATAAGTATCTTGATTTCATTTAGTCTACTGATTAAGCAAAACGTTTACGAATAGGACACTCACTATCATTATTATTTTGAGATTTATTCTTTAATTTGTTCCAACGATGATTAATAAAGTCCATCGCAACAGCAGTATTTGGCAATACATGCGCTTTGGTCAAGTGTGATGCTGCCTCATCTAAACGCTTGGCTAATTCAGGTAAATGGTTGGATGGTACAGCAGGGAAAAAATGATGCTCTGCGTGATATAACAGGTTAAAAGTTAGTAAATTGATCACTGGATTACGCTCGGTGCGAGCGATTGTCTCATCACAATCATGGTGCACGCCCCACACAGCAATGATACCAACGCTAGCATTGGCCAACATCATGGTCAGTATGTGGTACATCAATACTTGCGCTAACATGGTCAGAGCAGGAACAGCGACAGTAAATACGGTCAGTACGAGGGCAACCAAGACGACTAAAGCAATCAAGCCAAATTCTAGCCAAGCCAAGCTTTGATTGCGACGGCTGCTTAAACGCAGTCCTTGCCGATAGATAGCGAGCCGATAAGTTATCCCGCCGAGCAGTGCTTGCCACCATGACACATTTGCCAGACTGCCTTCAATATCACTATCGCCCAGCGGATCACGATGATGTGCCATGTGAGTGGCTCGAATGCTGTGCAAGCTGGTCATTAATAGTACGCTAAGCAATAATAATATGGCAGTGGTCGTACGCTTACCTGTCCCCAAACTATGATGATAGCCATCGTGCGCTTGACGGAATGCAGCAGCAAAAAACAAATAAGAAGCGCCGCATGCCAGTACATACCATGATTGGCTGGCGAACCACCAAGACAGTAGTAAGAACGGATATGGCAAAATAACATTGTAAGCGATTTGACCGCGCGTTAACTGACGCAAGTCTTGCCACTCGATTGAAGCAATAGCCTTTTTAATGACTTGCTCTTTATTAGCGTGTGTTTGATTGACTGTCATTTTACACATCCATTTGTCATTGATATTTTTATTGAAACTCGTATCACTTAAACTTAGCTGGACTTTATATCTATTACATAAATTTCTGTCTAAACAGAAATAGTTACTTAAATTTTTTATTTTAGATCACACAGCTTACTATTAACGTAAAACCTTTTTAATACTAGCGCCCAATTTGAGGACTTTTTTAAGGATACTTGTGGGTAGCTTCAGCATCTCAGACGACCATGTGGTCAGCGTGTTGACGAACTCTTGGGTATCCTTTATCCGCGCTTTTACTTCGCTATTTTCATGCTCAAATTCAGGACTGTCCATAAGTTCTTGTAAGAACTGCACCGTTGGCTCAAGCTCACGTTTTTGACGCTCAACGACGATAATACGTGCCAACTCCCAAACGTCGGTATTAGTCGTAAAATGATCGCGACGATCGCCCAATATCGATACTTTCTGTACTAGCCCCCAGTTTTGTAGCTCTTTAATACTGTTTGAGACATTAGAGCGCGCAACGCCAAGCGTCTCGGTAATCTCTTCCGCATTGAGCGGCTTACCGATGATATAAAGCAATGCATGAATCTGTGACATAGTGCGATTGACACCCCACTGTGAGCCCATTTCACCCCAATGTAAGATAAATTTTTCGGTCACAGGATTTAGTTTCATAGTATTTATTCGCTTAATATTTCATATAGTTTGGCTAATTTCTTAGTTCATATTGCATCATTCTTTTATTTCTGTCAATAATGAAATCAGAGAGTAATATCTATTGCTTGATTGCCATGCTCTAACGGACGATTAAACCTGTGATTGCATCACGTATTTGACTGGGTAAGGTATAGCCTAACGTCTCCGCCTGTAAGTAGCGGATTTGCTCGTCAAAATACCCATAAGCATCCGTAAGAGTCATAGCAGGCGGTTGCCCTGATGGATTGCAGCTTGTAGAAACCAACAGTCCAAAGGGATTATGCGCGCTGACCAACTGCTGGCATAGCTGACGGATAATGGGGTGAGCGATAACTCTGACCGCAACTGTCCGATGCTGCCCGGTTATCCAAGGAGGAATAGTAGTAATCAGCGCCTGCGGAATGGGTAACAACCAAGTGTGCGCTTGTTTGCATTGTAGCTTTATATTGTCACTATCCGTCTGCCAGCTATTAATGATTTGTTGGCGCTGACTGTCTTCTAAAGTATCTAATAAGGGCGCTAAACGCTCAGCACTGTCAGTAACGACAATCATACCTTTAGCTTTTGGGCGCTGCTTGATATCCAAAATACGCTGCACGGCTGCCTTATCATAAGCATCACAACCTATCCCCCAAACGCTTTCGGTTGGATAAGCAAGTAACTGTCCTTCTTTTAGCCACTTGGCAGCTTGAACGACAGAATCAGTAGTAAAGGATGCGGATTTTTTCATGACTTGAAGGCTTCGAAAAGGTAGGAGTTTAAGCATTAATAATAACATAGGAGAGAAGCTGACTAAGTGAGCGACATTTAAATATTTATAAAATTGGGCTGACCTTAGCACCATTAGAAATATCAAAGCATAGCTATCGTTGTAAACACCCAAATAGCCTATACGCGTAAATAACGCCCACCTTGCACGCTGATGACGCCTAGTAACTCAAGCTCCATCAATTGTCCGATCAGCTGCGGTGGCGTAAGCTTGGTACTGACTAACAACGCATCTAAATCTTGTCCATGCCAATCAAGCTGCTCATAAACCAGCGTTAAATGCTCAGGGGCGACGATAGCGCTTTTAGGAGATTTGATATTAGACGGTATCGGTTGGCTCACCGCTGGCACAGAATCTGTCTCTGCAGCATTAGCAGACTGACCGTTAGTCGAGGGCTTATGGTTTGAGTTGGTCGTCTGTGCTGTTGGTCGATAGCCATTATTGCCATAAGCCAGCTGACCATTGACGTCCTCAATGACTTGCTGAGGATGATAAATCAACGTCGCGCCTTCACGTATCAGATGGTGGCAGCCCTCAGCATTGCTATTATCAATATGACTGGGAATCGCAAAGACTTGCTTGCCCTGCTCTGAGGTTAGGCGCGCAGTAATCAACGAACCACTTTGGATAGTCGCTTCGGTGACAATAGTGGCTAAGCTGAGACCTGCCACCAAGCGATTGCGCCGTGGAAACGTATGCTTGTGCGGCGGCGTATCCGGCAACAGCTCACTGATAATACAGCCACCTTGCTCGATAATTTGCGCAAATAATTTATCATGATGATTGGGATAATACACTTCAATACCAGTGCCCATCACCCCAATGGTTCGACCTTGATAATCAGCATCTGTCTGCGCCAGTGCTCCTAAATGGGCGCGCTTATCCACACCCATGGCCAGACCGCTAGTGATGATATACCCTGCCTGTGCTAAATATTGTGCCATATCAAAAGTAATTTTTTGCGCATGGGCGGTGGGTTTGCGACTGCCGACGATGGCAATTTGTGCTTGCTGCAAACGCGCGCGCTGGCCACGATAAAACAACAGCGGCGGCGGATCGTATATTTGTAGGAGTTGGGCGGGATAATCAGGCTGGTCGGCAAATAGCAGACCGTAGCGCCCCTCGATGAGCGCTTGCTGAATTTTATCGATACTGGCTTGTGTTTGCGCTGGCTGTTCATGGCGGGCAAGATGCGTATGATGAATACCCAATTGCCGCCAAGCGTCTACTTTGGCTTGCCAAGCAAGCTCTGCTACCCCAAAAGAAGTCATAAGCTTATGATAAGCCGATAATGACGCGTTCACCTCAGTCCACAGCGCCAATATTGCGCGCTGCTCGTCGGATAACATTGGAGAAACTGCCGTCATAATAGTCTGACTCGCATTTACGGATTCAACTGACTTAAGAAGTCTGGCTTATAGATAAGGGGGTGGTAGTAGCTGATCACCCACGTTGAGCGGTAGCTCAGAATCAAGCACATAGGCGTAGCTAATATTATCAAAAGTATTGAACACCATCACCATGCCGCTCTGCTCACTGGGCAAGCGTACAGAGGCATCATTATCTTTGGTATCGCGTACCAACGCCCCTTTTTGATAGACAGTCAATACATCACCGGGTTTGGCACCATCAGTGTGACCCAAATTAATCGCGACCACACTACCCTTCGCCGCAGAACTGATTGAGTCCATGACACGAACAATCATACCGCCACGGCTAACGGTTGCAGGCGTTGGGTAAAATACGGGCGGGATAGAGTTGTTCAGCTCAACAAAAACGCGATCACCTTCACGGACTTCTTTGCCGTAGCTGTCGGTAAGCTGCAAGCTTGTGACGCCATTACTTTCTGTAGACGTAACCAATCCAGTCGCTACTTGGGTGACTTCAAGTCCGATGACTTGCTGAGTTTTTGGCTCAACATACATCTCGCCTTCACGGTAGATGCCATAACGCTGTCCAACGATAAGTGAGACGCCTTTGGCATAAACTTTGTCACCGCTTGCCGTGATTAAGTTACCTTTTTTAGACGCTAATATATAAGGCGTGGTATTAAAATCTGCTGGATTAACAATGATCGTTTTATCCAGCCAATGCTGGATCGCAGACCATGGAATAGGCGGAATGCTATTGGCCGTCGACGTGACTGATACGGAGGTGGTGACTGATGTGCCGGTTAATTGTTTTTCAATACCAGCACAGCCTTCACCTGTATCCACACCAACTAAAGTCTTACCTTGTATCACGCACAGAATAAGAATATCGTTAGGATAAATAAGGTTAGGGTTTTTGATTTGCTTATTGGTTGCCCAAATCTCTTTCCAGCGCCATGGACTGTCTAAATAGCGTCCTGAAATGTCCCATAAGGTATCGCCTTTTTTGACAATATAACGATTGGGCGCATCTGCTTTGATGGTTGGTGGTGGATTGTTAGCGTGGGCAGTGGTCATCAGCATGGCACTACTAAATGTCGTGATCAACAGTGCTTTTGCTATCGTTTTTAAGCTCATCTTCATTGTTATATCCACAATATGTACCGCTGTTGTCGCCACAATTAATACCATTTAGACCCTTTATTTAATCTTAAGCCTTGAGCATTATTAAAATTAATGACAAGCATAAAAGGGCTTAACAGTACGGTTATCATAACGCCTATAGGGCAGCTGTTCAGTGTAATTGGCTGGTGGGATTGCTAAAAAAGCGTCTAGCAAAATGATGAGTCGCCGACGCTGTTTCTAATATTACAATTATATCTACCATAACACAATCATAAACACTTTATTACAATGGCGTAACTTTTATGTGGACGCTTGTTTAATGGTTAAACAAAGCTAATAACAAGTCCAGCATTAATTCAGGCTGGATTTGGCGTCACATGTTGACGAATTTGCTCAGCGACCAGCTCAGCGTTGTTATCCAGCACCACCACGTGCTGTGGTAAGCTCTCCAAGCCTTCGGTATGCGCTGGCCGAGCAATGTCTATTGGCCCAATCGCTTCAACGATTGTGTCAGCAAATTTGACGGGTAACGCTGTCTCCGCACAGACAATGATTTCACCCTCTAACTGTAGCTCTTTAGCAACCTTGATACCGTCAGCTGTATGCGGATCAACTAGCTCACCATGCTGCTCATAAAGCGCTTTAATGGTTTGCAGGCGGTCGCTATGGGTCGACTTGCCAGCAGCAAAACCGTAACGGCTGTTGACTGCTTCCATCAAATCAGACAAATCAAATCCTTGGCCGGATTTCACCCCCTCAAATAGCTCATGAACGCGAGCGCTGTCTTTGTCGAGTAGCAGATAAACAAAGCGCTCAAAGTTAGAAGCTTTAGAGATATCCATTGACGGACTAGAGGTGACGTAAGTTTTTTCCGTCGGACGCGGCTGGTAAGCACCTTGATTAAAGAAGTCGTTTAGTACGTCGTTTTCATTGGTCGCGACGATTAGACGGTCAACGGGCAGTCCCATTTCTCGGGCGATATGACCGGCACAGATATTACCAAAGTTACCAGATGGTACACTAAAGCTGATTTTTTCATCGTTGCTCGTAGTAACGGCAAAATAGGCTTTAAAGTAATAAACGATTTGCGCAAGGATACGACCCCAGTTGATAGAGTTAACGGTACCGAGGTTATAAGCCGCTTTAAATTCGGCATCTTGCTGCAATGCCTTGACGATATCTTGGCAATCATCAAACATGCCATCGATGGCAATATTATGGATGTTATCATCGGTCAGACTATACATTTGCGCACGCTGGAATTCGCTCATTTTGCCGTGCGGTGACAGCATAAAGACTTCGATATTGTCTTTACCACGTAGCGCATATTCTGCTGCGCTGCCCGTGTCACCACTGGTCGCACCAATGATGGTAATACGCGCGTCTTTTCTTTTGAGTACGTATTCAAAGGCATTGCCCAAGAACTGCATCGCCACATCTTTAAATGCCAATGTCGGACCGTTCGATAATCCTAAAATATATAAATTATCTTCAAGCTTACGCACAGGGACAATCTCATCAGAACCAAATACCTCAGCGGTATAAGTACGCTCAATGATATCTTGCAAATCAGCGGCAGGAATATCAGTGGCAAAGCGCTGCATAATCGCCATGGCAAGCTGTGGATAGCTGAGCGTGCGCCACTCATCAAGGGTCGTACTATCAATGTTTGGATAGTGCTCAGGCAGCATCAAACCACCATCTGGCGCAAGCCCCATCAATAGCACATCACTAAAATCCATCGGCGCTGTCTGACCACGGGTACTGATATATTTCATTAGATTGTCCTGTCTATAATGAGGTTATTCAATATTTAAAACGGTTTATTCAGCAGTTTTATGCCATTGTCTTATGAAGCAACGCATAATAGAAACCATCGCCACTCGCGCTATCAATCGGCAAGCATTGACGACCAATTGCTTGTTCGATACCCCAACTGCAATCGTCGGTAAACTCAATCGCTACTGCATCATTATGATGCGTGATAAAGTCCTGCATTTGCTCGACGTTTTCTTGCTTTAAGATAGAACAGGTCACATACAGCAGATAACCACCAGCTTTGAGTTGTGGCCATAGATTGTGCAAGATGTCTGCTTGCAACAGTGCCGTTTGCTCGATGTCTTCTTCGGTACGAAGGATACTGATATCAGGATGGCGACGAATCACACCAGTCGCGGTACAAGGGGAATCGAGTAATATTGCATCAAAGACGGGTTCATTGGTAGCCGCTTTTTTGTTTTTTCCATGCTGCCATCTGGTCGCATCCGCACAGACGATATTGAGTGCGACACTTTTCTCTGCTTGCTGCAAATCGTGCTGACTTAGATTTAAGCGCTGTAAATTCTCACGAATACGCTCAATACGTGGTGCTTCGTTATCGATAGCTGTTACTTTGATATCAGCAGTCGCAGACGACGTTTCAGCATTATCTCGTTTCACGTGAAACAATGATGACTCGTTCTTAGAACTTATAAGCTCTAACCAGTGAGCCAATTTACCACCAGGTGCCGCACAAGCATCTAGAATATGTATCTCATTATTCGTATTTTTCGTATTAGATTTTTCAGCACTAAGCTTAGCCATCAATGCTTGATTAATAATCGGTGCAGCAAGTTGCGCATGCATGTCTTGTACGCTAGCAACCCCTAAAGCAAACTCAGGCAAAGCGTTAACGGCAGTGCTTTGATGTAGCCGGAGACCTTTGGTTGATAGCGTTGTAGCAGCGGCAGACTCTGACGAGCTCGCTACCTTAAAACCAGTCGTTAGCTCAACGATGTCTGCATCAATTTCTGCCCCATCCAACGCATGCTGATAATCCTCTACCGAAGTAACCGCCGAGTTCACTCGTAAAAACATCGGTGCTGGCTGGCGCAAGCCTTGGGTCAGCTCATCATACTGCTCGCTCCAATCTTGCTTAAGCTGATAAGCGAGCCAATTCGGTAGGCTGTGTTTTTTATCGCACTTCTTACGGAATTTGCTTGGATTCTTGGCGACTTTGCGCAAAATAGCATTCACCAAACCAGTAGAATGAGCAAACTCAATTTCCTTTGCAGCCTCAACAGTTTCATGAATCGCCGCATGGTCAGCCACCTCTAAATACAGCAACTGTACTAAGCCTACTTGAATGGTGGTACGCACCTCAACCTCATCAATAGGGTTGTCTGCTAAAGTATCGAGCAAACGTGCCAACGCATGCCACTGGCGCAATGTCGTGAGCAGCAATGCATGAGCAAAGCCTTTGTCACCATCATGCAAACTATTCAATAATGGATCAAGGACGCTTGAGAGCGACTGACCGTTTTGAATAGCCAGTAAAGTGCGGATCACGCGTACGCGCACGCTGCCATTCATTATAAGGTTGCTTGACGGTTTGAGCTTGTTGTTTCTTGGCGCAGTGCTGGTTTGTCTCATTAAATTTGATTTCCTTGACGCCTAATCGATAGCGCCTTGTGCAAGTAGGTTAAATATAAGTAAAAATTAGTTTGATTCTTTAGTGAACTGGTCACCATCATTTAATTGGTTGCCATGGCAAATTTGCTCGGCGGTCATCGGCTTACCACCCGCAAACTGTAAGTCGGTGATGGCTAAAGTGGCGGCTGATGATTCAGCTTCACTCTCTTTACCACAAGCGACTAGAATCGCTTTGCGGCCAACGCTCACCACAGTACCAGCAGGCTCATTGGTTTGCTGCGATGCATTCACAGGCAAACTGGCCAATATTTTGACCCGCTGACCTACCAAAAAAGTATAAGCGCCCGGCCATGGCGTCAGGCCACGAATTTGGCGTTCAATCTCCGTGGCGGATTGCGTCCAGTCGATTTCGCCTTCGGTTTTGACCAGTTTTTCGGCGTAATTGGCTTTACTGTCATCTTGAGCTACGGCTTGCGCTTGATAAGGTACCAAGTCTTGTAGCACGGTACTAATAGCTGCCGCGCCCAGTTCAGCCATCTTATCATGCAGGCTCGTGGCGGTATCATCAGCATTAATAGGAGCGCTGACTTTGTAGATCATATCGCCAGTATCCAAACCTTTATCCATTTGCATAATGGTAATGCCGGTCTCAGAATCGCCCGCCAATAAAGCACGATGAATAGGCGCTGCACCGCGCCAGCGTGGCAACAATGAGGCATGAATATTTAGACAACCATAAGTAGGCGTGGTCAATACACCAATCGGCAATATCAGACCATAAGCCGCAACAATCATGATATCTGGCTGATAAGTGCGCAAAGTCTGACGCGCAGCCATGCCTTCGGTGCTAGATTTTTTAAAGGTAGCTGGTTGTTCAACCACAATATCATTGGCCAAAGCAACTTGCTTGACCGCAGACGCTGATAGCTTTTGCCCGCGACCTGCTTTGCGATCAGGCTGTGTATAGACCGCGACAATCTCTATATTAAGTGTGTCCTGCTGGTTGATAAGCGACTCAAGGCTGACAGCAGCAAACTCAGGCGTACCCGCGAATATCACTCTTAAGGGAGCGATACGCTGCTGCTCAGCAAGCGTAGATGTCTGTTGCGGCTGGGTAGAATTTGTAGACAAATCAGAGGTGGAAGCAATTGTGGTCATAGTGGTGCATTATGTATGATTAATTCGTCCATTATAGGTGAGTTTACGACGTTGTGCCATGATTGTAATAGTGACAATCCAGCGTTACTAATGACACTATTTATCTTTATAATAGTAAAAAGCTCAGCTACTTATTCATAAATAAGCCAGAGCACGCAAACCTGTCAGATTTATCATTATTTTACGATCTGCCATCATGCCGACTTATTGTCGACTTAGGGTCATGCTTTTATGCAACAGTTTCAGTCTTTACAGCGCTTACTGCTCTTTTATACGTTGACACTATTGACCATGTTGTCACTGTACTACTTTGCGTTGTTTGACGATATTAAGACAGACAATAAGCAGCGGAGTATAGATACCTTTGAAACATTGCAGCATGCCGTTACTGAACACGCGCAGCCCCTAAACTCTGAAATCCAAGAAATACTGAGCGAGCCGTCTTTTGCAGGCATTAGTTATCAGATCATTTTTATGATGCCATCAGGGCAGACTCATATCCATCGTTATGTCCGTCCTAATGAGCGTGCATTTCCCACCGTCACCTTTCCTAATGTCATTACCTCATTGCCCTCTGATAGCAACAACTACGGCGCCTATACGCTCAACCCTCGCAACTTAACAGGAACGATTGAACTTGAGAGTGGTCATAAGCTCTATATCATATTGCGCCATAAACCCCTTGAAATAGACTGGATCTCCTATCGCTACTGGCTACCGCTAATGACGGCGATCATGTTCTTTATTATGGCGTTACTTTATACATTAAATCGCCAGACTAACTGGCAACAACTGATAGTTTATACCGATAATTTAAGTGCCAAAGCAAAGGATGCTTATTTGCCACCGCCGTTTGTTGACAAAAAATCGACGTCTGAGTTTTTGCGTCTAGGTCACGCGCTCAGTCGTATCAGTTACCAACTTCATAGTAACCATCGACGTATACAAACCTTGCAACATCGTCTTGAGCGTTTGGTTGAGCAAGCGCCGTTGCCGATGGTCATGATTATGCGTCACGGGCAGATTAGCTTTTTTAATCAACGTTTTGAGCGAGTATTTGATACATCATTCCAAAGTGATACCACCTACCAATTAACAGATTTTGTCTCAGCTGACGATGAATCGGTTCAGCTCCTGCTCCAAAAACTCTCTAGCTTGCGCGTTACCCGCACTCTAAACGTTCGCGGTATAGAGAACCAGCAAGCCTATCAATTGCATATTACCCCATGGTTTGGCGAACATGGACAAGTACATGGCTTTACCGTGCTACTAAATAATGTCAATGAGCTTGTCAATCAGAACACTCAGTTGCAGCAAAAAAATCAACAGCTACAAGGCAAGATTGATGAACTTAGTGAGCTTAAACCCGCGATATATCACGAGCTGCATCAACCACTAGAGACGATAATCGACACCCTTGAAGCCGTCAATACTGATACTTTTTCTATCCAGCAGCATACTGTATTACAGACGTTAACGAGGTCGAGCGACGCGATGTTGACGAGTCTTAATGACATGCTGGGCATGGAAGAGATTGACGTCAAAAAAACGCACCTTAAGATTGAATCTGTTGATATCTATAAACTGGGACAACACATCAATGACTTAGTCATAGAGGATGCACGGCGCCAAGGGCTTGAGCTGCTTTATTTTTTTGATCCTGACTGTCCGCGCCATATTGACACTGATCGCAAACGCCTTTGCCAAGTCTTACTGAGCTTACTGGATAACGCCATCACCTCTACTCTTGCAGGCTCTGTTTCCCTAACGATCGAAGCCTTTGCTGACGCAGCTTTACCACTAAGCGTCAATGACAGTGTACTGGTTACCAATGACGACATGACAGCAAAAAACCCGCATAACTGGGTAAGGTTTAGCCTGCAACATACAGCTGTAGATAACACTTCGCGCAAACAAACACCGCCGCTTACTTACGTTAAGCAAACTGATGTTGCAGCTAATGACCAAATACAGCAACCGCTTGTGCAGGCAAATCTTGCACACACCAAAGCCAATACTTTTGCGCAATTATTGGGCGGCTTCCTTGAGTCAAATAGCTCGGATAATGACTGTAGCACCATCAATTTGTATTTGCCTTGTCGTCGTCCAAGTTATCAGCCGGTCTATCACCTTAATGAGCAATTGACCAAAGTCCATCTGATTGCAGTAGTCAATCAAACGCTTGGTGCTGAGCATTTGCAACGTTTATGTGACTACTTATCTATACCAGCTTCTATTTATACCACTATCAATAGTGCAACTATTAAGCAGTTAACAAAACAGCTCGCAAAAGATGGGCAAACACTGGCACCCGTTCTGCTGTTAGATTATGAATATTATGAGAGCAACGCAATCGTATTCCCTAAGCCAGCAGCAGGGGACGATAAAAACATCAATGATAGTAGACGCAAGAGCTTGAGCCGCTTATTGGCTAATATCTCGCTACCAACGACACTATTGAGCATGAAGCCTGAGCGCCGCATTCCTTCTATGCTATTAGATCAATGCGATGGTTTTTTGGCTAAGCCACTAGACAATGCTTTATTATTATCTGAGCTGCTGCGTTTGACACTACCAGTCAGGCAGACGTTGGTAACCGCACAAAGCACTGATACTGACAAATTTGATACCGATAATCTTAATAATGATAATCTTGATAATGATAATCTTGATAATGATAATCTTGATAATGATAATCTTGATAATGAGAGTCGGGCGCTGGTCACCGAGGTAGATGGCGCTACCATAGATATTTCTGACCACAAAACTACCAACGAGACCGCGCCACCGCTTATTTTGGTGGTAGAAGACAGTCCGACCAATCAAAAAATAGCGTGTAAGATATTAACCAAGCTTGGCTATCGTACCGTGGTCGCAGAAGATGGGCAGCAGGCGTTGAGTCAACTGCAAGCGCAGCATGAAGAGATTGCTCTTATTTTGATGGACTGCCGGATGCCGGTGATGGATGGCTTACAAGCGACCCAAGCGATTCGTGCGCAAGGGGATGATATTCCTATTGTGGCGTTGACAGCGAATAATACTGCAGAGGATCGCGATGCTTGCTTTGAGGTAGGCATGGATGAATTTTTGACCAAGCCTATCGATAAAAATAAGCTGCAATCGGTATTACAGAGTCTTATTAAAGATTAGGGCGTGCCCTCATTTCATCGTTATCAAAATGAAGACATGCCCTAATAGGTATCTTTGACACTCGCGATTTAAATTGGCTTGCAATTTAAACCAGAAAGAAAGTATGTATTGATAAATGTCACTTACTATCTCATAAAGCCGTTATCTGCTAAAAATGTCTCAGTGATGTTACTTGGTGCATTTTGCGCTGTCGCACTTGCAGTTTGTGGCTTGGTTAGCAACCGCTCTAAATAGCGCGCGACAATATCCACTTCAACATTAACCTTATCGCCTACCAACCAATGCTGAGCAATATTGGTAACTTGTGCGGTATGCGGAATGATATTTAAAGAGACGATATTGTCGCGTACCAAATTCGTCGTGAGACTAATACCGTCAAGCGTAATCGAACCTTTGGTCGCTGTATAATGCGCCAACGCTTGCGGTATTTCGATCTCAATATAGATAGAGCGCGCGTCTTTTTGCAATTTACACACGACGCCGACACCATCGACGTGACCGGCGACAATATGACCACCAAAACGGGTGGTGGGCAACATCGCCTTTTCTAGGTTGACGATATGACCTGGTTTTAGCTCTTCTAACGCTGTATGCGCAATTGTTTCACGTGAGACATCAACCGAGTAATGATTGCTGCCAAAATCCACAACCGTCAAACAAATACCATTAGAAGCAATAGAGTCACCCAGTTTCACATCACTGAAGTCTAAATCATCAGACTCTATCGTCAAGCGTATGTCACCGCCTGTAGGCTGCATGGATTTGACCTTTCCGACACTTTCTATAATTCCGGTAAACATATCAACCTCATCTCATTATTATATTGCCGCGATAGACAACGTATTAGTATGTATTAAGAAGGCGTTTGTCTGCCTTTATCTTTTGGTGAAACATGCGTTTATTTTAAGCACACTATGGGATAAGTTGTGGATAAGTAATGAAAAATCAACCCATACACCGTTAAAAACCTAGCTTTCTGTTAAGTTATCCACAGTAGAGCAAAGTCTAAGAATAAACCTGTAAATACTTAAAGACTAATAATAAGTAATTGATTTTAAAGGATTTAATATATATTCTATATAAATTAAGGTCTTTTTGGTTTCATGTGAAACAAAGTTATACACAGTTTCATGTGAAACATCACCTGAATTTACTAACTTATCCACACTTAGCACATATTTAGTACAGACTGTGAGCAAGCTGTTTATAAGTGTTCATTTCATAAAGGCAATAAGGTCAGTTTAAGATCAGCACCAACTTGTTCATAACTGTCGATATCAAAACGCAGCTGCTGCGCTAACGATAGCGGATTAAAGTTAACCATCGGGCGCGCCTGTGCGCCTAATAAACAAGGCGCTTGATAAACAACCAGCTCGTCGACCAACTGCTGGCTCAAAAAACTGCCTGTTACGCTAGCACCAGCTTCAACCAATACTTCATAACACTGATGCTCGCTGACTAAATTGTTTAATAACGCAGTTAAGTTATCCTCATGCCAATAAATCGTATCCGCTCGACGGCATAACTGATAATCAGACTCTACGCTGTGCGCTAAGCGCTGACGCCTATCGAGTACGACAACCTTGGGAGCAGGAACTTGCTCAAGCGCTATACCTAACTGGTTTGAGCGTACATTTAATTGAGGATTATCAACGATGACGGTTTCGCTACCTGTAATAATGGCGCCACTGCGGGCACGTAGCTTTTGCACATCCTCGCGAGCAGCGGCACCTGTAATCCACTTCGACTCCCCTGTCGCCATCGCCGTACGACCGTCAAGACTGGTGGCTATTTTAAGCCGTACATAAGGCATCTGGGTACGCATCGCCTTCAAAAATCCGCGATTTAAGGCTTCTGCTTGCTGCGTTAATACACCAATAGTGACGTTGATGCCCGCCTCTTCTAGTAAACGCACACCACGACCAGCGACTTGTGGATTGGGATCTAAACCTGCAATCACTACCCGCTTAACACCCGCAGCAATCAGCGCAAGCGCACAAGGCGGCGTACGACCTGTATGACTACACGGCTCCAGTGTCACATAAGCGGTTGCGCCTACTGCTCGCGTACCAGCCTCTTTCAGCGCAAATACCTCGGCATGAGGCTCCCCTGCTTTCGGATGAAAACCTTGACCAACGATGTCTTCTGCCTGAACAATGACACAGCCTACCGCCGGATTGGGCCTAGTAGTATAGAGACCATGCTTACCCTGCTCGATAGCAAGCATCATAAAATAGCGGTCTTGGGCATCTTGTTCATGGTTTGAAAATTTATGATTTGAGATTTTATAGTTTGAAAGCGTCATAAAGAGGGCACACTTAATAAAAAAATAGCTAATAAAGGCTACTTAACATTGTCGTCCGTTTTTTCGCTGGGACGAATGTTAGCAATTTCTTGGTGAAAGGCATCGATATCTTGAAAATCACGGTACACACTGGCAAAGCGTACATAAGCGACGTCATCGAGCGTCTTAAGCTCGCTCATAATAATCTCACCTAAGACTTTGCTGCTAATTTCGCGCTCACCCATTTGCCGTACACGCTTTTCGATACGACTAATCATTGCCTCTTGCTCATCAATGGTAATGGGACGTTTTTGTAGCGGCAAGAGTATAGAGCGGCGCAGCTTTTCGTTATCGTAAGGCTCAATCTTACCGCTTGATTTGATAATTCTTGGCATCACCACCTCTACCATCTCAAACGTGGTAAAGCGCTCTTGGCAACTATTACAGGAACGGCGGCGACGCACTTGCGCCCCTTCTGCTGCAAGCCGTGAATCAATTACTTTGGTCTCTGACGCATTACAATACGGGCAATGCATACTATTTTCCTTGTCTTAATACATTAAAGGCGGCAACATTAAAGCCATATTGAAGCGCTAATTAGGATGAATGTATGAAACTTTTTAACCATTATTTTCCAATAGAAAAAGACTTAACAAAGCTATTTACCAATACAGAAACTGCCAAAAATTTTACCCAGTAAATCATCAGCGCTGAACTCACCAGTAATCTCACCCAAACTATGCTGAGCTTGACGTAAGCTTTCAGCCACCAATTCACCGGCTTGAAAGACGGTTAGCTGCTCGTGCGCTTCTGTCAAATAATTTGCCGTGCGCCTGAGTGCATCCAAGTGCCTTGTACGGGCAATAAGACTGTTTTCGGGCGGATGGAAACCCACTTTAGCACACAACGCTTCGACCAATGTATCGATACCAGCGCCTGTTTCACATGAAACATTGACTTGTTCATAACCACGATTCTTTATTTCGATCTGTGAAGCAGAAAGTGTTTTTTTATCGCTATTATCATTTAATAAGTCGCTTTTATTGGCAATGATTAATAGCCGCTTAGCCTCTGGGAGCTTGCCAAATAACTGCTCAGCCAACTGTAATGGCGTACTCTCTTCTTCAAGGTCACGAGTAACGTCATAGACCATCATCAGCATATCAGCTTGCGTAATCGCGGTACGCGCGCGCTCAATACCAATACGTTCCACCGTGTCTTCAGTATCGCGTAGACCAGCCGTATCGGTTAAATGTAGCGTTAGGCCGTTGAGTACCACAGTCTCTTGTAGCGTATCGCGTGTGGTGCCAGCGACGTCAGTCACAATAGCGCGCTCTTGCCCTGCCAAACGATTTAGCAAGCTTGATTTGCCTGCATTCGGTCTGCCTGCCAATACCACATGGATACCATCGCGTAATAGCTGACCTTGTTTTGCGGTCGCCAAGACTTGCTGTATTTTTTGCTGCGTTTGCTCAAGATTGGCTTGTATAACACCATCGGATAAAAAATCAACATCTTCCTCGTCGGGGAAATCAATCGCCGCTTCAACATGTAAACGCAGATGAATAAGCTGCTCAAGCAATTCATTGATTTTTTGTGAAAATTCACCGCTCAAGGAGCGTATGGCACTACTAGCGGCAGCAGCACTGGTCGCATCAATCGCATCAGCGATAGCCTCTGCCTGTACCAAATCCAGCTTATCGTTATCAAAAGCGCGGTAAGAAAACTCGCCAGCACTGGCTTGTTTGGCACCCAATTCGAACACGCGCGCGAGTAACTGATTTTGCAAAATCATGCCGCCATGCCCTTGTAGCTCAATCACATCTTCACCAGTAAAGGAATGTGGGCCCTTAAAATACAATACCAAGCCTTCGTCAATGGTCGTGCCATCAGCCTGATAAAAACGGCAGAAGCTGGCCATACGCGGGGTAAACGCCGACTTACCCGTGAGCTGACAAGCGATAGCATAGGCACGTGCGCCTGACAGACGAATAACCCCAACACCCCCGCGCCCAAGCGGTGTAGCAATGGCGGCAATGGTAGCCAATCCAGATGAATCAGTTGGGGCTAACGCCGCTTTGACAGAATCCACACTTATTCTCATTAACTAAAAACTCCATTATAGACGGCTCGGCGCAGGCTGACAAAACAAACTTTAAATAGCGGTATTTTGCGCTTTTTAACACGTATCAACATAAGCAAACATTAGGTTTGACGTATAAAAAAACCACCGCTTGTGCGATGGTTTTATTCATTATAAAGCAGACTGCTTGTTGCTTAATCAAGCACCTTGACGGTACGACGCTTTTGCTCTTCGTCGACTTTTTTATTCACAATATATTGCTGAGTCATACTAAACAAGTTGTTCACCGTCCAGTATAGAACCAGACCTGCTGGGAAGAACAGCATGAAAGCGGTAAAAATAATCGGTAAAAACTTCATTACCTTGGCTTGCATCGGATCAGCGGGCTGCGGGTTTAGCTGCTGCTGTATAAACATCGACGCACCCATGAGCAATGGTAATATAAACCATGGATCCATCGCTGATAAATCCTGAATCCATAAGATCCACGGTGCATGACGCAACTCAACACTTTCAACCAGTACCCAATATAACGCTAAGAAAATCGGCATTTGCATTAAGATAGGCAAACAACCCGCCATCGGATTGACTTTCTCTTCTTTATAAATCGCCATCATCTCTTGCGACATTTTCATACGATCATCGCCGTGCTCTTCTTTGAGCACTTTGAGTCTTGGTGCAATGGCACGCATCTTCGCCATTGAGTAGTAGCTCTTGTTTGAGAACCACATCAGCGCAATTTTAACCAAGACAGTCAGTAGAATAATTGACCAACCCCAGTTACCAATGACTTTATGAATGCCTTCCAAGATAGCAAACAAGATTTTTGATATTGGCCATAGCAAGCCATAATCGACAGTTTTGTTCAAACCAACTGCCACATCTTTGAGCTCAGACTGTACCTTTGGCCCAGCATATAGCGTTGCATTTAACGTCACTTGCTTGTTTGGTGCAACATTGACTGGCTGACTGTTGAAGCCGATAAAGTACTCATCAGCCGTTTCACGACTGAAGAACTTACCCGTGAAGTTTTCAGGCGTCCATGCAGAGACAAAATAATGCTGCACGATGCCAACCCAACCTTTATCACTGGTCGTAGTCAACTCACCATCACTAAAGTTACCAAATTTCAGCTTATTGTAAGGATCATCAGGGGTGCCCCAAGCGCCGCCCAAATACGTCGCCATGCTTAGCGCGCCTTTGTCAGACATGCCAGGATCTTTACTATCATCACGTTTTAACTGAGCAAACATCTGCCCTTGCCAAGCAGCGGCAGAGGCATTTTGAATTTGATAACTGATATCAATCGGATATTTGTCTTGCGTAAAGGTAAAGGTCTTAGTAATCGTCACGCCGTCTTTTTTATAAGTAAGCGGTACAGATAACGTTTGCTGCCCTTTTTCCATGACGTAATTATTAGCAGTATGACTGTAATTGGCACGACCTTCTGCGGTGTCAATACCATCTTGACCAATCAGGCCAGACTGAGCCACATAGACGCGATTACTATTATTTTCTAACAGTACAAAAGGCGTCTCGCTATCGAGCGTCGCGTTATACTGCTTAAGCGCAGCATAAACGATATCACCGCCTTCTGGATTGATTTTTATATCATAGCGATCAGTGGTGACTGTGATCAGCCCAGCATCTTTCGCAGGGGTAGCCGTCACAATGCCGTTATCGGCTGTCACGTTATCCACCGTCTGTACCGGAATATCACCTGCTGCGCCAGTCGTAGAGGGAATATCAGCACCCACTGACGTTGCAGCTTCTGATGCCGTGTCTACAGCTGGTGCATCGGCATAATCATCTCGCCATGCCAAAATCAGCAGATAAGCGGTGATTAGCATCGCAATGATGATCATCACCCGAAATATCTTTTGCATAAACCTTTCCTAGATTAAAAAATTAGGGAATGAAAAATTAGGGCATGTGTCATGACCACAGATCGCCGTTATCTATTAGCGCTGTGACAACGTACTAGCAGTCATTTACATAAAATGTGCATCATTTTACTAAAAATCCACCCTAAATGATACCAACAGTGTGGATAACTTGTGGGTAACTCAATAGATATCCACAAGTTATCCAGTTACTAACACGTTTTACGGCTGTCTCATCATATGGTTTAGGCGAGAAACATAGCTTGTAGTGTCTTTACCAACATATAAACCTTGAGCTTTAACAATCGCTAGCTCGATAGGGGATAAATATTGATAGAAATAAGAGGATAAGGGCAGCGGTACAAAATCGATGCCGTGGCCGCCTAACGGATGACAGCGGCTAATACGTTTTAACAAAAGCCAACTGCCTGACCAGACACCATGCCACGCTACCGCTTGTTTACCATAATTAGAACAAGTTGGATAATAGCGACAACGGGCAGGGATAATTGGACTTATTATCTTTTGATAAAAATAAATAAAATAATAAATCAAAGAAAATAAATATTTATTTATTTTTAAAATAATGAAATTCATTTTATTTTTTTTCTATTTTTTTAAAGATATTATTTATCTCATTTATTAATTCTTTATTATCTAAATCTTTAATAGATTTTTTAACAATGAAAACAATATCCTTGTTTTCTAGTTTTGCATATTTTACGCGGAACTGCTCACGTATTTGACGCTTGATTAAATTTCGCGCCACCGCAGTAGGTACTTTACGCTTGGTAATAGCCATACCGACTCGCGGCTGCTCGTGAGCATTGGTACGTATAAAAGCCATCAAATGGCTCTGGTGCAGCTTGCGCTCTGGGGCATCAAACACCTCACGGAAAGCTGCAGGCGTCAGCAGGCGTTGCTGTTTAGTGAAGCGGGCGGTCAAGGTAGCTGGAGCAGTATTGGACATAGTACAACCTAGTATCAGAGCGGGTGACAATATCAGAAGAATCATAAAATATAGAGACAAAAAAAGCGCCGATGTGGGCGCTTTTAATATATGGCTACGTGTCAGTTGTGATGATTGACTATCGCAATCTATAAATAATAGAAACACAACAAGCACTATTAGCCATGCTCATCGTCATCTACTAATTATACAGTAAGACGATGACGTCCTTTAGCGCGGCGACGAGCTAAGACCTGACGGCCTTTTTTAGTTGCCATACGAGCACGGAAACCGTGAGTACGTTTACGCTTGATCACGCTTGGTTGGAATGTACGTTTCATAACTCACCTATCAAAATAATGGACTAAATTCGTAATAACGGAGGATTATACCACCGCATAGTATCTTGGTCAATGAACTAATTTAATCGATGTTTAGATGAGTAGAGTACATCGTCTCTAAAGCCGTTTTTCTGATTACTCTTGCATCATCAATCTGTGGCTAGTGAATCCAGTTTAATTCCCTAGAAGTCCTTCTTTGTTAATTTAAACTTTTGAAAGTTATCCACAGAAATCTTTGAACTCTATAATAATTAACTATTAATATATATAAGTATTGTTGTTATTGGGAGGCCTATTATCTGTGGTTAAGTCAAAATTACCCTTTATTATCAAAATACTAGACTATGGGTAACCCTGTGGACAACCTGTGGGTGGAATATGGATAACTCGTGTTGTTAACTTATCCACAAAACTATCCACAGCCTTATCCACAAAAAACAGGATGTTATCCACAGGGTATTGTGTTAGATTAACACCCTACTTGATATGTGATTTTGCGTATTCTCTAAGAGCATTTTTGAGGTGATATTCATAGGCAATATGGATGTTGGTTGAGCAGTTATGCCGTTTAGGGCATTTTATTATTTCAGATTATGGGGTTATTATTTTTCATGATAGACACAGCAACTATTTGGGATAAGTGCCTAAACGATTTGCGTTATAACGTCAAAGATAACGTATTTACGATGTGGTTAAGACCCTTATCAGCCCATCAGGAAGCGCAGACGCTCATTATTCTTGCACCGAACGATTACTTTGTAACGTATATCAAAAAAAACCATTTGCAAGATATTCAGCAGCTGGTGGCCAAGCACAGTCAAGGTAGTATCGAGGAAGTGATCGTGCGGGTCGATAATGCAGGTCGTGAGTCGAACGACAATAATCAGTCGCAGTCAGGTTCGCTATTTGTAGAAGATAACCCCTCCCCTCCCCCTGACGAGCACAAATTTGAATCCATACATCAGAATAATGCGCGCGCAGATATCGATGCCAACATGCGTCATGCTACCCTAGCAGAATCTGCTGATGCCAAATCATTAAGCTATCTAAATCCTGATTTTACCTTTGAGACCTTTGTCACTGGTAAGTCTAACAACCTTGCGTACAAGGCTTGTTATGAGCTTGGTAAGCGTCAATCAAAGAATCGTCACAATCCTTTATTTATATATGGTCCTTCAGGATTGGGAAAAACTCATTTAATGCATTCGGTAGCGCACCGCTATTTAAAAAACAATCAAAGTTTTTATTATTTCACTTCTGAAAAATTTATTAATCAATTGGTTTATTCATTAAGAAATAATAAAATAGAAGATTTTAAAAAGAAAATAAAAAAAGTAGATTTATTAATTGTAGATGATATTCATGTACTAGCAGGAAAGACCAAGAGTAGTAATGAGTTTTTAACGTTATTTGCGGATTTTACCAGTGGTGACAAGCAACTGATTTTGGCATCAGATCGTCATCCATCGCAGATGACGGAATTTGATGAACGTTTTAGATCGCGTTTTTCTTGGGGTTTGACGGTGGCTGTTGATCCGCCTGAGATTGATACACGAGTACAAATCTTACAGAAAAAAGCAGCATCACACGGCATGACGCTCCCTAAGGAATGCGCTTTATTTATCGCTCAAAACGTGGTGTCAAATGTCCGTCGTTTAGAAGGTGCTCTAAATCAAGTATTTGCCAATGCTAACTTGACGGGTGCACAGATTACTCTTGAAATGGTGCAATACGCGCTAAAAGACATCGTCGCGATGCGGGTGCAAGCCGTCAATATGGATAATATCCGCAAAGTGGTCGCTGAATACTACGATGTGACTATCAAAGACATGATGGGACGCAAGCGTACGCGTAGTATTGCTAGACCACGGCAAATAGCCATGGCATTATCACGTGAATTGACCAGCGATAGCTTTCCGGAGATTGGACAGTCTTTTGGCGGACGGGATCATACGACGGTTATGCATGCTTGTGATAAAGTTAATGAGCTACGCGCCGCCGACCCAGCGTTTGATAAAGATTACAAGACACTTGCTCTGATGTTACAAGCAGGTTAAAGCTATATGTTACGATTAATTTTAGGCTGTAGCTACGCTATTTTTAGGCCGTGGTTACACTGTATTTTAGTCGGTTGATATGGTTTATAATATTGCGAGTACCAACCGGCAGATACCTTGTGGATTATCGTCAGTAGACAGGGTATTATTAAGCCATTATTTTACATCTATATAAAAAGAATCATTCAAATAAGAGTAACCAAGCATGCAATTATCGATTAATCGAGAGTCGTTATTAAAAGCTATTAACTTGATCGCCAAGGCCGCTGACAAACGTCACAATATGGTTATCTTGGGTAATATCAAGCTACAGTTGTCTGAGTCAGCGCTTATTTTGACAGCCTCTGACTTAGAGGTAGAGCTGACATCGACGTTGAAATTGCCTGCTGGTGCTTGTGTTGAAGCAGGAACAACCACTTTACCTGCGACAAAACTGAGAGATATCTGCAAATCCTTACCCGCACAAGCACAAGTTACGCTTGCCACCCAAGAAAACGAGCGTTGTTTGCTGACGAGTGGTAAGAGCCGCTTTACCTTGGGTACATTGCCTAGTGAAGATTATCCAAGCTTGGGCAATCCCGAAAATATCACGCCGTTGACCATTAGCCGTAGCCGTTTGACGGATTTGATTCATAAAACCCAGTTCGCCATGGCCATTCAAGATGTGCGCTATTATTTAACTGGTATGCTGTTTGATGTTTCACAACAGCAGCTAACCACCGTTGCAACTGATGGACATAGATTGGCATTGGCGCGTAGTGTCATTGATGTCAGTGCAGATTTGAATATGCAAGCCATCTTGCCGCGCAAAGCGGTGATTGAGCTTGAGCGTTTGGCTTCTGAGCTTGGTAAGATGTTGGGTGATCAAGATAACGCAGTGACGCTAAGCTTTGGTCGCGAGTTTTTGCAAGTAAGCTTGCCGTTCGGTGAAGTGGATAGTGCAGGGCAGGTGAGTGATAATCTAATGGTGACCTTTACCGCACGTTTAATCGACGGTAAGTTTCCTGACTATCGTCGCGTCATGCCAAGCAATACCGATAAATTGGCCTTATTTAATCAAGAAAAAATGACAGATGTGCTACGCCGTGTCGCGATTTTAAGTAACGAAAAATCACGTGGCGTCGTCTTTAATTTCGCCAGCGATGGTATGGTGGAAGTACGCGCTAATAACGCTGAGCAAGACGAAGCGGTTGAGATGATACAAGCTAAGTATCAAGGTGAGCCGATGGAGCTGTCCTTTAATGCTGCCTATTTGCAAGATGTGCTAAGTGTCATCCAAGGGGATCTGCAAATGCATATGAGCCAATCTAACGCCTCAGTACTAGTAAATCAGCTAAATGATGAATTCCATCAATATGTCATCATGCCAATGCGTATATAGTGCTTTTTTTTGTAGAAAACGGTGCAGTTAGACGGTAGCACTTGTCCAGTGAGACGAGGTCGCTGTCTTTGTAGTATTGTTTTTAAGCCCGTTTTCATATTTAAAACTAACCTCTGCAACCTCGCAAAATCTATAATTAATTAAACTTTTGCCTGCTAATAATCGGATGGTAAAAATAGGCGGCTGTCGATATTATGATTGAACGTCTACAAATTTCACACCTACGTAACCTCAGTCAAGTCAATCTACCTGCCACTGCTTGCAACGTCATTATCGGCGCGAATGGTAGTGGTAAAACCTCGCTATTGGAAGCGATATTCTTGCTATCACGAGGTAAGAGCTTTCGTCATCACCAGCCTAAACGCTATATTCAGCACCATCAAAATAGCGCAACCGTACATGCTAGACTCAGTGATAGCAGCACTTTAGCGATTCAAAAGCAAGCTGATGCGACGACGATACTACGTCTTAATCAAAGCACCGTTTACAATCAAAGCATCTTAACCGAACAGCTCCCCACACTATTAATAGATCCCTCTACTATGGATATGTTAGAGCAGGGCAGTGCCAGTCGTCGGCAGCTGTTGGATTGGTTGGTGTTTCACATGAAACAAGGCTTTCATCCGCAATGGGTAGCTTATCAACGGCTATTAAAACAGCGCAATAGTTTGCTAAAAAAATCACGCCACTTGACCCAAGTTCAACTTGCTGAGCTTAGAGCATGGGACAGAGGTCTGAGCAGTCATGCGGCACTTATCCATCACTATCGCGAACGAATATTTAGCGAATGGCAGCCTTATTTTGCTCAAAGCATTGCTCAGTTATTGCCTGCTTATGCCGAGCAATTGAGCTTGAGCTATAGTGCCGGTTACGACACCAGTGTTGCGCTCGATGTACAGCTTAATGAGCGCTTAGAACAGGATTTGCAGCTGGGCTATACCCGCATCGGTAACCACCGTGCCGATATTCATGTCCATTGGCGCTCTAGCGAGCCGCTAGCCATACATGAAGGGCAGGAAACTAAAAACACGACAGTAGAAGGCGATATACACACGAAATTGCCCGTTTTAAAAGAGCAGGCCGCTAATGTGTTATCGCGCGGTGAAAAGAAGCTATTGATTACCGCATTGCGCTTATCACAGTTGCCGCTGCTACTTAATACTGAAAAAGATGCGGATATCTCTAACAATGATTTTAAATCGCGAGTGACGCCCGTGGTATTGTTAGACGATATCACTGCAGAGCTTGATGATAGGGCGATTGAGATTTTATTGTCAACGCTAGCGCAGCTGCCTTGTCAAGTATTTATGACCAGTTTGACCGATGATATCGTACCGCTAGTCAATACATTATGGTCAAAACCTAATATGTTTCATGTGAAACAAGGTCAAATTTCTCCTGACAACTAAGCATAAATATTGATATTTTTGTTTTAATTCCTCCTCGTCAACTTTGCATTTCATCCATAATTTACCCTCTTATTTTTCGGTAATTCTTACCGACTTAAAATACCTGATAGATAACGATAAAACTGCCAGTAAACAGTGACTTAGAAGCAAAAAAATGCTAAAATAGGGCTTTATTTTTGTCCTATTCTCAGTAAGTTATCTTATGGCGTGATATAGAGTTTTTTTATTATCTATAAAATTCTAAGTGGCTGATAAATATGTGTTTTATTTATTTTACTTGGCTTTAATAATGTTTAAAAGAACAGAAGCTAGTATTAAAAATACCGAGCGCTAATTTTATGTCTGTAATGACATGCCACAAAGTTGTAGCTAACAATGTTTAGCTAATAATACGCATGACAGGCTTTGACCATAAAACGTTAAGTCTAAGATAACATCGTGAGGCGTCACCGTAATGGTGCGCCCGTGATGGGCTGATAATGGCTAGATTAAGGAATGCACATGAGTGATTCATTACCTACCGATTACGAGCAATTGACGGCCGATACGACAGTTTCAGATGCTATGGTGTCGGATACTGTCGTTGACACGATTGTCCCTGCCGCCGTTCAAGGGTTACCCTCTGATTACAGCTCCAAAGATATCCGTGTTTTACGCGGTTTAGAAGCCGTGCGCGTGCGTCCTGGGATGTATATCGGTGATACCGATGACGGCACCGGCTTGCATCATATGGTCTTTGAGGTGGTGGACAACTCTATCGATGAAGCATTGGCCGGTCATTGTGATCAGATCGATATCGTCATTCACGAAGACGAATCGGTCAGTGTCATGGACAATGGTCGCGGCGTCCCTGTTGATATCCATCCAGAAGAGGGGGTGTCAGCGGCGCAGGTTATCATGACCGTGCTGCACGCAGGTGGTAAGTTCGATGATAACAGCTATAAAGTCTCAGGCGGTCTACATGGTGTCGGCGTCTCGGTCGTTAACGCCTTGTCCAAAAAGCTTGAAATGAATATCTGGCGTGAAGGCTATCACTACCATCAGACGTATACCGATGGTGTGCCTGATGCTGACATTCAGCAAATGGAAGCAACGGATAAAACGGGCACCCAAATCCGCTTTTATCCTAGTAACGATGTCTTTACTGGCACTATCTTCGAATATGATATTTTAGCCAAGCGTTTACGTGAGCTGTCGTTTTTGAACTCAGGTGTACGCATCGTCTTGACCGATGAGCGTATCGATAAGCGTCATGAGTTTGAGCATAAAGGCGGATTGTCAGAGTTTGTCAGCTATATTAATGCGGGCAAAGATGGCGTCAACGAAGTCTTCCATTTTGATAGTGAGCAAGACGATGGCATCAGTGTCGAAGTGGCCCTACAATGGACGGACACTTATAACGAAAAAGTATTGTGCTTTACCAATAATATTCCGCAGCGCGACGGTGGTACGCATCTATCAGGCTTTCGCTCGGCATTGACCCGCTGTCTAAACAGTTATATGGATCGTGAAAACTTATTCAAAAAAGAGAAAGTGACGGCGACGGGCGATGATGCGCGTGAAGGTTTGACGGCGATTGTCTCGGTTAAAGTGCCTGATCCAAAATTCTCTAGTCAAACCAAAGACAAGCTGGTCTCAAGCGAAGTAAAGTCTGCTGTTGAATCAGCCATGCATGATAAGTTCAACGACTTTTTGTTAGAGAATCCAACGGCTAGTAAAGCCATTGCGAATAAAATCATCGATGCAGCACGAGCACGTGATGCTGCTCGCAAAGCACGTGAAATGACACGTCGTAAGACCACTTTGGATATCGCTGGTTTGCCTGGTAAGTTGGCGGATTGCCAAGAAAAAGATCCAGCGCTTTCAGAGCTGTATATCGTGGAGGGTGACTCTGCGGGTGGTTCAGCCAAGCAGGGTCGTAGCCGTAAGACCCAAGCGATTTTGCCACTAAAAGGTAAAATCCTAAACGTTGAGCGTGCGCGTTTTGACAAAATGTTGTCGTCTGCGGAAGTAGGTAACTTAATTACTGCGCTTGGCTGTGGTATCGGTCCTGATGAATATAATCCTGATAAAGTACGCTATCACAAAATCATCATCATGACCGATGCCGACGTTGATGGGTCACACATTCGTACCTTGCTGTTGACCTTCTTCTTCCGTCAAACGCCAGAGCTGATCGAGCGTGGCTATATTTATATCGCTCAGCCACCGCTATACAAAGTGAAAAAAGGTCGTCAAGAGCTGTATCTAAAGGACGATGAAGCCTTAAAAGCTTATCTATTGTCATCAACGATTGACAATACCAAGCTGCATATTAGTGCTGATGCGCCTGCCATTACTGGGCAAGCATTAGAGACGCTATTGAATGATTATAACCAAACGCAGCTGATCAAAGCCCGTTTGCAAATTCGTTTTCCAGCGGTAATTTTGGATGCTTTAACGCATACGCCAAAGCTTAGCACTGATATGACTTACGATAAGTCTGCTATGCAAGCGTGGCAAGAAGCCATGCAAACTCAGCTTGAGCACTTTGGTAGTGATCTGAGCCCTGAGATTGAATTGGTCAATATTCATGCGCCGCAACCAAAGAATATGGATGCTGCCGCTGCAGACTTATTGGGTATGAGGCCTGCGGTAGAAATTGCAGATGGCACAGTGTCTGATAGTGAGGCGTTATCAGCCAAGGCACAATGGTTGCCACGTATCACTGTTTATGTGCATCAATTAGCCCACCATTATCTGCTAGATGCAAGCTTTATCAACTCAGGTGAATATACCAAGTTGCTACGATTATCGGCTGAATGGAACACCTTACTTGAGGAAGATGCCTTTATTCGTCGTGAGGCAACAGCAGGTACGACCAAAGATATCCCAGTGCGTGACTTTGATTATCTCTGGCAACAGATGATGCTGGATGCGCGTCGTGGTTTGGCAATCCAGCGCTATAAAGGGCTAGGGGAGATGAACGCTGATCAGCTTTGGGATACCACTATGGATCCTGAAAACCGTCGCATGCTACGCGTCACGATCGAAGATGCTATCGCGGCGGATCATATGTTTACCTGCCTAATGGGTGATCACGTTGAGCCACGTCGTATCTTTATCGAAGAAAATGCGCTAACAGTGTCTAATTTGGATATTTAGCTTTTAAGCTTTGAGATTATAGACCTTGAAGTTTGAATATAAGTATTTATTGGTATAAAGTCATCTTGCTCGCAAGGTGGCTTTTTTCATATGAAACATTACCAGTAAAATAGTGAGGGTAACACTATGCTAAACGCAGAACAAAAGAAGTATTTGTCACAACTATCAAAAACGGCCTTAATTGATTTTGTCTCTGATGTGTATGGTGTAGATAAAATGCTCGATAAAAAAATTGAGCGTCTGCTATTACAATCAGATAAGCCTAAACTTATAAAAAAGTTAACCACTACACTAAAAGGACTTAGAAGACGAAGGAAGTTTGTAGATTATTGGGAGTCTAGCGAATTTGCTACTGAGCTTCAGCACTTAGCCAGTGACATAATGAGCCTTTATCCTGAGCAACCACAAGAATGCCTGACGTTACTTGAGTTATTTATAGAATCTACTAATGCTAGCTTAGGGCGTGCTGATGATTCTAACGGTTATATTGGTGATATTTATAGGAGTTTGACTGCATCTTGGCTGACAGTGGCTAGCACATGCTATGAGCAAGAAAAGCGAGACATACTGGTTGATGAGCGCGATATACTCAGCCATGCTTGGGTAAAGAAAGTAAAATTGCTGGCTGACGATAATGATTATGGTACTAAAGATAGTTTATTAGAAGATATTAATGAGCTGTTATCTGAGCCTGAGATACGTGGATTGATCGCTGATTATCAACAAGAGCGTGAGAATATCCAAATAAAAAAGGCAAACGAAGATACGCTCAATGAAAGGCAAAACAGCCCTTTAAGCGATGATGCTTTTTCGATTAACTATGAAAAAATGGTAATTGAGATCGCCATAAAAAATCTATCAAGGGCGCTAGGTGATGTGGGATTTTTTGAAACCATCTTTTTTGAGATGCAAGAGACTAGACCAGTTCATCCTCGAAGATTAGAAGAGTTGCTAACATTTTTGCTAAATCAAAGAGCTTTTGATAAGGCACTACACTACTTAAATGAAGAGTGGCAAAGCGATGGTCTGTTAGATAAGACCAGACGCTTGGATTGGCTAAGTCACATATATCACATGCAAAAAAATACCAATGCGCTCATGGAAGTGCTAGGCGAGGTATTTGAGCTGCAACCAAGCCCTTTAAGGCTAAAAGCTATCATGGCTGAGGCCAGTCCTGCTCAGCAAGCTCAGTGGCGAAAAAGAGCTTATGAGCTGGCAGAGCAACAAGAAAATGTATTTATGGCAACATCACTACTGCTAGAAATAGGAGAGGTTGAGCTTGCCAATCAGGTCGCAGTTGCCCGTTATTGCCAGTTTGCTGATGTACATTATACAGCGCTAACCGGCATGTTAAAGGAGTTGCCAGCTGAGACTGATTTACTTCAAGTTATTATTTATCGCACTTTACTTAATGATATTCTAGACAGCTCTCGCAGCAAAGCCTATGGTCACGCGGCTCGCTACTTCAACCGTCTAACAAAGCTTGATACGGTTATTAGTCAATCGTCTAAGCCTTACAGCGAACTTGCAACCCATAAAGAATATGTTATTACGCTTAAAGATAAGCATGGCAGAAAGCGTAGTTTTTGGGAAGAGGTAAACGATTAAATCGATGTGATGTTTCACGTGAAACTTCACTAGATAAATCATTATAATAAGTGGACACTAAAATGATTGAAGTTGTGTTGCTGGCTATCGCTTTAGCCATGGATGCATTTGCTGTCGCGATTGGGCTGGGTGCTAAGTCGCAAAAACAAAGCAAGCAGTATTTGTTACGTTTAGCTGTTTATGCGGCGTTATATTTTGGTATTGCGCAGGGCGTGATGCCATTGATTGGATATTTGTTAGGCGCAGCACTTTTAGGCTGGTTGGCTGCTGCTGCACCTTGGATCGGTGGCATTATACTGATCGGTCTCGGTGGCAAGATGCTTTATGAGGTGTTTACTGGTGATGGGGAGGATGCGGTAGACAGTGCGCTTCACCTAAAGGCTGGTGCTATTGATACGACTGGTGATACCGTTGCCGCCATAGGCAGTGGAAACGGCAGTATCAATCATCGCACTATGTTTACGCTCGCCATTGCCACCAGTATTGATGCGATGGCGGCAGGGTTTACCCTTAATTTATTGGCATTGAATGCATGGTTAGCATGTTTAATTATCGCTGTAGTAACGGCTATATTTGGGCTATTCGGTGTTTATCTAGGCTGGCGCTCTGGTACATGGTTAGAGGATAAAGCCGAAGCATTAGGTGGTTTGGTGCTTATTTTAATTGGTATAAAAATCATGTTTTTTGGCTAGATAACTAGGGCGTGTTGAACATTCATAAATGAACACTGCTGATCGCTAAAATTGTTCCAGACACGGCGCAAGTCGAAGATTATGTTGATACCTTAGCTCGAATTGCAACACGGTATGGGGCAATTTTAGCATCAGCCTAAAAAATAGTCTCTGTCAGTGCCACGATCGAATGTTCAACACGCCCTATAATGAGTGAAAATTAATATCGATAAATCAGCAATACCGTCGCGTTTTAAGGTATTTAACTATATTCCATTTTGACTTATTTTCTCAATAAAAAGCACCGCTCTGGGTTCCAGAGCGGTGCTTTTTTTGTTTCACGTGAAACTTTAAGAATTAAAAACAGTAACTACTATTCTTCATCAGTGTTAAAACGCCATGCCAATATACGGGTGTTTTTCTGTCCTTGGCTCATCTCAATAATGCGCATCTGTGTGACATCAAGCTGCTTTAGCAATAGCTGTAAAGGTTTTACGTTTTCAGACTTCGAGACTAAGCTAGTAAACCAGCCAACATGCTCAGCGAAATCTTGGCTCTCTTTTATCATCTTAGTCAAAAAGGTAATCTCGCCACCTTCACTCCATAGCTCTTTATGCTGACCGCCGAAGTTTAGGTTTTGTGCCGCATTGCCAGATTTCGTTGAGTGTCGGCTTACTTGCTCGTTTTCATTCTTGCCACGATGGCGTTGCAAATTATGCTGCTTGCGGGTATTGGATTCCATCGCTTCTTCTAGTGACGCATGGAATGGCGGGTTGCACACGACCACATCGAAGTAATCTTGACGACCGATGATACCTGCAAAAAACTTCTTCGGATTGGGTTGTAGTTTTACTTTCACCGCGCCTTTTAGCTTTGGATTGGCTTCACAAATCAATGCCGCGGTATTGACCGAAATAGGGTCGATATCGCTCGCCGTAAAGCGCCAACCGTAGCTTTGGCTGCCGATAATAGGGTAAATAGCACTGGCACCAGTACCAATATCTAAGGCATGGATTTCTTTACCCATCGGCGGTGTATTATCGTCATTCATGTGCGTGGTTTGCGCCAATAAGTCAGCGATGTAATGAATATAATCGGCACGCCCCGGAATCGGTGGACACAAATAACCTTCAGGAATGTCCCAAAATTTAACGCCATAATAATGGGCCAATAGCGCCTGATTAAGCACTCTTACCGCTTGATGATCAGAGAAGTTAATCGTTGGCTCGCCATTAGGATTGGTAATCGTATGCTTGGCAAGCTCAGGCAAAGCGCGGGTCAATACCGCAAAGTCATAGCGGCCTTGGTGCGGATTGCGTGGATGCAGCTGGCCTAATTTTTTGGCAGTCTCAGGTGATCTGTTTCTGTGATTGTTAGCGGTCGGGCGACGGTTCATAAGCTTACTGGTCATAGTATCGGGCTTTGATGTTTGAATATAATCAACCATTTTAGCAGATTTCGCGGCTAACGAATGTCTTATCGGCTACGTAAAATCAGGTTTAATCCCAATACGATCATCGCGGTACCTAAGACGCGGTCAATCCAATGCTCAAAGCGTTGAAAGCGACGATGTATCGCAGGAATGGAGAGTAACATCACTACGGCGCTAAACCATGCCATCTGCAAGACCATCATCCATACGCCATAGATTGCTAACTGCCAAAGCGGTATGTCAGGTGACAATACGAGGGTAAATATCGCGACAAAATACACCGGCGCTTTTGGGTTAAATACATTACAAAAAAACCCACGACGCAAAATAGCAAAAGTAGAATCGCTGTTGCTTACGTCAGATTTTGTCGGTTTAACACTTTGACTGTCTAAAGTAGTTTGAGCATTGGGCGCTGCTATGTCCGAGACCGGCTTAGGTTTAGCTTGAATGGGTTTAGCTTGAATGGGTTTAGCTTGAATGGGTTTAGCTTGAATGCCTTGCCAGCCTAAATAAATCAGATAAGCGCCGCCCAACCATTTAATAGCGGTGAGTAGAGGCTGCGAGTGAGCGATTACCGTTGCCAGTCCCAATACCGAATAGATAATATGGACGGCGAGACCTAAGGTAATACCGAGACTACAAATCAGACCCGTGCGTCGCCCCTTTGCCAAAGTCTGCTGTGAAACCAATACAAAATCAGGACCTGGGGAGGCGGCAGCGAGCAAGTGCACGCTAGTGATCAGCAAAAAACCGTGCCAAAATTCCATAAAAAGCTCTGAGTCATGTCTTAGGTTGAATAATAGTTGCACTTATCGCAAATCAGGTCAACTGATATTGAGGTCAGCTGTTGATGGAAACGCTAAAACGGTGCTTGCGTTGCAAAGAGCGTATGTCTATATTGAAAGTCAGTAATATTCACTGAAATAAGACAATTTTGGCGTAGGGTGTGGTTAACGCAGCGTAACCCACCGTCTTATACTTTTATAAGGTTTAAATGGTGGGTTACATTTTATCTTCATTCTCTACGAAAACTTGATAAAACTAACCGCACCCTACCACAACTACAAATATAAAAAGGATAAAACCATGAGCATGCAAAACGATACTGACGCTATTGGCAAGCGCATTACCTATGAAACTGACGGCCATATCTGCCTAATCGGACTCAATCGTGCGGACAAGCGCAACGCCTTTGATAGCCATATGATCAAGCAACTCTCTGAGGCGCTTACCAACTATGAAAACGACGATAACCTACGCTGTGCGCTTATCTTCGCCCATGGCGAGCACTTTACCGCTGGTCTTGATTTGATGGAGCTACAAGATAAATGGGATAAAGGCGCGTTTGAATTCAATGATAATAAAATCGATCCGTGGGGTATCGGTGGCAAACTGCGGACCAAACCTGTGGTCGTGGCAATACAAGGCACTTGCTTTACCGCTGGGATTGAGCTGATGCTAAATAGTGATGTGGTCATCGCTAGTGATAATTGCAACTTTGCGCAGATGGAGGTGCAGCGCGGTATCATGCCGTTTGGCGGGGCGACGGTACGCTTTGTCGCTGCAGCTGGCTGGCAAAAAGCCATGCCGTACTTGCTGACAGGTAAAAACTTTGACGCGCAAACCGCCGATAAACTAAACCTAGTCAGTGAAGTCGTACCCAATGGTGAAGAGTACGAGCGCGCGCTAACGATTGCCAAAGAGATCAGCACCTCCGCCCCGCTTGGCGTGCAAGGGCTGCTATCCTCTGCGCAAGATGCCAGTCGTAATGGCGCAAAGTCAGCGCTAGCTAATATTCATGGTTATCTGCCGCATTTATTTCATTCAGAAGACGCAAAGGAGGGTGCGATGGCGATGGTTGAGCGCCGCGAGCCTGAGTTTAAGGGTAGGTAGAGACTCGTAACGCTACCGAACGCATGATGTAAAGCTTTCTTTAACCGTATGACCAAGGACAATACCAGTGCAATATAACTTCGACGAAATCATCGATAGACGCGGGACGGGATCACTTAAGTGGCACTATAGTGACGATACCATTCCGCTATGGGTCGCCGATATGGACTTTAGAGCCGCGCCGCCTATCTTGACTAGCGTACAGCGCGTGCCCGAACACGGCATCTTGGGCTATACCAAACCTACCGAGGGGTTGTTTGAGGCGATTATCAACTGGCATAGCAATCGTTATGGTTTAAATCTGACACGGGATAATATCTTATTTTCGCCAGGGGTGGTGCCAAGCCTTGCGCTGATGATGCAGATATTTACCGAAGTAGGCGGCGCGGTACTGGTCAATGATCCCATTTATACGCCGTTTATGACTAAGGTGCAGCAAAATAAGCGCACGCTTGTGATGTCTGCGTTAAAAGAAGTTGAGGGTAAATACCAACTCGATCTAAAAGATATCGAAGCTAAAATTATCGAGCATAAGGTTAAGCTATACTTGCTATGCAACCCGCATAATCCGGGCGGGCGCGTCTGGACTGCAGGCGAGCTTAAAGCGCTACTGGCGCTGTGTCAAAAACACGATGTCGCCATCGTCAGTGATGAGATTCATCAAGATTTAACCTTAAGTGGTCATAAATTCACGCCTTTATTAAAGCTAGCAGAAGCAGAAAATTACGCGCATAACATCGTTAGTCTAACCTCAATGACTAAAACCTTTAACGTAGCGGGTATCAAAGGCTCGATGATCTTTGCTAAAGATGAGACGCTAATCAGAAAAATCAGCCAGCAGCAGCAGTTAAATGATGAATACGAGCTGAATTTATTTGCTTATACGGTGATGCAAAGTGCTTATGAAGAGGGCGGCGATTGGCTTGCACAGGTACTGGCTTATATCGAAAAAAATATCGAGATTACGCTAGACTTTTTAGCAGGGTATTTGCCTGATATCAAGGTAATGCGCCCTGAGGCGTCGTATTTGATTTGGCTCGATTGCTCAGCGTACGCGCAAGATGATCAGGCGCTTTATGACAAACTGCGAGCCGCCAAAGTTGAGCTAAACTCGGGTATTAAATACGGTCGCGAGGGTCATCTAAAAATGCGTATTAATGTGGCGTGTCCTGAGGCGCTGCTGCGTGAGGGGTTAAATCGGGTTTATGCGGCTTTTGGTAAAGAATCGACATAAACGAGATGGCTGAACATTTTTTAGAAAAAATTGTGGATGATATTCTCAAAAATGTATAGTCTAACAGTCTTAAACAGAATAATGAGTTTAATATGACAAAACAGGCAATTACACACAAGACTCTCGATAAGCATATTTACAGTAGTGATATGTCTAAACATACTAATTTAATAAAATTGGAAGAAAAAAAGAAAATTCTAGATAAGTCTTTTAATTGCTCCAACTCATTAACTGAATTTTTTGAAATCCAAAAAATAATTAAAAACAACAAACCTTGTTATACTTTGAAGAGCTTTCATCAAGTAACACTAGCTCGCAATTTAACATCAAATATAAGATTAGCGTTAAAGAAAACTAAAAGCAGAAATGAAATATCCCGTCAGCTTGTACAGCATTTGAAGGAAGGCACTAGTTATAGGATATATCGTTTAGATATTAAGTCGTTCTTTGAAAGTGTTAGTATCGGAGTTTTTCAAGGTAGTTGTCACCATCAAGCCCAATTAAGCAGCTTGTAATCTCATCTTTTCTGGCTCTTTTACA